>DATFPD010000753.1:0-6880 GCA_035265005.1 Gemmatimonadaceae bacterium | reverse complement strand
ACCGGGCAGTTCGTCCAGCAGCTCGCCTGGACGGCCGAGGACCTCAACGGCAGCGGCGATCTGTACTTCAACCTGACGACGCGCGAGGGGACGCTCATGGCGAGCGGGCTGTACCTGTTCACCGTGCAGGCCACCGGACCTACCGGCGCGGCGACGCGCAAGAAGGTCGGCCGCTTCGTCATCATCCGTTGAGGACCGGCGCGATGCGTCTCACACTCCGCTACATCCTCGCCGCCGCCGTCTGCCTCGCCCCGCGCGCGGCGGCGGCGCAGGCCACCGGCACCATCATTCAGCCGGGGAAGAACGAGTCCGTCAGCCGCGTGGCGACGCGCGGCGCGGCGTTCCTCTCGCTAGGCATCGGCGCCCGCGCGCTCGCGCTCGCCGGCGCGGCCACGGTCATCTCCAACGACCTCTCGGCCGCGTACTGGAACGCCGGCGGGCTGGCCGACATCACCGTCGCCTCGGCCATGGCGTCGCACGAGAAGTTCTACGGCAACTCGGGACTCTCCAACACCGCGGTCGTGGCCGCGCTGCCGGCGCTGGGCGGCGTCTTCGGGCTGAGCTTCATCAGCTTCACCTCCGGCGACATGGTCCGCACCACCGAGTACTACCCGGACGGCGGCGACCCCGCGCTCGGCGCGAACGTCCGCTGGAACGCGACCTCGGTCGGCGTGCACTACGCGCGGCCGTTCACCGACCGGCTCGCGGTGGGAGGCACCCTCAAGCGCGCGACCGAGGGGATCGAGTTCGCCAGCGCGACGTACTACGGCGCCGACGTCGGCGTCCGCTTCCGCACCGGGCTCGCCGGCTCGACGCTCGGCTTCTCGGTGGCGAACCTCGGGTCGAGCGCGCGGATGGACGGGCCGGCGGTGCAGCGGCGCGTGCAGCAGTGCACCACGCCCAACTTCCCCACCTGCCGCACGCTCGACATCACCCTCCGCGCCGACCGGCTCCAGCTCCCGACGTCGCTCCGCTTCGGCGTGCAGACGGAGATCATCGGCGGCGCCGAGGCGCTGCTCGCGCAGGCGCGCGGGTCGCGGCACTCGCTGATGCTCCTGACCGACGTCACCGACGCGATCGACACGCGGATCATGCCCGCGCTGGCCGCGGAGTACGGCTTCGCCCACCGGCTCTTCTTCCGCGGCGGCGGCCGCTGGCTCAACGACAGCCGCCTCGACCAGGGCTCGGGGATCAGCTACACCGCCGGCGGTGGGGTCGCCGTACCACTCGGCACGCGGCGCATCACGGTGGACTACGCGTGGCGCAACTTCGGCGCCCTCAACGACAACCACGTCTTCTCCTTCCAGTTCGGGAACTGACGCGCATGCGACTCTCCATCCCGCGCGACCGCCGACCCGCGGTCGCCGCGGCGGCCGCGCTCGCGCTCGCGGCGGGCGCGCTCGCGCTCTCCGCGCCGCGCGCGCTCGCGCAGGTCGCGGACACGGTGCTGACCGACTCCTCGGCCGTGACCGGCAGCCGCACGTTCGAGGTCTCGGCCATCGTCGGCTACCAGCTCTTCGACAGGTCGGCCGCACTCCGCGACGCGGCGGCCGGCGGCGTCCGCTTCGTCAACGCCCGGATCCTGCCGGCCGTCCCGGGGCTCTCGCTCGGCTTCACCGCCGGCTTCGCCCGCCCGACGACGCGGGGTGAGTACTTCCCGTGGAACCGGCAGATCTACTACAGCGACATCAACCGCCGGAACGACACGACGCTGGTCTTCGAGGTCAGCCAGCGGGTCACGATGGCGAACTACGGCGCCGAGCTGGGATGGCGCGTGGGCGGCGGCGACGCCGACTCGCCGAGCACCGGGCTGCGGGGTGTGGCCGCCGAAGTGAGCGCCGGCGTCGGCGGCTACGCCTTCTGGCTCGACCCCGAGCAGACCCGCACGAACTCGATCCGCTCCAAGCTCGCCTACACGCTCGGCGCCGGGATCGGCGTCCCGCTGCGCGGCGGCACCACGCTGCGCGTGCGCGCCGACGACCTGATCTTCACCGGCTTCGACCGCAACTGGTTCTCCCTCCACGACCCGCTCTTCGCCGAGGAGCTGTTCCAGAACCCGGAGCGGCAGCCTCCCGCCCCCAAGAACACCGTGCACAATCTGCGGCTCAGCATGCAGTTCAGCTTCTTCCCCGGCGTGAGTCGGTGACGTGATGCGACCCTTCACGCGACCGTCCGCCCGCGGGATGCTCCGCGCCGCCCTGGCCGCACTGCCGCTCGCCGTTGTGGCGCTCGCGGCCTGCTTCGAGGGTGACGTCCCCACGCGGCAGATCGGCGGCACCGAGTACGGCCTGCTGCTCACCGTGCCCTCGCCGCTGCGCCTGCCGGGCGGGTCCTTCACCGCGCGCGCCTTCCCGAACAACCTGACGCTCGACTCGCTGATCGTCACGCTCTCGAGCTTGAAGCCGCTGGTTGGCAAGGCGGCGTATCGGTTCTACGCCGTCGGCGGCGGCGTGGGCGATACCGTGCCCGTCGCCGCGCGGCTGACCGCGATTCGGGTGGACAGCTCGGTGACCGCGGCCGGGAGCGTGTCGACCACCACCGATTCGAGCGAGATCGGGACCTCCACGTTCTTCCACGGCGCCGGCCCGAACACGACCGTGCGCGCCCGCTTCGGCGGCGCGCAGTTCGGCGGCATCACCAGGCGGTACCTCGTAATCACGATCCAGGCCGATTCGACCGCGCCGGCGTTCACCGCGACCACGCCGCAGCCGGTCTGGGTGCAGTACCGGAATCTCGCGGTCCCGCCGCCCCCGCCCCCGGTGATCGTGGCGAACAGCATCATCACCGGCGGCAACACGATCTTCGGAAACTTCAACGTGAACGCGCCGCGCCCCTTCATCGCGATCGGGCGCGGGCGGTCGGCGTTCTGGGACCGCTCGCGGGACATGCGGCTCGTCTACTCAGCGATCGTCGAGGACATCGCCCAGCCGCCGCTCGGCTACTTCTACCAGCCCTGGCTCCGCGACACGCGCACCCGGCGCGGGGTGCCGTTCGGCGAGCTGCGCGACGCCGCCGGCGCCTCACTCCACGACGCCGACCTCCTCGCGATCCCGGGCTCGGTCGCCCAGATCCCGGCCGCCCGCTTCGACACCAACGAAGATTCCGTCGGCACCGCGCTCCAGACCTTCGACGGCGTTCACCTGGTGATCGAGCCCAAGCTCGGGCAGCCCGGACTCTCCCTCGCCTCGGTGCTCGTCGGCACGTTCGGCGACACGCTGGCCTCCCGTGGCTTCGGCTCGATCGAGGTGACCGCGGTGCGGGGGCAGGAGCTCGTGCCCGGTGTCCAGATCGTCGTGCGGGCGGTCTCCGGCAACAACGCCGTCGGCCAGCCGATCCCGGCCACCACGGTCGGCGACGAGCCGCTGCCGGCGCTCAAGGGGAAGATCACGATCACGAAGATCCCGGCCGGCGAGGTCGAGCTGATCGTCACGCCGCCCAGCGGCTTCACGGCCCCCGCCACTCCGCTCCGGGTCACGGTTCTCCGCGGCCAGACCACGCCGGTAACGATCGCGCTCCAGTAGCGGGCTCGTCCGACTGCGAGAACGCCCCCCGGAGGACAACTCCGGGGGGCGTTCTCCATCCGTCGCCGCCGGCGGAGGCCGCCGCGGGCGGGGAACTGTTGCACGCGTGCATCAGCGGAAGGCCGGGCCGCGTTACCTGTATCCTGGGAGCGGCTTCGGGCGTCTTTCCCGTGGAGAACCGGGCCGGTGTCCGCGGGTATCCAGGAGAGCCCGCCGTCGCCGTCCCCGCCGGCCGTCGAACGCACGGCCCCGCCACCTAACGACCCGCATCTGCACGGCTGCATCGCATGAACCCGCTCGAAGAGCTCGCCCGCGTCTTCTGGTCGCGTCCCGCGTACCAGCGCTACTTCATGGCCTTCACCGTCGGCCTGTTCCTCTCCTGCGCCGCGCGGGCCTCGAAGGCCGACGCGCAGGAGGCGCCCACGGCGTCCGCCTCGGTCTCGGCGTCCCGCTGACCGCGACGCCCGGCCGCCGACCAGTCGAACCCTGAATGCAGCACTGCCGCACCCATCCCTCGCTCCGCGCCTCGCTCGCCGCCGCCTCCGCGGCGGCGCTGGTCGTCCTCGCCGCCTGCTCCGAGAAGCGGCCCGACCCGGTCGAGGTGCAGGAGGGGGACCCGGTCGCGGCGACGGTGTCGCTCGCGTCGCCGAGCGTGGCCGTCGGGAGTGAGACCCAGGCGAACGTCGTCCTGCTGGACGATGACGGCATGGTGGTCGACACCGGCGCCACCACGGCGTACGGCGACACGGTCGTCTGGAGCGTCGTGAACGCCTCGATCGCTCGCGTGGACGCGAGCGGGCGGGTGAGCGGCGTCGCCCTCGGCACGACGCGCGTCGTCGCGATGTGGGGCCGGCTGCGCGGGGAAGGGGAGCTCACCGTTACCGGCGTGCTCCATCCGCGCATCGACTCGATCCGCCCGGCGGCGCTCGTCGCCGGCCTGCCGGCCACGCTCTACGGCGCCGACTTCGTCCCGGTGCCCTCGGCGAACGTCGTGTCGGTGGGCGGAACCAGGGCGGTCGTCGGCGCGGCCACGGCGACCGCGCTCACGTTCGTGGTGCCGGAGTCCGACTGCGTTCCGGCGTCGCATCGCACCGTCTCGGTGAGCGCCAGCGGCCAATCGGCGTGGGTCGACGGCGTCGCCGTGGCGCCGGCGGTCACGCCGCTGCTGATGCCCGCCGGCGCCGTCCGCGTGCTGGCCGGCGCCGCGGCCGTCGGCTGCGTGCATCTCGCCGCCTCCGATGCGCCGAGCGATTACCTGATCGTCGCCGCCAACGCCAACCCGGTCACGGACAAGCTGGCGGTCCACACGATGGGGCTCGCCGTCGGCGACAGCGCGGCGATCGGCGTCGGACGCTACGGCGCCGAGCAGCCCGCGGCGCTTCGCGTCGCCGACGCCTCGGGCGCCGCGGCCGCGGCCTCGCTCGCCTGGCGCTTCGGTGACGAGTCCACGCAGATCTCGATCGACCAGAAGGTGCGTGCGGCGGCTCGGCGCCTGCTCACGCCGCGCGCCGCCGGCGGCGCCTCCGCGTCGGCGCGCTCGGCCACGCGGGGGCCGGCGGGCGGGCTGTCGCTCGCGGTCGCGTCCGCCGCGCCGGCGGTGGGCGCGGTGCTCGCGCTCCGCGTGCCGAAGCTGGTCGAGGACGTCTGCGCGAACTACGACTCGGTGCAGGCGGTGGTGAAGTACGTCGGCCGCCGCGCGGTGTTCGCGCAGGATCTGGCGGCGCCCGAGGGCTTCGCCGACGCCGACTACGCCGCGCTGTCGGCGGAGCTCGACGACCTCGTCTACCCGGTCGACTCGAGCTACTTCGGCACGCCGACCGACCTCGACGCCAACGGCCGCGTGCTCGTGCTCTTCACGCCGCTGATCAACAAGCTGACCCCGCGCCGCTCCGGCTCGGTGCAGGGCGGGTTCTTCTGGAGCGGCGACCTGTTCCCGCGCGCGAAGTGCGAGCAGAGCAACGTGGGGGAGATCTTCTACCTCCTCACGCCCGACCCGGCGGCGCAGTTCGGCGACGCGCGCCCGGTGGCGGACACGCGGCTGCGCTCGCGCGGGACGATCGCGCACGAGCTCCAGCACATGATCAACGCCGGCGCCCGCATCACGCGCGGCGCGCCGACGTTCGAGAGCGTGTGGCTCGACGAGGCGCTGTCGCACTTCGCCGAGGAGGCGGTGGGGCGCACACAGCGCGGGTTCGGCGACAGCCAGCGGCTGTCCTACGCCGACGTGGCCGCGGAGCCCTCGGACTACGAGAGCTTCTTCCGCCAGAACATCCTCCGCCTCGCGGCGTGGATGCGCTCGCCCGGCGACTTCTCGCCCACCAGCATTCAGGTGGCCGGCTCGGTCGAGGGGCGCGGCGCGGTCTGGTCGCTGCTGCGCTACGCCGCGGACCACTACGCGGGCGGCGACGTGCGCGCGTTCACGCGGAAGCTGGTGGCCACGTCCGACACGAGCGTCGCCAACCTGGTCGCCCGCGCAGGCGTTCCGTTCGACTCGCTCATGTCCGGCTGGATGGTCGCGACGGTCGGCGACGGCTTCGGCCTCTCGGCGATGCCCGAGCGCCAGACGTTCGGCAGCTGGAACCTCTCCGACGCACTCACCGCCGGCGGCGCCCGGCCGTTCCCGCTCAGCGTGACCCCGCTCGACCCCGAGGGGCTCCCGCCGACGCTGGTCTACTCCGGCACGGGCGTCTACTACCGCCTCACCTTCTCCGGCCCGCGCTACCCCGCCGCCTCCTTCCGCCTGCTCGGCACCAACGGCCTCCCGGCGTCGTTCGAGGGGGCGAGACTGTACGTGGTGAGACTGAGATAAGGCTGCGAGTCGCGAGGTGCGAGATGCGAGTCGGGCCCCGGGAAGCTCTTGCCTCCCGGGGCCCGTCTCGCATCTCGCACCTCGCGACTCGCACCGCGGTTCACGCCTCTCGCAGCGCCGCCATCGCCGTCGTCTTGAAGACGTCGCGGCCGGAGAGCAGGCCGATGGCGAGGGTGAGCGCGAGCATTGCCGCGGCGATCAGCGCGGCGGGGCCCAGGACGGGCGTGAACTGGGACTTGAAGAAGTAGTGCGTCAGCCCCCACGCGCCCCCGAAGGAGAGCACCATTCCGGTGAGGCTCCCCAGCACCCCCAGTAGCGCGTACTCGGCGAGCATGATCCGGCCGATCTGCGCCCGCGTCGCGCCGAGCGTCTTCAGCAGCACCCCCTCGCGCACGCGGGCGCGCCGCGTGGCGGCGACCGCGCTGAAGAGCACCGGCACGCCCATGGCCAGGCTGAAGATCGCGAGGAAGCGCACGGCGACCGACACCTTGCGCACGATGTTCGCGACCGTCTGCTGGATGAGCGAGAGGTCGATGCTCGAGACGTTGGG
>DATFPD010000752.1:0-4469 GCA_035265005.1 Gemmatimonadaceae bacterium | reverse complement strand
TGCGGGATGCGGGATGCGGGATGACGGCCGCCCGGGACGTCCCGCGTCCCCCCACCCCGCGTCCCTGCCGTTCACGCCAGCACCGCCCCCGTGCTCGCGTTCGTGACGAGGCGCGTGTAACGCCCCAGCCACCCGCGCGTGTACTTCGGCGCCGGCGGCGTCCACTCGGCGCGGCGGCGCGCCAGCTCGGCCTCGGACAGCTCGACGTCGAGCGTGCGCGCCGGCAGGTCGATGCGGATCATGTCGCCGTCGCGGACGAGGCCGATCGGGCCGCCCTCGGCCGCCTCGGGGGCCACGTGACCGATGCTGAGGCCGCGCGAGCCGCCCGAGAAGCGGCCGTCGGTGACGAGCGCGACGTGGGCGCCGAGCGGCATCCCCTTGAGCATGCTCGTCAGCGCCAGCATCTCGCGCATCCCCGGGCCGCCGCGCGGGCCCTCGTTGCGGACGACGACGACCTCCCCCTCGCGGATGCGCGAGGCGCGGAGCGCGTCGGCCGCGTCCTCCTCCGACTCGAAGACGCGCGCCGGGCCGCGGAAGGCCATCTCGTGCTGGTCCACCGCGCCCACCTTGATCACCGCGCCCTCCGGGGCCAGGGAGCCGAAGAGGATCGCCAGCGCCCCGCGCGCCGAGTGCGGGTCGGAGGCCGGGCGGACGCACTCCGGGTTCCGGTTCTCGACGCCGAGCAGGTTCTCGCCTAACGTCTGTCCGGTCACCGTCGGCGCGTCGAGGTCGAGCACGCCGGGCTTGGCGGCCAGCTCCTTGAGGATGGTGGGGATGCCGCCGGCGTCGTGGACGTCCTGCATGTGCCACTGCCGGTTGCCGTCCCAGGCCGGCGACACCTTCGCCAGGTGCGGCACGCGCTCGGCCACCTCGTTGAACCGCTCGATCGGGTAGTCGAGCCCCGCCTCGCGGGCGAGGGCGAGCACGTGGAGGACGGTGTTGGTCGAGCCCCCCATCGCCACGTCGAGCGCCATCGCGTTGTCGATCGCGCTCGCGGTCACGATGTCGCGGAAGCAGACGTTCGCCTCGTGCAGGCAGAGGAGCTGGCGCGCGGCCCGGCGCGCGAGCTCGTGGCGCTCGGGCGAGACGGCGAGAATCGTCCCGTTCCCGGGGAGCGCGATGCCGAGCGCCTCGCAGAGGCAGTTCATCGAGTTCGCGGTGAACATCCCGCTGCAGCTGCCGCAGGTCGGGCAGCCGTTCACCTCGAGGTCCTCGAGCCGCGCGTCGTCGATCGTCCCGGCGAGGCGCTGGCCCACGCCCTCGAACACCGTGATCAGGTCGACCTTGCGCCCCGCGGCGTCGACGCCGGCGCGCATCGGGCCGCCGGAGACGAAGATCGTCGGGATGTTCACCCGCGCCGCGCCCATCAGCATCCCGGGGACGATCTTGTCGCAGTTCGGGATGCAGATCATGGCGTCGAAGCAGTGCGCCATCGCCATCGTCTCCACCGAGTCGGCGATCAGCTCGCGCGACGGCAGCGAGTAGCGCATCCCCTCGTGCCCCATCACGATCCCGTCGTCGACGCCGATCGTGTTGAACTCGAACGGGACGCCGCCGGCCTCGCGCACCGCCTCCTTCACCACGCGCCCGAACTCCTGGAGGTGGGCGTGGCCGGGGATGATGTCGACGTACGAGTTGCAGACGGCGACGAACGGCTTGTCGAAGTCCCGGCGGTCGCGGATCTGTCCGGTGGCGCGCAGCAGGCTGCGGTGCGGCGCGCGCTCGAACCCGCGCTTGATGGTGTCGGAGCGCATGGGGCGTGGACTGAGGGAGAAGTGCCGGGAGTCGGGACTCGGGCATCGGGACTCGGCCATCGGGACTCGGCGCTCGGCTGGATGCCAGGCACTGGTGGGCCCTTGATTCATCAAGGGCCCTCTGCATCCCGGCCGGGCAGGCTGTGGCCCTTGATGAATCAAGGGCCCACCACTGCCTCAGGGTGCCCCTCTGCCGAGCCCCGAGCGCCGAGTCCCGATGCCCGATGCCCGATGCCCGAGACCCGAGTCCCGAACTCCCCCTCAGTACACGAAAATCACGTTCGCCGCAACGGTCGTCTGGTGGCGGCGCAGGTCGCCGCCGCGCCGGACGTAGATGTCCTGGTTCGCGCCGTCGAAGCGCACGTCGCCGCGGACCAGGAACCGGTCGGTGAACTTGTAGCTCGGCGTCACCGTGGTCCCGCTCACCGTCGTCGGCACGCCGGTGCCGAGGCGGGTGCCTCCCTCGTCGCGGAAGGATTCGGAGCGGAGGGCGAGGGCGAAGCGCTTCGTCACGTCGTAGTGCGCGTAGCCGGCGACGCCCTTCCACACCGCGTTCTTCCCCGGCGCGAGCACGCTGGCGTCGGTCTCCATCCCGTAGTCGCCGTTGACGCCGAGGGTGAGCGCGCTGGTCACCTTGTAGGTGGCGACGACGTCGAACACGCTGCGCGCGAAGCCGCTGGTGTCGGTCTTCTCGGGGCCGCCCAGGTAGTTGAGGTACAGGGCGAGCGGCGCGACCGGCGCGAGCGCGAGCTGCGCGCCGAAGGTCTTGCCGCTGTTGTTGTCCCGCACGTTGTCCCACCCATTCACCGCCATCAGCGTCGCCGACAGCCTGCTGGTGAGCGCGTAGCTCGCCTTGACGCCGGTGTGGGTGAGCGGGATCGCGTAGTTGAAGAGGAACGAGCGGCTGTAGTTGTCGTTGAAGCCGTCGTAGCCCTCGATCAGCTCGTAGCCCATGTGGGTGACGAACTTCCCGAAGTCGAGCCGGAGCCCGCCGCCGACGGGGGCGATGTAGCTGAGCAGGGCCTGCTGGAGGTCGGCGCTCTGGCCGACCGAGAGCCCGAACGACTGCGTCTTCTGCGGGATCGCGCCGCCCACCGTCAGGTCGATGCGGAAGCCCGCCTCGCCGGCCTTCGTCGCCGGCTTCTGGAGCACGAGCTCGGCGACGTCGACGTCGAAGGTGTTCTCGTTCTGGTCGAAGACGCGGAAGCTGTTCAGCCGGTCCGCCGGCCGGTTCGTGTTGTACGTGTAGGCGAACGAGACGAACGCGTTCGCCACCACCTCGTCGAAGAACGTCACCGCCGGCGGCGCGGGTGCGGGCGCGGGCACCGCCGCCCCCGCCCGCGCCGCCGCCGCCTTTGCCAGGGAGTCGCCAACGGCGTAGACCAGCGCACTGTCGGCGCGCGGCGACGGCGACTGTGCGGCCGAGGTGGTCCCGACGGCCAGGGCCGCGGCGGCTTCGAGTGCCCAAACGACTGCAGAAACACGACGCTCCATGATTCCTCCTCCTGCGATCCGACGGCGGGTGGTTGCGGCGAGCGCATGTACGTCTACGGCAGGGTGCGGTTAGGCATCGACGCCGGAAATGGCGACGCCCCCGCGCTCGGTGGTCGATGCGCGGGGGCGTCGGTGCCTATCGTCAGCGTCAGGTCATCGTGCAGCCTCCGGACCTCGGCACCCAGCCCCGCGCGACGACGCGTTCCCGCGGCGGTTCGCACAGTTTCGCGAGACCGCGCACGTCGGACGTACGCGGGCCGGAGCGGCGGCGGCGGGGAGAGTGAGAGTCACGTCGCGATCATACGCCGATTGGTGACTCGTGTCAAGGGAATCTTGTAAAATTTGCACGGATTGGTCAACACTCCATCAGTGTTTTCCTCTGAACCTGCGCAATTGTCGCACAAGATTGCAATTTGTGCACAGTTTCTTGTACAGAGCCCGGACACGCATGGACGCGGATGACAGCACGGATGAACGCGGATTTGGGCAGTGCGTCAGTTTGAGGGCGACGGCCTGGCGACGGCGACGGCAACGGCACTTTGACAGGATGAACGGCGACAGGATGGACAGGACGGTGAACAGGATGACAGCCGCTCGGGAGATGCCGCGTCCCCGGGGCCCGCATCCTGTTCACCGTCCTGTCCATCCTGTCGCCGTTCATCCTGTCAAAGCCGCTGCCGTTGCTGTTACCTCAAACTGACCCACTGCCCGGATTTGTCCCCGCGCCGTCGTCCGCGCCCATCCGTGTCCGGGCTCCCCAAGCCGGCCGGAGAGGCGAGCTCGAGCGCGGCGCCGCCCGCGCCTAACGATAATTGCCGATGGGAGACTGCCCGACGCGATGTTTGTCCGGCGGCCGGACTAATGCCGCGCTCTTGACGCTCGCATCCGGGGGCGCATATACTAGCGTCCATGACGCGCTCGCGGCTCGACCTTACCCTCGTAAGCCTTCCGTTCGCCCTGATTCTTATCACGGCGGTGTTGGCGTCCGGGGGAGAGCCGAAGTAGCGAAGCGCAGACGAGGCGGCAGCAGCAGCCGCCGAGCGCGACGAGGCCCCTCCCGGACGACCGGGAGGGGCCTTTTGCATGTGTCCGCAGCACTGTGTGTGGCCGGCCCGAGCGCCGGCGCCCCGCCCGGGGCGCCGCGGCGTCGCCGGCGTGCCTGACGAGGAGCGCGCATGCCGACGGAACGACAGCACGCGGCCGGGGAGCGCAGCGGCGAAC
>DATFPD010000751.1:0-10938 GCA_035265005.1 Gemmatimonadaceae bacterium | reverse complement strand
GGCGCGGCGCGCGAAGCCAGGCCGGCGTCCGCGCTGGGCGCGTACGGGTTCTCGCCCGCGACGCCGCTGGTGGTCGTGCACGCCGCCGACGACGGCGCGGCGGCCGGCGCGCGCGAGCTCGCCACCGCGGTGCGGACGTGGCGGTCGCGCGGCCTGCGGGTCGACGTCCTGGCGGTGGGCGGCGGGGCGGCGCGGTTCGCGGAGTCGCTCGGCGCGGGCGGCGACGCGCCCACCGCGCGCGGCCGAACGCTCGTCAGGCGGCGCGGCGAGATCCCGGCCGGCGACCTGGCGCTGATCGAGCGGGCGGCCCGCATCGTCGTGACGGGCGCGCCGCCGGAGCTCTCCGAGGGGACGAACCCGCCGGCGATGACGTCGGGACTGGGCCACCGGGACTCGGCGCTCGGCACGGCCACGCAGCCGAGCGCCGAGTCCCGATGGCCGAGTGCCGAGTCCCTGCATTTCGACAACGGGTTCGGCGGCTTCTCGGCGGACGGCAGCGAGTACGTCATCCGACTGGAGCCCGGGGCCGACGGGCGCCTCGCGCTGCCGCCGCTGCCGTGGGTGAACGTGATCGCGAACGAGGAGACGGGGTTCATCGCCAGCGAGCGCGGCGCGGGGTACACGTGGAGCGCCAACAGCCGCGAGAACCGCCTGACGCCGTGGTTCAACGACCCGGTCTCGGACCCGCACGGCGAGGCGCTGTACCTGCGCGACGACGAGACGGGCGAGCTCTGGTCGCCGGCGCCCGGGCCGGCGCCGGGGCCGGGCGCGTACGAGGTGCGGCACGGCTTCGGCTACACGCGCTTCGGCCACGAGGACGGTGCGGGGCTGGCCAGCGAGCTGTGGCAGTTCGTGCCGCGGCGCGACCCGCTGAAGATCTCGCTGCTGCGCCTGACGAATCGCGGCGACCGGCCGCGCCGGCTGTCGGCGGCGGCGTACGCGCAGTGGGTGCTGGGCGTGTTCCCGCACGAGACGGCGCGCTTCGTCGCGACCGAGACGGACGCCGGGCGCGGGGCGATCCTGGCCGTCAACGACAGCAACGGCGAGTTCGCCGGGCGCGTGGCGTTCGCCGCGGCGGTGCCGCCCGGCGGCGAGGGCCCACTCTCGGCGACGGCCGACCGCGCCGCGTTCCTGGGCCCGCGCGGCGACGTCGCCGCACCGGCCGG
Organism: Gemmatimonadaceae bacterium; assembly: GCA_035265005.1. GTDB lineage: Bacteria > Gemmatimonadota > Gemmatimonadetes > Gemmatimonadales > Gemmatimonadaceae > DATFPD01. Next base: position 9,772 of record DATFPD010000751.1, on the reverse strand, counting down.
GCTGCGAACGTCGGCGCCGCTCGACGGGCGCGCCGGCGCGGACCTCGACCCCTGCGCGGCGTTCCGCGTGCCGCTCACGGTGGCCCCGGGGGAGACCGTGGAGGTGGCGTTCCTGTTGGGCCAGGCCGAGGGCGCCGACGCCGCGCGCGCGGTGCTCGACCGCTACCGCGACCCGGCCGCGTGCGCCGCCGCGCTCGACGAGGCGCGGGCGTTCTGGCGCGACACGCTCTCCGGCGTCCACGTCGAGACGCCGTCGCCGGCGATCGACCTGATGGTCAACGGCTGGCTCTCGTACCAGAACCTGAGCTGCCGCATCTGGGGGCGCTCGGCGTACTACCAGTCCGGCGGCGCGTTCGGCTTCCGCGACCAGCTCCAGGACGCGGCCTCGCTCGTGTACCTGATGCCGGAGCTGACGCGGCGGCAGATCGTCCTCCACGCGTCGCACCAGTTCGTCGAGGGGGACGTGCTCCACTGGTGGCACCCGCCGCTCTCCAAGGGGATGCGCACGCGCTTCTCCGACGACCTGCTCTGGCTGCCGCTGCTGACGACGTACTACGTGCGCACGACCGGCGACGACACGGTGCTCGCCGAGCCGGCGCGGTTCGTCACCGCGCGGCAGCTCGCGCCGGGGGAGGACGAGGCGTTCCTCGTCCCCGAGGACTCGGGCGTCTCGGCAGACGTGTACGAGCACTGCTGCCGATCGCTCGACCGCTCGCTCACCGGCGGCGCGCACGGGCTGCCGCTGATGGGCGTCGGCGACTGGAACGACGGGATGAACCGCGTCGGGCGCGAGGGGCGCGGGGAGAGCGTCTGGCTGGGGTTCTTCCTGTACGAGATTCTCGGCGGCTTCGTCCCGTTCTGCGACCAGCGCGGCGACGCGGAGCGGGCGGCGCGCTACCGCGCCTACCGCGCGCGGCTGGGCGCGGCGCTGAACGGCCCCCACGGCTGGGACGGCGCCTGGTACCGCCGCGCCTACTACGACAGCGGCGTCCCGTTAGGCTCGGCGCAGAGCGACGAGTGCAAGATCGACGCGATCGCGCAGGCGTGGGCGGTGATCTCCGGCGCCGCGCCGCCGGAGCGCGCCGAGCGGGCGCTGGACTCGCTGGAGCAGCACCTGGTGTCGGAGCACGAGCGGATCATCCGGCTGCTGACGCCGGCGTTCGACCGCACGCCGCACGACCCGGGCTACATCAAGGGCTACCTCCCGGGCGTGCGCGAGAACGGCGGCCAGTACACGCACGGCGCGCTGTGGGCGGTGCGGGCGCTGGCCGAGGCCGGGCGCACCGAGCGCGCGGCGCGGCTGCTGGAGATGCTGAGCCCCGTGTCGCACGGCCGCTCCGCCGAGGCGGTGGACGTCTACCGCACCGAGCCGTACGTGATCGCGGCCGACGTCTACGGTGTGTCGCCGCACGTGGGGCGCGGCGGGTGGACGTGGTACACCGGCTCGGCGGGGTGGATGTACCGCGTGGCGCTGGAGTCGGTGCTCGGCCTGACGATCGATGCCGGAACGGTGATCCGCCTCAAGCCGTGCATCCCGCGCCACTGGCCCGGCTTCACCCTGCGCTACCGCGTGCCGGGCGCCGGGGGAGGGGGGGCGACGTACGAGATCGTGGTGACGCGCGCGAACGGCGGCCACGACCGCACCACCGCGCAGCTCGACGGCAAGCCGCTCGCGGTGCGTGCGCGCGCCGTCGAGATCCCGCTCGCCCGCGACGGCCGCGCGCACCGCGTCGAGGTCTCGCTCGGCAACGACGTGGGGCCGCGCTACGAGCCGCGGCCGTAGGCATCTCGATCGGGACGCGTCATGAGATTGAACCACAGAGGACACAGCGGGGGCGCATCTCGACCCGGGGCGAGGCAGGCCTCGCCCCTAGGGTGTCCTCTGTGGTTCGATGCCGTTACTGCACGGGCCGCGATGTCAGAGATTCGCGCCGTTGGAGCGGATGACCTCGGCGTAGAAGCGGGCGCTCGCCTTGGGGGTGCGCTGCTGGGTGGTGAAGTCGACGTGGACGATGCCGAAGCGCTTGGAGTAGCCGTAGCCCCACTCGAAGTTGTCGAGGAGCGACCAGGCGAAGTAGCCGCGGAGGTCGACGCCGGCCTCGATCGCGCGGCGGGCGGCGCGCAGGTGGTCGCGGTAGTAGGCGACGCGCAGCGGGTCGTCGACCGCGCCGCCGTCGGCCGAGGGCGGGTCGTAGAAGGCGGCGCCGTTCTCGGTGACGTAGAGCGGGACGCGGCCGTAGCGGCGCGTGACCCAGGTCAGCACGTCGGTGAGCGCCTGCGGGTAGACCTCCCAGTCCATCTCGGTGTGGGCGTGCCGGGGCTGCCTGACGCGGCCGGCGCGGACGGGGCGGGCGCGCGGATCGTCGCAGGTGACGCTGCGCGTGTAGTAGTTGATGCCCACGAAGTCGAGCGGCTCCCGCAGCGCGTGGAGCTCGGCGTCGGGCGGCTCCGGCCACGCCTCGCCGTAGATCTCGCGCAGCTCCTCCGGGTAGCCGCCGAGGAAGAGCGGGTCGAGGAACTGGCGGTTCATGTAGGCGTCGGCGCGGCGCGTGGCGGCCTGGTCCGCCTCGCGGTCGCTCGCCGCGTACTTGGGCTCGAGGTTGACCACGATCCCGATCTGCCCCAGCCGGCCGTGCGCCTCGGCGCGGTAGGCCCGCACCGCCTCGGCGTGCGCGCGCAGCAGGTTGTGCGCGACGCGCGGCGCCTCGAACCAGTCGCGGTGCCCGGGCGCGTGGCCGCCGTTGAGATGGCCGGCGTCCATGACGACCCACGGCTCGTTGAGCGTCGCCCACATCGGCACGCGGTCGCCGAGCGCGGCGTAGACCACGCGCGCGTAGTCGGCGAACCAGCCGGCGACGTCGGGGTTGAGCCACCCGCCGCGGTCGGCGAGCGCGGCCGGCAGGTCCCAGTGGTAGAGCGTGACGTTCGGCCGAATGCCGCGCGTGAGGAGCGCGTCCACGAGTCGCGAGTAGAAGTCGAGCCCCTTCGCGTTGACCTGCCCGCGCCCCTCGGGGAGCACCCGCGCCCAGGCGATGCTGAACCGGTACGCCTGCAGTCCCAGCTCCGCCATCAGCGTCACGTCGCCGCCCCACCGCCGGTAGTGGTCGCAGGCGACGTCGCCGGTGCTGCCGTCGGTGACGTGGCCGGGCGTGTGGGTGAAGCGGTGCCAGTTGCTCGGGCCCGCGCCGTCGGCGAGCGGGGAGCCCTCGATCTGATAGGCCGAGGTGGCGGCGCCCCAGAGGAAGTCGTTCGGGAAGCGGGAGGGCACGAGTCGGTCTATCTCGGGGGTTCGTCGAAGTACTGTCTTCGGTCAGGGACGAGTTGGCAGTTGCCAGTCGAAGTTGTCAGTCGGGAGTTGGGCGGTGGACCACTGGCAACCGACAACTTCAACTCTCTACTGACAACTCGTCGTTACTTCAGCCGCGCTGTGCAAACCTCAATCCCACGACGCTCATGGCCCGCGTAAAGCTGGACAACCTCCGCAAGGTGTACGAGAACGGCGACGTCGCCGTGCACGCGGTGAGCGTGGAGGTGCGGGACGGGGAGTTCGTCGTGCTGGTGGGGCCGTCCGGGTGCGGGAAGAGTACCACCCTGCGGATGATCGCCGGGCTGGAGGCGATCTCGGGGGGGACGCTCACGATCGGCGAGCGGGTGGTGAACGACCTGCCGCCGAAGGACCGGGACATCGCGATGGTGTTCCAGAACTACGCGCTCTACCCGCACATGAGCGTGTACGAGAACATGGCCTTCGCCCTCAAGCTGCGGAAGCGGCCGAAGGCGGAGATCGACGCGCGCGTGCGCAAGGCCGCCGAGACGCTGGGGCTCACCCCCGTGCTGGACCGGAGCCCGAAGCAGCTCTCGGGCGGGCAGCGGCAGCGGGTGGCGATCGGGCGCGCGATCGTGCGCGAGCCGCAGGTCTTCCTGTTCGACGAGCCGCTCTCCAACCTCGACGCGAAGCTCCGCGTGCAGATGCGCCGCGAGATCGCGAGGCTCCAGCGCGCGCTCGGCGTGACGTCGATCTACGTCACGCACGACCAGGTGGAGGCGATGACGATGGGCGACCGCATCGTCGTGCTGGAGAAGGGGCGCGTGCAGCAGATCGACACCCCGCTCGGCCTCTACAACCGCCCGGCGAACGCGTTCGTGGCGACGTTCATCGGCAGCCCGGCGATGAACATGGTGGCCGGCACGATCGAGCGCGGCGACCTCTCGGGCGGGCTGCGATTCCGCGGCGCGGGGGACGGCGACGCGTCGTCGGCGTTCGTGGTCCCGCTGCGCGACGCGGTGGCGCGCCGGCTGTCGGCGTACGAGGGGAAGGGGGTCACGCTCGGCGTGCGCCCGGAGGACGTGGCGGTCGCCAACGCCGCCGGCCCGGTGGCCACGATCCGCGCGCGGCTCGACCTGATCGAGCCGCTCGGGAACGAGGTGCTGCTCTACGCGCGGGCCGGCGCGCACGACCTCACGGCGCGCGTGGCGCCGCAGGCGCTCCCGGAGCCGCCGGCCGAGATCGAGCTCGCGCTCAACGTGGCGCACCTGCACTTCTTCGACGCCGAGAGCGGCGCGGCGATCGACTGGCGGCACGCGGCGACGGATTAGAGGTAACCGCGAACTGCTTTGACAGGATTCACGGGATTGGAAGGATTGACAGGATTCGGGCCCTGGGAAGCGAGACTCACCGGGGCCCGAATCCTGTTCATCCCGCCAATCCTGTGAATCCTGTCAAAGTCGTTGCCGTTGCCTTGCACCGGCCATAACCCCGCTCTATCCTCGACGGGCTGATCCTCCCGCCGACAATCGGAGATTCGTATGCGCTTCGCCCCGCTGCTCGCGCTCGCGTGCGCGAGCCTGTCGTTCGTGTCCCCCGCGCTCCGCGCCCAGCAGCCGACGTCCGTGCAGGCGCCGACGCCGGGCGCCGCGGCGCAGGCCGCCGGCCTCGGCTACTACCGCTTCCCGAGCATCAGCGGGGAGACGATCGTCTTCACCGCCGAGGGCGACCTGTGGCGGGTCGGGATCGGCGGCGGGGTGGCGCAGCGCCTGACGACGCACCCCGCCGAGGAGACGCGCGGCGTGGTGTCGCCGGACGGGCGGACGCTCGCGTTCTCGGCGTCGTACGAGGGGCCGACCGAGGTGTACACGATGCCGCTCGAGGGCGGCATCCCGGTGCGGCGGACCTACGACGGCGCGACGGCGCTCGTGGTCGGGTGGACGCCGAAGGGGGAGGTGCTCTACGGCACGCGGCGCTACTCCGGGCTGCCGAACACCCAGCTCGCGACCGTCGACCCGGCCACCGGCGCGCGCGCGATGGTGCCGCTGGCGCAGGCGAGCGACGGCGCGTACGACGGCGCCGGCGGCTCGACGTTCTACTTCACGCGCTTCCCCTTCCAGGGGAGCTACACCAAGCGCTACCGCGGCGGCACCGCGCAGAACCTCTGGAAGTTCACCGGCGCGGGGAAGGAGGCGGTGCCGCTGACCGCCGACTACGCCGGCACGAGCAAGACGCCGATGGTGTGGGGCGGCCGCATCTACTTCGCCAGCGACCGCGACGGGACGATGAACCTCTGGTCGATGGACGCGGCCGGCGGCGGCGACGTCAGGCAGCACACCAAACACGTGGGGTTCGACGTGACGGCGCCCTCGCTCGGCGGCGGGCGGATCGTCTACCAGCTCGGCGGCGACGTCCGCGTGTACGACATCGCGCGCGGCAGCGACCAGCCGGTGCCGATCCGCCTCGTCTCCGACTTCGACCAGACCCGCGAGCGGTGGGTGCGCTCGCCGATGGAGTGGGTGACCGCCGCGCACCTGTCGCCGACCGGGGACCGGGTGGTGCTCACCGCGCGCGGGCAGCTGTTCGTCGCCCCCACCGGGCAGACCGGCGGGCGGGTGGTGGAGGCGACGCGCAACAAGCGCGTGCGCTACCGCGAGGGGCGCTTCTTCCCCGACGGGAAGGGGCTGCTCGCGCTGTCCGACGAGAGCGGGGAGGTGGAGTTCTGGCGCGTGCCGGCGAACGGCATCGGCGCGGGCGAGCGCCTGACGACGGACGCCAGGGTGCTGCGCTGGGACGGCGTGCCCTCGCCCGACGGCCGCTACGTCGCCCACATCGACAAGGACCTCCAGCTCTGGCTCTACGACACGCAGAAGCGCACGCAGACGCGGCTGGCGGTCGAGAAGGAGGGGGACTTCCGCGACGTCGAGTGGTCGCCGGACAGCAAGTGGCTGGCGTACGTGGCGCCGGAGCCCAACCAGATGTCGCGCCTCTGGGTCTACGGCGTGGAGGCGGCGAAGTCGACGCCGATCACGACCGACCGCTACGACAGCTACAGCCCGGCGTGGTCGCCGGACGGGAAGTGGCTGTACTTCCTCTCCGACCGGCACTTCCAGTCGGTGGTGCCGGGGCCGTGGGGCTCGCGCCAGCCGGAGCCCTTCTTCGACAAGCAGACGAAGCTCTACCACGTCTCGATGCGGCCGGGCGAGCGCTCGCCGTTCCAGCCTGACGACGAGCTGTTCGTGAGCACGCCGCAGCCCTCGCGCGGCGCTGACAGCCTGCGGGCGATGGTGGACAGTTCCCGCACCGCCGCCGCGCGCCGCGGCGGGCCGCCGAAGCAGGGCGTGGCGCCCGCCGCGCCGGCGCCGGTGGACCTGACGGGGGTCGAGGCGCGGCTGATCGAGGTGCCGCTCGCCCCCGGGAACTACGGCGGCCTCGGCACCGACGGGAAGCGGCTCTACTTCATCTCGGCCGACGCGACGCCCGGACAGCCGCGCGGGACGCTGCGCACGCTGGAGATCTCGAACAAGCGCGCGCAGCCCGAGACGTTCATGGATGACATTCGCTCGTACGAGCTGTCGCTGGACCACAAGAAGGTCATGGTCCGGCGCGCGAACGACCTGTACGTGATGGACGCGGGGGCCAAGGCGCCGGAGGGCGCGGCGCTGGCGAAGGTCCAGGTGCCGCTCCGCGACTGGGCGTTCCGCCTCGACCCGCGGGACGAGTGGCGGCAGATGTTCGTCGAGGCGTGGCGGCTGGAGCGCGACTACTTCTACGACCGCAACATGCACGGCGTGGACTGGAACGCGATCCGCGGCCGCTACCTCCCGCTCGTCGTCCGGGTGACCGACCGCGCGGAGCTGAGCGACGTCCTGGCGCAGATGGTGGGCGAGCTCTCGGCGCTGCATATCTTCGTCCGCGGCGGCGACCTGCGCGCCGGCCGCGACACGGTGCAGCCGGCCTCGCTGGGCGCCACCTTCGCCCGCGACGAGCGCGCCGGCGGCTACCGGGTCGAGCACGTGTACGCGACCGACCCGGACATCCCGGAGGAGCTGGCGCCGCTGGCGCGTCCCGAGTCGCGCGTCGCCGAGGGGGAGGTGATCGAGTCGGTGAACGGCGTGCCGACGCTCTCGGTCCCCGACATCGGCCACCTGCTGCGCGACCAGGCGGGGAAGCAGGTGCTGCTCCGCGTGAGGCCGAAGGGCGGCGGCGCGGCGGCGCGCGAGGTGGTGGCGGTGCCCGTCTCCCTGACGCGGGACAACGACCTGCGCTACGACGAGTGGGAGTACACGCGCCGCCTCGCCGTCGAGAAGGCGAGCAACGGGAAGATGGGCTACGTGCACCTGCGGGCGATGGGCTCGGCGAACATCGCCGAGTGGCAGCGCGAGTTCTACCCGGTGTTCAACCGCGAGGGGCTGATCGTCGACGTCAGGCACAACCAGGGCGGGAACATCGACAGCTGGATCCTCGAGAAGCTGATGCGCAAGGCGTTCATCTACTGGCAGCCGCGGGTGGGGGAGCCGTACTGGAACATGCAGTACGCCTTCCGCGGCCACGTGGTGGTGCTGACCGACGAGTTCACGGCCTCCGACGGCGAGCTGTTCGCCGAGGGCTTCCGGCGGCTGGGGCTCGGCAAGGTGATCGGCTCGCGCACCTGGGGCGGCGAGATCTGGCTGTCGTCGAGCAACTTCCTGGTGGACCGCGGGATCGCGACGGCGGCGGAGTTCGGCGTCTACGGCCCCGAGGGGGAGTGGCTGATCGAGGGGCACGGCGTGGACCCGGACATCGCGGTCGACAACCTGCCGCACGCGACCTTCACCGGCGGCGACGCTCAGCTCGACGCGGCGGTGAAGTTCCTGGCCGAGGAGATCCGGACGAAGCCGGTGCCGGTGCCGCCGGCGCCGAAGTACCCGGACAAGTCGCTCAAGGTGTTAGGCGCCGACGGCGGGGCGGGTGCGGGCGGGGTGCCGAAGCGGGAGCAGTAGAGCAGTAGGTGGGCCGGCGGGGAGTGCAAGAAAATGGCACTCCCCGCTGTCTTTTGTGGCCACTATTCGGGCGCGGGCCGCGTAGACTGCAGCGTGTCGCGCCGCATCGTCTCCGATTCCGGGCCGATTCCGGCGCCATTGCGGGGACGGGGCGCCCGGGGGAATCGTGGGGAAGGGACCGACGCTGCTCGGTGCCGTTCGCGACACACTGCGGGCGCGGCGGTACAGCCGGAGGACCGAGGAGGCCTACGTCGGCTGGATCCGGCGTTTCGTGCGCCATCACGGCGGTCGCCATCCACGTGAGATGGGCGAGGCGGAGGTCACGCAATTCCTGACCGACCTCGCCGTCCGCTGGAACGTGAGCGCATCGACGCAGAACCAGGCGGGCAGTGCGCTCATGTTTCTGTACCGGTACGTGCTCAGGCAGCCCTTCACCTGGCCGGAGGGGGTCGTCCGGGCTCGGCGCCCGAAGCGCCTGCCGGTGGTGCTGACGCGCGGCGAAGTGCAGCAGGTGCTCACCTCGATGGACGGCGTGACCTGGCTCATGGCGACGCTGCTGTACGGCTCCGGCCTTCGCCTGCTCGAGTGTGTGAGCCTGCGGGTGAAGGACGTCGACGTGACGACGCGCACGCTGACCGTCCGCGGCGGCAAGGGAGACAAGGACCGGACGACGGTACTGCCGGAGGTGCTGGTGGCCCCCCTGCAGAGCCACCTCCGTCGAGTGCGGGGGCGGTACGAGCGCGACCGCGCGGCGGGCGTTGGCGGAGTCACGCTCCCGGAGGCGCTGGAGCGCAAGTATCCGAACGCGGCGTGGGAGTGGGGATGGCAGTTCATCTTTCCCGCGGGCCGGCTGCACGGTGGCGACGGTGGCGGGGGTCCGGCGGGGCGGCGGCGCCATCACGTGCACGAGACGGTGCTGCAGCGGGCGGTTCGGGATGCGGCGATCCGGACGGGGCTCACGAAGCCGGTGAGCTGTCACACGTTCCGGCACTCGTTCGCGACGCATCTGCTCGAGTCGGGCTACGACATCCGGACGGTGCAGGAGCTCATGGGTCACACCGACGTACGGACGACGATGATCTACACGCACGTCCTGAATCGGGGGGCAGCCGCGGTGCACAGTCCGGTGGACGCGCTCGGTCTGACGCCGCCGTCATACCGGACAGAAGGGGACGCGGAGGGCGGCGGGGCCGGCGGTCGCCGGGCGGAGTAGCGTTCTGGCGCGCTCGCAGTCTTTTCGCTCGGCTTACGCGGGCGGCGCTCGCTGGCCAAACGGATTCGGGAGGGGTGGCGCTCGGCGTCTGGGGCGTGGCGTAGCGAGGATTGTTCACGGCGGGCGCCGGGATTAGGCTGCGGAGGGGTGAGGGGCGAAAGGGAATAGGTAGTTCTGTCTAATCAGCGTGTAACTATTCAGGCACTGCGGGGATGAACGGGTGTCCGGCGAAGAGCTCGCGCAGCGCATCGAGCGCGGAGCCGCCTTGCTTGCGCGCCGTGGCCACGTAGCCGCGCAGCGTGCAGAAGGTTT
>DATFPD010000750.1:0-14585 GCA_035265005.1 Gemmatimonadaceae bacterium | reverse complement strand
AGGGAGCCGTCCACCCCGTGGCTGATCCCGGCGCTGGCGGGGACGGCGGTGGTGGGCGTCGCGTTCTACCTCCTCCACGCGCGCGACGTGCCGGCGAAGTCGCCTAACGCCGTCGCGCCGCGGGCGGTCGACAGCGCGCCGGCGGCGGCCGCGCCGGCGCCGCGGGCGGACAGCCTCGCCGACACGCTGGCGGCGTCGCCCCTGCTGGCGGCCAACCCCGAGGACTCGGCGCGGGCGTCCGCGTACGCAATTGAGCTGTGGCGCTCCACCACGTACGAGGGCGCGGTGGCGCGCGTCGACCGCGACTGGCCGACGCTCCCGGCCGTGAGCATCACGCCGATGGTCACCGCGGCCGGCGACAGCGTGCTCTGGTACAAGGTCTCCGCCGGCGCCTACACCGACAGCAACACGGCGATGTCCCGGCGCGCCACGCTGCGCGCGCGCGGCGGCGGCACGCTCGACCTGCCCATCGTCCGCGCGCCGTACGCGCTCCGCGTCGTGCAGGGCGTGCAGATCGACAGTCTCGGCCGCTACGGCGCCGAGCTGCGCGCCCGACAGCTCCCCGCCTACGCCCTGCTGCAGCTCGACGGCCGCGCGAACATCTACCTCGGAGCGTTCGAGACCCTCCAGCAGGCGAACGCCTACCGTCGTCGCCTCCGGTCCCAGGGCCTGATGCCGCCGATCGTGTTCCGGGTCGGCGAGCCGTACGCGATGCCCAGAAAACCGTAAGACCTGCGACCGACTACACCTGCGACCTGCGACCTGCGACCTAGCTGCCTCGGGACGCCAGGGGCCTCCCGAGGGTGCTAAGTCGCAGGTCGCAGGTCGCAGGTGTAGTCGGTCGCAGGTCGCAGGTCGCGGGTCGCAGTTCTTGGGTCCTCTCCCCCCTGATGTCATATACGCCGTATTCATGCGCCTGACGAAGCTGGAGCTGCAGGGATTCAAGTCGTTCGCCGACCGTACGCACCTGGCGTTCGAGCCGGGGGTGACGGCCATCGTGGGACCCAACGGCTGCGGCAAGTCGAACGTGTCGGACGCGGTGCGGTGGGTGCTCGGCGAGCAGCGGGCGCGGCTGCTGCGCGGCGCGAAGATGGAGGAGGTCATCTTCCAGGGGTCGAGCGCTCGGCGACCGGTGAACGTCGCCGAGGTCTCGCTGCACTTCGAGAACGACGACGGCGCCGCGCCCGGACGGCTGCGCGGCGAGAACGGCGGCTCGCACGAGGTCGCGTTCCGCGAGGTCGTGATCACGCGGCGCCTCTCGCGCTCCGGCGAGAGCGAGTACCTCCTGAACGGCGCGCCCTGCCGGCTGCGCGACATCCAGGACCTGCTGCGCGGCACCGGGCTGGGCGCCGACGCGGGCGTCATCATCGAGAGCAAGATGATCGACGCGCTGCTCTCCGACCGGCCGGACGACCGGCGTGAGCTGTTCGAGGAGGCGGCCGGGATCGCGCTGTACCGGGACCGAAAGCGCAGCACCGAACGCCGGCTCGAGGAGACCGCGCTCGACCTCCAGCGGCTGGACGACCTGATCAACGAGGTGCAGAGCCAGGTGCGCTCGCTCCTGCGCCAGCGCCGCCGCGCCGAGCGCGCCAGGGAGCTCGGGGAGCGCCGATTCGTCGTCGAGATCACCCTCGCCTCGCGCGAGATGGAGGCGTGGCACGGCGAGCTGGGGCGGCTCACCGAGCGCGTGGCGCTGCTGCGCGAGGAGGCGCCGCGGGCGCAGGACGCCGTGGCCGCCGCCGAGCGGACGCGGGACGGCGCGTACACGCAGCGCGCGGCGGCCGAGGGGCAGCGCGCGGAGCTGGCCCGACTCGTCGGCGGGCAGCGGCACGGCGTGCTGCAGCTCCAGGGCGAGATCGCGGTCGCCGAGGAGCGGCAGCGCAACGCCGTTGCGCGCCGGCGCCGCGCGGAGGAAGAGCAGCAGCAGGGCGAGGAGCACGGCGTCCGCATCCGCGGCGAGCGCATGCGCGCAGGCGAGGAGCGCGTGCAGCTCGAGGCCGAGCTCTCCGAGGCCGCCGAGGAGCTGCGCCAGCGCGTCGCGCTGGACGAGGAGGCGCGACGCGTCGTGGCCGGCGCGCGCGCGGCGCTGGAGCAGAGCGAGCGTCAGGCGCGCGAGCTCTCGGACACCTTGCGGCGGCTGGAGATCGAGCGCGAGGGTGCGAGCCGCGACCTGGGCGACGTGTCGGGACGCGTCGGCGTACTGGAGGCCGAGCTGGTGACGCTCGACGACGCGGTCGCCGCCGTGCGCCGCGAGCTCGGGCAGGCGGCGGAGCAGCTCGAGCTGTCGCGCGCCGCCGCGGCCGCGGCCACGGTCGCCGCCACGGAGGCACGCGCGCGCGCGCACGAGGCCCGGCAGCGCGACTCCGCCGCCCGCGTCGCGCTCGCCCGCGCGGACGAGGAGCTCGGCGCGCTCCAGCGGAAGGTGAGCGTGCTGGAGACGCTCGAGCGCGAGCGCGTGGGACTCGCGCCCGCCGCCGCGCGGCTGCTGGAGGAGCGTGACAGCTTCGGCGAGGGCGCCGTGGTCGGTCCGCTGAGCGACTTCATCACCGCCGATGTCGGCGCGGCCCGGACGGTGGAGCGCTTCCTCGGCGCCACCGTACACGCCGTGCTCGTGCGCGACGAGGCGGCGGCGGAGCGCATTCGGCGGTGGCACGCCGAGACGAGCCCCGGTCCGCTCCTGCTGCTGCCGGTGGACGCGATGCCTGACGACCCGGCCGAGTTCGGCGAGCCGGAGCCGGACGCGCTCGTGCGGCTGGTCGAAGCCGCGCATCCCGCGGGCTCGTGGGTGCGTGCGCTGCTCGGCTTCGCCCGAGCGGTGGACGGCGGACTCGGGTTCGTGGATGCGCGCGGCGCCGCGTTCCTCCCCGGCTCGGGCGCCGGCAAGGAGCAGGGCCCGCTCCAGCGCCGCGCCGAACTGGCCGCGCTGCGCGTCTCGCTCGACGCGAGCGCCGAGCGCCGCGCGGCCGCTGCGGCCGCCGCCGAGGCCGCGCGCGCCGAGCTGGCCGCCGCCGAGCACGCCGCCGCCGCGGCGGCGGAGGCCGCCACCGCAGCCACTCAGCGCGCGCGCCGCGCCGACGAGCACCGCGCCGAGGTCGACCGCCGCCGCGCGCGCGCCGAGCGCGAGGCCGTCGAGGCGCGCACGACCACCGAGCGGCTGGTGGAGCGGCGGACGGGGCTCGCCGAACGCGTCGCGCAGCTGGACGGCGAGATCGGGAGACTGGGGGCGGCGCTGACGGAGCGCGACGCTGCCGTGGCGGCGGCGCGGGAGCGCGCGGCCGACGCCGCGCACGCGCTGGAGGAAGCGCGCGAGGGGCGCACGATGTGGCAGGTGCGCCAGGCGCAGGCGCAGGCCCGGCTCCAGGTGGCGTCCGACCGGGAGCGGCACCTCGCCGAGGAGATGGAGCACGCCGCGGCGCGGCTGGACGCGCTGCGGGCCGAGCTGAGCACGCTCGCCGACGCCGACAGCGCGCTGGCCGAGCAGATGGCCGGCTGGCGGCTCGACCTCGAGACGCGCGAGGCCACGCTGGCCGACGTCGAGTCGCTGCTGGCGCGGGCCGAGGACGCGGTGCGCGAGGCCGACGAGGCGCTCGCCTCCGCCGACCGCGGTCTCGACTCGGCGCGTCGTCAGGCGGGCGAGTACGCTACCGAGCTGCACCAGGCCGAGCTCCGCTACACCGAGCTCTCCGGCCGCCGCACCGCGATCCGCGAGCGGCTGGAGGGCGAGTGGCGGCGGCCGCTGGAGGAGCTGTTCGCGACGCTGCAGCCGACCGAGGTGGACGAGGCGGCGCTGCGGGCGGAGGCCGAGGAGATTCGCCAGGCGCTGGACACGCTCGGCACCGTGAACCCGCTGGCGATCGAGGAGCACGAGGAGGAGTCGAAGCGGCTCGAGTTCCTGACGACGCAGCGTGCCGACCTGGCCGAGGCGAAGCAGTCCCTCCAGCAGGCGATCCGCGAGATCGACGCGACGGCGCGCGAGCTGTTCCTCACGACCTTCGCGCAGGTGCGGGAGAACTTCCGCCACATCTTCATGACCCTGTTCGGCGGCGGCGACTGCGACCTGAAGCTGGAGAACCCGGACGCGCCGCTCGACTGCGACATCGAGGTGCACGCCTCGCCGCGCGGCAAGAAGACGCAGCGCATCCACCTCCTGTCGAGCGGCGAGCGCGCGCTCGTGGCGCTGTCGCTGCTGTTCGGCATCTTCCTCACCAAGCCGAGTCCGTTCTGCCTCCTGGACGAGGTGGACGCGCCGCTCGACGACCAGAACGTCGGCCGCTTCGTGCGCATGCTCACCGAGTTCAAGAAGAAGACGCAGTTCATCGTGATCACGCACAACCCGCGCACCACCACCGAGGCGGCGGACGCGGTCTACGGCGTGACGATGCAGGAGCCCGGCGTCTCCTCGCTCGTCAGCGTGCGCATGCGCGGCGCGGCGGTGGACGACGGCGGCGCGGCGGCGCCCGCCGCCCCCGTGCGTCCCGCCGAGCCGAGGGCGCTGGCCGGAACCGCGTGAGCTTCGCACTGCGGCGCCTGCTGCTCGTCGCGGCGGCGGCCGCGGCCGTCCAGGCGCGCGCCGCCGCCGCGCAGGCCGGCTCGCCGGTCGTGACCGTCGAGGGGCCGGCGGGCGACACGCTGCGCTCGACCACGCCCACGTTCGTCATCCGCACCGGGAACTTCCCCGAGAACGACCCCGTCACCACGGTGACGCTGCAGATCTCCCGGCGGAGCGACTTCGCCGACCTGCTCTACGAGGAGGGCGCGGCGGGCGCCAGCGCATCGATCACGGTGGACCACGCGCTGCCCGAGGTGCAGACGGTCTTCTGGCGCGGCGTGGCTCGGCTGCAGAGCGGCGCGCAGGTCGCCTCCGATCCCGCCGGGCCGCGGGTCACGCCGCGCTGGGTCGAGCTCCTCCTCCCCGGGCCGAGTGGGAGCATCGTCCAGACCGCGCGCCCCACGTTCGTGTGGCGGAGCGCCGAGGTGGCGACCCCGCCCGGGCCGTGGAGCTTCGACCTCGGGATCACCGACGCGAGCAACCGCACGGTCGAGATCCGCGGGCTCCTCGACACGACGTTCACCCCCACGTTCGACCTCGAGGCCAACACCTCGTACCGCTGGTCGGTGACGGCGCGGCTGGCGACCGGCGAGGGCAAGCGCGTCGAGAGCAGCGCGACGTTCGTGATCATCTCGTCCACCGCGCCCATGACGACGCTGCTCTACCAGAACTTCCCGAACCCGTTCCCGAACGCGTCGACGCGGATCACCTGCATCTGGCTGGACGTGCGCGCCCTGACCCCGGTGTCGCTGGAGGTGTACGACCTGCGCGGCAACCTGGTCCGCCGCCTCATCCCCGGCGCCCAGGCCCCCGAGTTCCTGACGGCGGGCCGCTACGGCCGCGCCGCGTCAGGCAGCAGCTCGCTGTGCGACGAGCGCTTCTCCTGGGACGGCACCACCGACGGCGGCGCCGTCGTCCCGGCCGGCGTCTACCTGCTGCGCCTGCGCGCCGACGGCACCGACCAGGTGCGGAAGATCGTGTTCCGCGGGAGGTGAGACTGCGATGCGCCTGACGACGCTCGGCACCGGCACCATCGCGCTCCCCGCCGGTCGCGCGTGCGCGGGGCATCTCGTCGAGGTGCCGGCCGCGGGCGTGCGGCTGCTCGTGGACTGCGGGAGCGGCGTCGCCCGGCGGCTGGCTGAGCTCGGCGGGCGCGCTGGTGCCGACGACGCGACTCCGCCCTGGCTCGCGCTGACGCACGTGGCGCTCACCCACTTTCACGCCGACCACGTCGCCGACCTGCCCACGCTGTTCTCCGCCTGGCGCAACGGACGACGCCCCGGGCGCACCGCGCCGCTGACCGTGCTCGGGCCGCCGGGTGTCCGGCAGCTGCTGGAGCGGCTGGCGGCGGCGTTCGGGGAGTGGGTCGTCCGGCCGGACTTCCCGCTCTCGGTCGTCGAGCTCGCCGACGGCGGCGAGGCGACCCTGGCGGACGGGGTGGCGCTGCGGGTGAGAAAGGTTCCGCACACCGAGGCGAGTGTTGCATATTCCATCGAGCACGGCGGGCGGCGGATCGTCTACACGGGCGACACCGGGTACGATCCGGGGCTGGCCGAGTGGGCGGCGGGCTGCGACGTGATGCTGAGCGAATGCTCGCTTCCGGACTCCGCGGCGATGGACACGCACCTGACGCCGCGGCAGTGCGGCGCGCTGGCGGCGATCGCCCGGCCGCGGCTGCTGGCGCTCACGCACCTCTACCCGCAGGTCGAGGGCGTGGACATCCGCGCCGAAGTCGCGGAGCGCTTCCCGGGGGCCGTCGTGGTCGCCGAGGACGGTTGGGCCACTGAGACCGAGGACATGCGATGCTGGTCGTGATGCAGCACGGGGCGACGGCCGAGGACGTGACCCGCGTCGTCGCGCTGATCGAGGAGATGGGGTACGGCGCGCGCCCGATGCCCGGGGCGCAGCGCACCGCCGTCGGCGTCGTCGGCAACGACGGGCGCATCGACGGGTCGCGCTTCGAGGCGCTGCCCGGCGTGGCGCAGGTCATCAGCGTCACGCAGCCGTACAAGCAGGTCTCCCGCGAGTGGCGGCCCGAGAACACGGTCGTCACGATCGCGCCGGGCGTGAGCTTCGGCGGCGCCGAGATCCCCGTCATCGCCGGCCCGTGCTCGGTCGAGGGCGAGCAGCAGATCGTGGCCGCCGCGCAGGCGGTCCGCGCCGCCGGCGCGGCGGCGCTGCGCGGGGGCGCCTACAAGCCGCGCAGCTCCCCGTACTCCTTCCAGGGGCTCGGCAAGCGCGGGCTGGAGATGCTCGCCCTTGCGCGCCGGGAGACCGGCCTCGCGATCGTGACCGAGGCGCTCGACGACGAGGGCGCGCAGCTCGTGGCGGAGCACGCCGACTGCATCCAGATCGGCGCGCGCAACATGCAGAACTACGCCCTGCTCAAGACGGTCGGGCGGCTGGGGAAGCCCGTGCTCCTCAAGCGCGGCATGGCGGCGACGATCGCCGACCTGCTGCTGAGCGCGGAGTACATCCTGGCCGAGGGGAACCCGCACGTCATCCTCTGCGAGCGCGGCGTGCGCAGCTTCGACCCGATGACTCGCAACCTGTTCGACCTCACCGCAGTGCCGCTGGTGCACAAGCTGTCGCACCTGCCGATCATCGCCGACCCGAGCCACGGCACCGGACTGCGCGACCTCGTGCCGCCGATGGCGCGGGCCGCGCTCGCGGCGGGCGCCGACGGGCTGATCGTCGAGGTGCATCCGACGCCGGACCGCGCGCGCTCGGACGGCGCGCAGTCGCTCTACCCGGACCAGTTCGCGCGACTGATGGAGGAGATGCGGGCCATCGCCGGCACGCTGGGCCGCACGCTCACCCCCGCGCCGGGAACCGCGGCGGCGAGCGTCGGGTAGGACTGGGAGCAGGGATCGCCCCCAGGGTCTCACATCGACGGAGCATCATGCGCGCAGCTGTCGCATTCCTCGCCGTGCTGTCGCTCGCCGGGTCGGCCGGCGCGCAGCCGGCTGCCGCCGTATCGTCGTCCGGCACGGACGCCACGCTCGACCGCGCCGTGGCCGCGTACGGCCGCCTCAAGACCGCGCGCGGCACGTTCGAGCAGACGCTGACCAACCCGCTCACCGGGAACAGCGCGGTGCAGCGCGGCGAGCTGCAGATGCAGATGCCTGGCAAGCTGGCGCTGCGCTTCACCGACCCCAAGGGGGACATGATCGTCTCCGACGGGCAGGTGGTGTGGGTCTACCTCCCCAGCTCGGCGCCGCGTCAGGTGCTCAAGACCGAGATGCGCGAGGGGACGATCGGCAGCGTGGACCTGGCCGGCCAGTTCTTCTCGCAGCCGCGCGCGAAGTACAACATCACCGCCGCCGGCGCGGCCACGCTCGGCGGGCGGTCGACGCACGCGCTCACGCTGGTCCCGAAGACCCAGGCGCAAGCGCAGTTCGTCAAGGCGACCGTGTGGATCGACGACGCCGACGGCACGCTCCGGCAGTTCGAGGTCACGGAGGCGAGCGGCCTGGTTCGAAAGGTGACGCTCACCAAGCTCTCGCTCAACGTGCCGGTGGACAGGAAGGCCTTCTCCTTCACTCCCCCGAAGGGGGTGAAGGTGTACGACCAGAACGCGCTGAGCGGACGGTAGGCCGGCTCGCGCTGCGCGAAGCGCGCACGAGCTCCCCGATCTCGCGCATCGCGTCCCCATCCAGTCCGCGCTCGGTCGCGATCTGGAGCGCGACGGCGGAGAGCGCCGTGTAGCAGGCGAGCGTCGCCGCGTCGGCGGCCAGCACGTCGAGGTGGTGGCGGATCGTCGCCACGTCGCCGCGGACCACCGGGCCGGTGAGCGCCTGGGCCGGCGTCGCGGCGGCGAGGTTCCCGACCGCGCCGGACATGAGCGATACCACCGCGCCCCGCGCCGCCTCGGCGTCGATGCCGCCGGCGCGCATGAGCCGCAGCGCGAGCTCCGCGAGCACCACCGGGAAGTTCGCCGCGAAGACGGCCGCGGCGTGGTAGCGCGGCTTCGAGCCGTCGGGGATCACCACCGCGCGCGCGCCGAGCCGCGCCGCGAGCCGGCGGGCGGCGTCGACGGCCCGCGCGTCGCCGTCCACCCCGATCCACGCGCCGCGCAGCAGCTCAGCGCCGCGCGCGGGCTCGGCCAGGGCGACCAGCGGGTGAAAGGTCCCGGCGGCGTGGCCGGCGGCGCGCAGCGCGCCTAACGCGGCCGGCTCGGCGCTCCCGCTGGCGTGGAGGACGACCGGCCGGCCCGCGCCGGCCGTCCACCCCGCCGCCGCCAGCTCGCCCAGCGCGCCGTCCAGCGCGGCGTCCTGCACCGTCACCAGCACCACCGTCGCGCGCCGCAGCGCGGCCGGCAGCGAGCCGGTCGTCACCCCGATGACGTCCTCCCCGTCGGAGGCGCGGCGGCCGTGCAGGCCGGCGATCTCGACCCCCGATGCGCGAAGGGCGCGGGCGAGCGACCGTCCCGCTCGACCCGCGCCCAGGATGAAGACGCGCTCGGCGTCGCGTTCGCTCACTTCTTGGTCGCCGAGTCCGCCGCCGACGCCTCGTGACGCGCCGCGCGCGCCAGGAGGTCGCTCCGCCCGGCCGCGCCGGAGAGCAGCTCCAGCGCCGCCTGCACGGCGCGGTCGTCTCTAACCGCGCGCCGGAACTCCGCCTCGCCGCCCAGCGCGTAGCGCGCGATCTCGCGCCCGAGCAGGCGGTCGACCAGCCCCGCGCTCGAATCGTAGACCGCGCGGTTCATGGCGATGCCCCGCTTCGTCATCCGCTGCCAGAGCGCCTCGCGCATCGCCGGCGTCACCGCGAAGTCGGGCGAGGAGACGCTCCGCGCGACGCGCAGCGACACGGCGTACTCGGTCAGCGCGTCGCGGAACTTCGGGAAGGCCTGCCCGAGCGCGCGCTGGAACGCCAGGTCGGCCTCGCTCGCCGGCTGGTCCGGGATCAGCACGTCCGGGGTGATCGCTCCGCCGCCCAGAACGGTGCGGCCGGCGTCGGTCTTGAAGCGCTGCCGCTGCGAGAGCGGAGCGCTCCCCGCGCTGTCGCCCTCCGCGGCCGCGTCGTCGGCGTCGCCGTCCGCCTCGACCTTCGGCAGGCGGTTGATGCTCCGCCCCGACGGCGTGTACCAGCGCGCGGTGGTCAGCTTGAGCGCGCCGCCCCCGGGCATCCGGAAGACGCTCTGCGCGCTCCCCTTGCCGTAGGTCGTCGTCCCCACGAGCACCGCGCGGTCGTGGTCCTGGAGCGCGCCGGCGACGATCTCCGAGGCGCTGGCGCTGCCGTCGTTCACCAGCACGACGATCGGCAGATCGGGCCAGCGCTGCTTCCCTTCGTCGAGGAACTCGCGGGTCGCGTCGCGCGTGCGGCCGCGCATGCTGACGATCGGCTGCCCCGCGTCCAGGAACAGGTCGGAGACGCTCACGCCCTGGTCGAGCAGCCCGCCCGGGTTGTCGCGCAGGTCGAAGATCAGCGACTTCATTCCCTGCCGCGACAGCGAGTCGATCGCGCGCTGCATCTCGCGGGCGGTGGACTCGCTGAACGCCTTCACGTCCACGTAGCCCACGCCGTTCTGGAGCAGCGCCGACCGGCGCACCGCGGACGAGTGGATCACCTGCCGGCGCAGCTTGAACGGCATGCGCCCCTCCACGCCCGGGCGCTCGACGGCGAACGAGACCTCGTCGCCCGGCTTCCCGCGGAGCGCCTTGAGCGCCTCGTCGCCCGTCCAGCCGTGCGTGGACTTCCCCTCGATCTCGACGATCCGGTCGCCGGTCTCGATCCCGGCGCGCTGCGCCGGCGTGTTCGCCAGGGGCGTGATGACTGTGATCCAGCCGTCGCGGACGTCGATCTGAATCCCGAGGCCCGCGTAGTTCCCGGTCGTCGACTCGGTGAGGCGGCCGAGGCGGTCGGCGTTGAGGAAGACGCTGTGCGGGTCGTGCAGCTCGCGCATCAGGCCGTCCACCGCTTTCTGGTAGAGCAGGTCGGCGCTGATCGTGTCCACGTAGTCGCGGCCGACGCGGGCCAGCACCTCCTGAAACAGCCGCGACCCGGCCGACGGCGACCCGCTCAGCGTCGCGCCGCTGGGAAAGGCGAACGCGCCAAACGCCGGCGGCCGCTGGATGAGCGCCCCGCCCAGCACCATCGCCCCGCCGAAAACCGCGACTACGACCGCCGCTCGAGACCGCATCGACAGCTCCCCTCTCGCCCGAACGAGTTCATGCCCTGTGAGACCGTGGACCAGGTCGGAAAGTTTCGGGCCAGTACCGGCTCAGCACGTTCAACACCCGGTCGAAGACTTCCTCGACGTCCCCCTGCGCGTTGACCTTCTCGATCTCGCCGAGCTCGGGGAGCCGCTCCGACCACTCGGGCTCGGTGAACTCGCCGAACGCCCGCGCCACCCGCTCGTGGAAGTCCAGTCCCGCCCGCTCGATCCGGTCCCGCTTCCCGCGCCGGTCGACGCGCTCCAGCCCGGCGCCGTATGGGTAGAGGAGGATGATCGTGATGTCCGCCCTCAGGTTGCCGATCGCGAAGCGGTTGGCGCACAGCACCGCCTCCTCGTCCCGCTGACTCAGCAGCCGCCCTCGCGACTGGTAGGCGAGCGTGGAGAGGAAGAAGCGGTCCAGCAGCACGATCTCGCCGAGCTCCAGCCGCTGGCCGATCACGTGTGCCAGCTGAGCGCGCGCGGCGAGGAAGAGCAGCGTCTCCGCCCGCGCGTGGATGTCGAAGTCGTCATGCAGCAGCAGCGAGCGGATGCGCTCCCCCAGCTCGGTGCCGCCAGGCTCCCGGAAGGTCACGTGCGGCACCTGCACGGCCTGCAGGTGCTCCGACAGGCGCGCGACCTGGGTCGTCTTTCCGACGCCCTCGGGCCCTTCGAGGACGATCAGCTTGCCACGGGGCACGGCCCGCCGCTCAGGTCAGCGTGATGATCGGGCTCGCCGCGCCCTTCTTGATCCCGTCGAGGATCCAGTCGTTCACGCGCATCATGAGCTTGTCGAAGTTCTCCTGGGCCACGACCGCGCGCTGGTACGTCGGGTTCTCCTGCACCTTCCCGAGAAGGTCGTCGAGCTGCTGCTCCATCTCCTCCGACGGCTGCTCCCCGCGGGCGATCATCTGCTGGGCGCGCTGCCGGAGCCCCTCCATCGACTGGAGGAGCGTCACCGCCTCCTTGTCGCCGCTCAGCGCGTCGTTGGCGCGCTTGACCGCCTGGTACTCGGGGGTCTGACCGATCATGCGGCCAAGCTCCTTCGCCTTGTCTTCGAGCATTGCGTCTCCGTGTGCGTAATCAGATCACCGCGCGCTTCGCCTCGCCGCCACAAATCTATCCCGCCCGGTCAGGTCCGGCAGCACGCGCACGTCATGAAAGCGCGCGTCCGCCCGCGCCAGCTCGGCCACGCGCCCCGCCCGCCGCTCGTCGGTCTCGAGCGCCAGCAGCCCGCCGGGCTCCAGCAGATCCGGCGCCCCGGCGACAATGGCGCGTGTGGCATCGAGGCCGTCGGCGCCGCTGAAGAGGGCCAGCGGCGGCTCCCAATCGCGTACGCTCGGCGGGAGCGCGGCGGCCTCGGGCGCGGCGATGTACGGGGGGTTGGACACCAGCACCCGCGCCCGCACCCCCGCGAGCGGCGCCAGCAGCGAGCCGTGCCGGAGCTCCACCGGGCAGCGCAGCCGGGAGGCCAGCGCGTCGGCGTTCCAGCGCGCGACGGCCAGCGCACCTAACGAGACGTCGCTGGCGACCACCCGGTCGAAGCGCCCCTCGGTCGCCAGCGACAGCGCGATCGCCCCGGAGCCGGTGCCGACGTCCACGGCCACGCCGCCCGACGCCGCGGCGTCGCCCAGCACCAGCTCGATGAGCATCTCGGTCTCCTGGCGCGGGATGAGCACGCGCTCGTCCACCCGCAGCGTCAGGTGCCGGAACGCCGCCCGCCCCACCGCGTAGGCGAAGGGCGCGCCCCGCGCGCGCAGCCCGGCCGCCCGTCGCGCGCGCTCCCACAGCTCCGGCTCCACGGCGGCGTCCGGATTGAGCGACGGCCAGAACCGCGGGACGTCGAGCATCGCCGCGACCATGTCGCGCGCCTCGGCGCGCGCCTGCGGCACGCCGGCACGCTCCAGCGCCGCACCCAGCTCCGCGACCGCGCCCGCGACCGAGTGGGCCGGCGACGGAGCCGTCGGCGCGCCGGCGCCCTGGTCGTCAGCCACCCAGGCGCTCCTCGACGTCGGCCAGCGCGAGCGCCTCGGTGAGCGGCTCGATGCCGCCGTCCATGATCCGGCCGATCTCGTGCAGCGTCATGTTGATCCGGTGGTCGGTGACGCGGCTCTGCGGGAAGTTGTACGTGCGGATCTTCGCCGAGCGGTCGCCCGTGCCCACCTGCGTCTTGCGCATGCGCGAGCGCTCGGCCTCCTGCTCGGCGAGCTTCGCGTCGAGCAGCCGCGCGCGCAGGACTTCCATGGCCTTCTGCTTGTTCTGGAGCTGCGACTTCTGGTCCTGCTGGCTGACGACGATGCCGCTGGGCAGGTGCGTGATGCGCACGGCGGAGTCGGTGGTGTTCACGCTCTGCCCGCCCGGGCCCGACGAGCGGAACACGTCGATGCGCAGGTCCTTGTCCTCGATCTTGATGTCCACCTCTTCCGCCTCGGGGAGGACGGCGACGGTGGCGGCCGAGGTGTGGATGCGCCCCGCGTTCTCTGTGGCCGGGACGCGCTGCACGCGGTGGACGCCGGACTCCCAGCGCAGCACGCCGAACGCGCCGGCGCCGGTGACCTTGAAGATGACTTCCTTCAGGCCGCCGACAGCGCCCTCGGACATCGACATGATCTCGTAGCGCCAGCCGCGGTGCTCGACGAAGCGCGTGTACATGCGGAAGAGGTCGCGCGCGAACAGCGCGGCCTCGTCGCCGCCGGTGCCGGCGCGGATCTCGACGATGGCCGGACGGTCGTCCAGCGGGTCCGGCGGAACGATCAGCGGCTTGAGGCGCCCCAGGAGCCCGTCGATGTCCTCCAGCAGCCGCGCCTCCTCGGCGCGAGCCTCCTGGGCCATCTCGGGGTCGTCAATAGAAACGAGCTCGCGAACCTGCGCGAGCTCGTCCTCGTCCTTGCGGAGCTGGGCCTCCAGCCGTACCACCTCGGCGAGCCGCTGATGCTCGCGGCCGAGCGAGGCGAGGAGCTTGGCGTCCCGGACCGTCTTCGGGTCGAGCAGCTCCCGCTCGACCTCGCCGAAGCGTCTGACCGCTTCGGCGAGTCGATCTCGGAGGCTCAGACGGTCGCCTTCTGGTACTTCTGGCGGAACCGCTCGACACGGCCGGCCGTGTCGACCAGCTTCTGCTTGCCCGTGAAGTACGGGTGGCAGGCGCTGCAGATGTCCGTGTGGATCTCGGCCTGGGTGGAGCGGGTGACGAACGTGTTGCCACACGCGCACTTCACCGTCGCCGCGTAGTAGTCGGGGTGAATGTCCTTCTTCACGGGAACCTCGTCGCAAGAATTTGAGCCAGCTACCAAATATAACCGACCTTGGGGCTAAAAGACAACCCGACAACGTGTTGCCGGTTTGACACGCCCGCCTGCCGCAGATAAGTTGGCCGCGCGTGGGACTGCCGCCGACCGAGCCCCGAGCCAACTGCATGGCCATTTCCCGTCGTGCCCGCCACTGGACGCCGCTCCTGCTGACGGCCGCCGCCGTGCTTGGCACAGCGCCGGCCTGCCGCTCCGCGTCCCGGGGCGCGACTGATCAGTCCGCCGAAGTCGAGCGGGCTACCCGGGAGGCGATCCAGAACGAGCGCGCCATCGACCCGGCGACCTTCCCGCCGAGCACGCTGGGCGTCACGCCGCTGCGCGTCTCGGCTAGCGACACGCTGATCGAGCCGCTCGGCTACGGGCTGGCCGACCTGCTCCTCGCCGACCTCGCGCGCAGCGCCCAGCTCCAGGTCGTCGACCGGTTGCGCGTCGACGTGCTGCTGCGCGAGACGGCGCTCGGCCAGTCGGGCGCCGTGGACCCCGCGACCGCGCCGCGCGTCGGCCGGCTGCTCGGCGCG
Organism: Gemmatimonadaceae bacterium; assembly: GCA_035265005.1. GTDB lineage: Bacteria > Gemmatimonadota > Gemmatimonadetes > Gemmatimonadales > Gemmatimonadaceae > DATFPD01. The sequence goes on along the minus strand of DATFPD010000750.1, from coordinate 59 downwards.
CGGCGGCTGGTGGTGGGCGGCCTGACGCAGCTCCCGAGCGGCGGGCTCCGGCTCGACGC
>DATFPD010000749.1:0-3265 GCA_035265005.1 Gemmatimonadaceae bacterium | reverse complement strand
GGGCCCGACGACCGCGCGCGCTCGGAGTGGGTGATGCGGCAGCTCGGCGGCCGCGACAGCGCCCTCGCCAAGGCGCTCGGCGAGCGCTTCATGCTCCGCTTCTTCCGCTTCGCCGGCGGCGCCGACCGCGTGGCGGCGGCGAGCGACCTCCACTTCGCCGGCCAGCAGACGCACCTCGCCGACGCGCTCGACTTCGCGCGGCAGGAGCTGGCGTCGGTCCCGCTCTCGGGGCTCGTGGTCGTCACCGACGGCGCCGACAACGCCCCGGCCGCCGGTGGGGCCTTGATCAATCAGGGCCCCACCGGCGCCGGACGCTCCCAGCTCTCCGAGACGCTGCTCTCCCTCCAGGCGCGCGGCGTCCCGGTGTTCACCGTCGGCCTCGGGCGCGACGCGACGCCGAAGGACATCGAGGTCAGCCGTGTGCAGCTGCCGCGGAGCGCGCTCAAGGGGACGTCGCTCGTCGTCGACCTGATGGTCACGCAGTCGGGCTACAAGGGCGCCACCGTGCCGCTCGTGGTCGAGGACGGCGGGCGGATCGTCGCCACCCAGCAGGTGCAGCTCCCGAACGACGGCGAGCCGGCGCCGGTGCGCGTCCACGTGACGGTGACCGAGGGCGGCCCGCGCCGCTTCAAGTTCCGCATCCCCGCGCAGCCCGGCGAGCTGGTGCCGCAGAACAACGAGCGCGAGGCGCTGGTCGTCGTGCGCGACCGCAAGGAGAAGGTCCTCTACGTCGAGGGGGAGCCGCGCTACGAGATGAAGTTCATGCGCCGCGCGGTGGCCGAGGACGAGAACCTCCAGCTCGTCGTCCTCCAGCGCACGGCCGAGAACAAGTTCCTGCGCCTGGGCGTGGACGACAGCCTCGAGGTCGTCGGCGGATTCCCGAAGACGCGCGAGGAGCTGTTCGCCTATCGCGGGCTGGTCATCGGCAGCGTGGAGGCGAGCTTCTTCACGCACGACCAGCTGCGCATGATCGCCGACTTCGTGGGCGAGCGCGGCGGCGGGCTCCTCCTGCTCGGCGGGCGGAGCGCGTTCGCCGAGGGCGGCTACGCCGGCACCCCGGTCGCCGACGTGATGCCGGTGGAGGTGGGCCCGCGCGACGCCGCCGATACCTCGTACTTCACCGAGCTGCGCGCGGAGCCGACGCCGGCCGGCCTCACCCACCCGGCGACGCAGATCGCGGCCGGGGAGAAGGAGAGCGCCGCGCGGTGGCGCACCCTGCCGCCGGTGAGCTCGGTGAACCACCTCGGCCGGCTCAAGCCCGGCGCCACGGTGCTGCTCGGCGGCGTGCCGACGGCGCCCGAGACGCCGCTCGGCGGGTCCGCGCTCTCGAACAGCGGCGGGGCACAGCCGGTGCTGGTCTACCAGCGATACGGGCGCGGGCTGTCGATCGCGATGCCGATCCAGGACAGCTGGCTCTGGCAGATGCACGCCGACGTCCCGCTGGAGGACATGACGCACGAGACCTTCTGGCGGCAGACGCTGCGCTGGCTGGTGAGCGAGGTCCCGGGCCGCCTCACCGCCTCGGCGGCCGACGACCAGGTGGCACCTAACGAGCCGGTGGCGCTGCGGGCGTCCGTTGAGGACGCCGGCTACCTGAAGCTGAACGACGCCCGCGTCTCGGCCCGGGTGACGGGGCCGACTGGGGCGATCTCGACGCTGCCGATGGAGTGGAGCGTCGAGCGCGACGGCGAGTACCGCGCGTCGTTCGCGCCGGCCGAGGCGGGCGTGTACGAGGTGGCGATGGAGGCGACGCGCGACGGCAAGCCCGCCGGCGCCGACACCGCGTACCTCGAGGTCTCGCCGCCGCGCGACGAGTACTTCGACGCCCGCATGCGCGCGCCGCTGCTCCGCCGCATCGCCCAGGAGACCGGCGGCCGCTTCTACACCCCGGCCGACGTCGCCTCGCTCCCCGAGGACATCCGCTTCACCGCCGCCGGCGGCGCCACGACGGTCGAGCAGATGGACCTCTGGGACATGCCGGCGCTCTTCCTCCTCCTCGTCGCGCTGGTCGCGGGGGAGTGGGGGTACAGAAGGTGGAGGGGAATGGTATGACGGGGGCTGTGCTCGCCCTTCTGATAGCGTTGTCAGGCACCGGCCCCGGCGCCGGCGTGGTGCATTCGCACAGGGATGGGGGATGGGGGATGGGGGATGAAGGGCCTCGGGATCCTTCGCTTCGCTCAGGACAGGCTGTCCCGGGGCCCTTCATCCCCCATCCCCCATCCCCCATCCCCTCTCAGGACGCCCCCAGCACCTACCTCATCATCATCGCCGGCATCGGCGGCTCCCCCGAGCACGCCACGGCGTTCTACGAGTGGGGGAAGTCCATCGCCGACGCGGCGACGGAGAAGTTCGGGGTGCCGAAGGGGAACGTGACCTACCTGGCCGAGAGCCCGGAGCGCGACCGCGCGCGGATCGGGGGGAAGTCGACCAAGGAGGGCGTGGAGCAGGCGATCGCGGCGGTCGCGGCGCGGGCGCGCCCGGGGGACCAGCTGTGGCTGGTGCTCATCGGCCACGGGAGCAGCCAGCCCGACGGCGCGCGCTTCAACCTGCCGGGCCCCGACCTCACCGACGCCGACTTCAAGCGGCTGCTCGCGCCGCTCGCGCAGCAGCGCGTGGCGGTGGTGAACGCGGCCAGTGCCAGCGGCGATTGGGCGAAGACGCTCGCGGCGCCGAACCGCGCGATCGTCACCGCGACCAAGAGCGGCTTCGAGCGCAACGAGACGATGTTCGCGAAATACTTCGCCGCCGCCTTCGCCGCCGAGGGCACGGCCGGCGCGGACGCGGACAAGGACGGCGGGATCTCGCTCCTCGAGGCGTTCGACTACGCGCGCCGCGAGGTCGCCCGCGTGTACGAGAGCGACAACCGGCTCCAGACCGAGCACGCCCAGATCGCCGACAGCGCGCTCGCGCGCACGCTCGTCCTCTCCCGCGCCGCCTCGTCCGCCGTCGCCGCGGCCGCAGCGGCGGCCGCCGCCGGCGACCCCGCGCTCGCGGCGCTGCTGCGCGAGAAGCAGGGGATCGAGTCGCGCCTCGCCCAGCACCGCGCCCGCAAGGCGTCGCTCGACTCGGCGGCCTACGAGATGGGGCTGGAGAAGCTCCTCGTCGAGCTGGCGCGGAAGAACCAGGAGATCCGGGCGAAGCAGGGAGGGAAGCCGTGACTCGGCGGATGGCGCGCTCCTGCGGGATGACAGTCCTGGCCAGAATGCGTCCCCTCGTATTGGCCGTCGTCTTTGCTGCCTGCTCCTCGCCCGTCCCAGCGCAGACC
>DATFPD010000748.1:0-19034 GCA_035265005.1 Gemmatimonadaceae bacterium | reverse complement strand
GTTCGCCGAGAGCCAGTACTCCTTCCCGCTCTTCGCCGCGCAGGCCGCCAAGATCGTCGCCGCCGGCGGGCGCGTGGGACTCGGCAGCCACGGCCAGCTCCAGGGGCTCGGCGCGCACTGGGAGCTGTGGGCCATCGCGTCGGGCGGGATGCCGAACCACGACGTCCTGCGCGTCGGCACGATCTTCGGCGCCGAGGCGATCGGGCTGTCGAAGGACCTGGGCTCGCTCGAGTCGGGGAAGCTGGCCGACCTCCAGGTGCTCGACGCCAACCCGCTCGAGAACATTCGCAACACGAACACGGTGCGCTACGTGATGAAGAACGGCCGCCTCTACGACGCCAGCAACATGACCGAGATCTGGCCCCGCCAGCGCCCGATCCCGCGGCCGTGGTGGCAGGAGAAGGAGAGCGTGACGGCTAACGCAGGGGCGGGAGAGGAGCGCGAGCCGTAGGAGGTGCGAGGAGCGAGGTGCGAGATGCGAGAGGAGGTGCCCCGGGACGTCCCGGGGCACCTCCTCTCGCATCTCGCACCTCGCTCCTCGCATCGTTCTTCGCCACCCACACCTCCGCCCGGTCCAGGGCGGCGGCGGTCAGCGGGGCGGGGCGGACGCGGGCGCGGCGCCAGCCGGTGATGGGGCGGGGGCCGATCAGGGCCCGGCGGGCCGCGGCGAGCGCACCGGCGGCGGCCGGGGCGTCCTCGGCGGCGATGCGGCGCGCCAGGTCGGACATGGACTCGTAGAGCCGGGTGATCAGGCGGCCGCCGCCGGCGATCAGCAGGTAGCCGGCGGCGGTCCGGACCTGGCTCGCGACGTCCTGCGCTTCGGCGTTGGGGCTATTGTAAGCGGCCGCGGGGGGCGGCGTCACTGTGGTCGGCATCGGCTTCTACCTCGTGGCTGGGGGGCGAACGCGAGGCAGAATAGCGGCGAGCCGTCATCCAATGGTGAAGCAAAAATCAATTCGCCACTTCCGCCGCCTGGCACAGGCACAGCTGCCGCGGGCTCGCGCTCGCGAACACCGACCGGTCGAAGTCGCCGTGGCGCGCCTCCAGCCGGAGCCCGCCGGCCGCGACCAGCAGCGGCAGCTCTTGCGGGAAGATCGACCGCAGGTGGAGCGGCTCGACGCGAAAGTCGGGGCGCGCCGGGGCGGAGAAGTACCACGTCGAGCGGTTCACCTGCGTCGCCGCGTCGTAGTCGCTCGTGTACTCGACGGTGACCTCGCCGAGCGAGGGGTGCCCGACGCGCTTGAACGGCTCGCGCACGTCCGGGCGGCGCGCCAGGAAGTCCACGCGCGGGTTGAACACGTCGAACGCGAACGCGCCGCCCGGCGCCAGGTGACGGCGCACGCAGGCGAAGCAGGCCACGAGGTCGTCCGCCGCGTGCAGGTGCAGCAGCGAGTTGAAGGCGACGAAGATGAAGTCGAGCCGCCCCACCCCGAGCTCGAACCGCCGCATGTCGCCCTCGACCAGCTCCACCCGCACGCCCGCCGCGGCCGCTCTCTCCCGCGCCGCGCCGAGCATCGCCGCCGAGGCGTCGAGTCCCACGACTTCCACGCCCTCGGCGCCCAGCTCGCGCGCCAGCGGGATGGTGAGCTTGCCGCTGCCGCAGGCGAGCTCCAGCACCCGGCGCGCGCCGAGCCGCCGCGCCTCCTCCGCGTAGAACGGGAGCGCCCCGGGCGGTGGCGTGAACAGCAGGTCGTAGAGCAGCGGGTCGTCGTAGAACGAGAGCGGGTCGCTCAGAACGCCACCAGCCCGAACTCCGGCGGCATGCCCAGGTAGATCTGCCCGACCGTTTCGAACCGGCTCTCCGAGGCGAACGCGTGGTGGCGGATCGTCTGGATGTCGCGGAAGTGCCGCTCCAGCGGGCTCGTCGCGTAGACGCCGGTCGTCCCGGCGACCCGGTGCATCAGCTCGACCGCCCGCACCGCGCTCTTCACCGCGTGGGCGCCCGCGAGCTGCAGGTCCGCCTTCTGCTCGAGAGTGACCTGCGCGCCCGACGCGACGAGTCGCCACGTCTCGGCGAACGTGTCGTAGAACAGGAGGCGGGCCGAGCGCAGCACTCCCTCCGCCTCGGCGACCGCCGACTGGGCCGCGGTCCGCTCGCGGAGCGCCTTCATCGATCCGACCGGCGTCTTGCGCTGCGCCAGCTCGCGCAGCGCGGTGATGGCGCCGCGGGCGATCGCCAGCGCGATCGGCGGGACGACGGCGAGCACCGAGCCGATCGCCGGCAGCTGGTAGAGCGGCCCGCGGAAGTGCGGCCCCGGCTCGAACACCGGCGCCAGTGGGAAGGTGCGCGACGCCGGGACGAAGACGTCGTCGACGGCGACGTCGTTGCTGTCGGTGCCGCGCATGCCGAGCGAGCGCCAGGTGTCGACGACCTGCACGTCGCTCCGGGGCAGCGTGAGCGCGATCACCAGCGGCATGCCGTTCTCCAGCATGCGCGGGCGGCCGTCGTCGAGGACGAGCGCCGAGAGCATGACCCACGCCGCGTCGTGGATCGTGCTGGCCAGCGGGCCGCGCCCGGTGATGCGGAAGCCGCCCGGGACCTCCACCGCCCGCTGCGGCGGCTGGAACGACGCCGCGATGATGGCGTCGGGGCCGGCGGCGAAGACTTCGGCGGCGCCCGACTCGGGGAGCCGCGCGCACCACCACGCGCCGGTGTTGCCGGCCTGGAGCGCCCACGCGGCCGCGCTGTCGAACCCCGCGACCTCCTCGACCACGCGCGCGCAGGTGACGGGGTCCGCCTCGAGGCCGCCGAGCGAGCGCGGCGTGAACATGCGCTGGAGCCCGGCGGCGGTCAGCGCGTCCATGACCGGCTGTGCCAGCCGCCGGTTCCGCTCGGCGTCGCCGGCGTGCTCGCGGATGAGGGGCCCGAGCCGCCGCGCCGCCTCGACGAGCTGCTCGCGGCCGGCCGCGTCCGGCGTGAAGGACGATCCTGCTGCGGCTGCTGCCGCCTGACTCGACGTGGACATCGCTCGCCTCGCGTTAGGGTTGGACGGCGGGAATGTCGGAGGCACCGGTCGGCAAGACAATCCGTCGAAGGGGCGAAGCGTTCCCGGCCGAAGGGGAGGCCCGGACCCGGCCGAAGGTGGGGGCGGCGGCGGCGGCGCGCGGGAACCCTGACCGCCTGTCCGAGTTTCCCTCATTGCGTCGAGCGGCGGCCGGGCGAAGCATCGTGTGCCGCGGCCGCGCGCCCGCGCCGCTGCGTCGCTCTCACGTTCGGACCGCCGGTCCAACGTTGTGCGGCGCGGCGCCTGGCGCCAGTATGGGGCGTCGGAACGACGCGTCGAACGCAGCGCGCTGCAGCGAACACCCCGACCAGAGCAGCAGTCCTGCCACTCCACCCGCACCGCCCGCACCACGGAGGGACGCCATGGCGACCATCATCGAGCACGCCGGTTCCGCGACCTTTACCCTGCCGACCGCGAAGTACCGCCTGACGATTCCGATCCGCTCGCGCTACGACAACTGGATCGGCGGGGAGTACGTGCCGCCGGCGCGGGGGCAGTACTTCGTGAACCCCACGCCGATCACCGGCCAGCCGCTGTGCGAAGTCGCGCGCTCGACGCACGAGGACGTGGACCGCGCGCTCGACGCCGCGCACGCCGCGGCGCTCAGCTGGAACAGGACGTCTCCGGCCTACCGCGCCGTGATCATCAACAGGATCGCCGACCGGCTGGAGCAGAACCTCCAGGCGATCGCGACGATCGAGACGATCGACAACGGGAAGCCGATCCGCGAGACGATGAACGCGGACCTGCCGCTCGCCGTCGACCACTTCCGCTACTTCGCCGGCGTGCTGCGGGCGCAGGAGGGGACGGTGGGCGAGCTCGACGAGAACACGGTGGCGTACCACTTCAAGGAGCCGCTGGGCGTCGTCGCGCAGATCATCCCGTGGAACTTCCCGCTGCTGATGGCGGTGTGGAAGCTCGCCCCCGCGCTCGCCGCCGGGAACTGCGTGGTGCTCAAGCCCGCCGAGCAGACGCCGGTGTCGATCATGGCGTTCATGGAGCTGATCGCCGACATCCTGCCGAGCGGCGTGGTGAACGTGGTGCAGGGCTTCGGCGTCGAGGCCGGGAAGCCGCTCGCCTCGAGCCCGCGGGTCGCCAAGGTCGCCTTCACCGGCGAGACGACGACGGGGCGGCTGATCATGCAGTACGCGTCGGAGAACCTGATCCCGGTGACGCTCGAGCTGGGCGGGAAGTCGCCGAACATCTTCTTCCCCGACGTCATGGACGCCGACGACGACTTCTTCGACAAGTCGCTCGAAGGCTTCGCCATGTTCGCCCTGAACCAGGGCGAGGTGTGCACCTGCCCCTCGCGCGCCCTCGTGCACGAGTCGATCTACGACAGGTTCATGGAGCGCGCCGTGGCCCGCACGCAGGCGATCGTCGAAGGGCACCCGCTCGACGAGTCGACCATGCTGGGCGCGCAGGCATCCAACGACCAGCTCGAGAAGATCCTGAGCTACTTCGACATCGGGCGGAAGGAGGGCGCGCGCGTCCTCACCGGCGGCGCGCGCCGCGTGCACGCCGGCGAGCTGGCCGAGGGCTACTACGTGCAGCCGACGATCTTCGAGGGGCACAACCGGATGCGGATCTTCCAGGAGGAGATCTTCGGCCCGGTGGTCTCGGTGACGAAGTTCAAGAGCTTCGAGGACGCGATCTCGATCGCCAACGACACGCTCTACGGGCTCGGCGCCGGCGTGTGGACGCGCGACATCAACACCGCCTATCGAGCGGGCCGCGCGATCAAGGCCGGGCGCGTCTGGACGAACTGCTACCACCTGTACCCCGCCCACGCGGCGTTCGGCGGCTACAAGCAGTCCGGCATCGGGCGCGAGAACCACAAGATGATGCTGGACCACTACCAGCAGACGAAGAACCTGCTGGTGAGCTACAGCCCGAAGAAGCTCGGGTTCTTCTGATAGAGGGCAACGGCGAGTTGTCGGTTGTCAGTCGACGTTGCGAGTTGTGAGTCGCGTCCAGCATCCGGGATGGCTGATTGCTACTGACAACTCGCAACGTCGACTGACAACCGACAACTCGCCGTGCCGGTAACGATCCCCGAGAGATCCTATGGACGTCACCAGAGTCTCCGTCACCCCCGCCGCCGAGGCGATGCTGCGCCATCTCCAGGCGCAGCATGGCGAGCTGCTGTTCCACCAGTCGGGCGGCTGCTGCGACGGCAGCTCGCCGATGTGCTACCCGCGGCGCGAGTTCCGCATCGGCGAGCGCGACGTCTACCTGGGCGAGATCGCCGGCGTGCCGTTCTACATGGGCGCGCAGCAGTTCGAGTACTGGCAGCACACCCACCTGACGATCGACGTCGTCCCCGGCCGCGGCGGCGGCTTCTCGCTGGAGGCGCCGGAGGGCGTCCGCTTCCTCACCCGCTCGCGGCTGTTCGAGGACGACGAGTGGCGCGCGCTGGAAGCGGCGGGGCCGGTGGCGCGGGGGGCGCGGTAGCACACCTGTCGTGTCGGGGAGACGACACTAAGTTGGTCCCATGGCCCATCCCGCCGCGCACGACCGGCCGCTGAGCGTCGCCGAGTACCTCGAGATGGAAGAGGTCTCGTCCGTCAAGCACGAGTACGTGGCGGGCGAGGTGTACGCCATGACGGGCACCACGCAGCGGCACAACCAGATCGCCGGCAACATCTTCGCCCGGCTCTGGAACGCCGCGCGCGGCGGGCCGTGCCGAGTGCGGATGAGTGACGTGAAGCTCCGCGCCGCCGACGACGTGTTCTACTACCCGGACGTCATGGTGACGTGCGATCCGGGTGACACCGACCGGCTGGTCGTGCACTCGCCCTGCCTGGTGGTGGAAGTTACGTCCCCCTCCACGCAGACCGTCGATCGGCGGGAGAAGATCGCGCTCTACAAGCGCATACCGAGCGTTCGGGCCTACCTCATCGTCGACCAGGAGAGGCGGCTGGTCGATCGGCACTGGCGTGACGCGGAGGGAGCCTGGCATCACGCGGCGCTGCTGGGCGAGGGACGCGTGCCCTTCCCCTGTCCCGAGCTCACGCTGACGCTCGACGAGATCTACGAGGGCGTGGACTAGGGAGAGGGGCGACGAGGGGCGAGGCCTCCTGCCTCGCCCCTCTTGACAAATCCGACCTGCTAATACGTATTAGGCCCCTCATTAATACGTATTGGCGACAATGCCCCAGCGGTCGGCCAAGCTCCGCGTCACTACAAAAGACGTCGCCGCGCGGGCCGGGGTCTCCCAACCCACGGTCTCGCTCGTGCTCAGCCGGAGCGCCCACGCCAGGGTCGCCCCGGAGACGCGCGAGCGCGTCCTCAAGGCCGCCGCCGAGCTCGGCTACCGCCCCAACGTCCTCGCCCGCGGCCTCGTTCAGCGCCGCTCCTACGCCCTCGGCATCATCGTCCCCGACATCCGCAACCCCTTCTTCGCCGACGTCATCAGCGGCGCCGAGCGCGTGGCCGCCGAGGAGGGATACGCCGTCCTCCTCTGCGAGGCCGGCGACGCGATCCCCGCCGAGCGCCACCTCGAGACGCTCCACGGCCGCCTCATCGACGGCGTGATCCTCGACGCCGTCGGCGCCGCCGCGCTCGACGAGAACATGCTCCAGGGCCTCAACGTCGTCCTGATCGACGAGCCGCCGGGCGGGCGCTGGCCCGGCGTCGCCACCGACGCGGCCGGCGCCGGCCGACTCGCCGCCGAGCACCTGCTCGCGCTCGGGCACCGCCGCTTCGCCTTCATCGGGCCGGCGGTCGACGTGCACGGCCTCCGCCTCCGCGAGCGCGGCTTCGTCCAGGCACTGCGCTCGGCCGGCGTCGCCCTCGAGTCGGCGGCGCTCCGCCGGGCCCCGGCCACCGTCGCCGGCGGGCAGGCCGCGATGCGCGCGCTGCTCGCGGACGCCGCCGCCGGCGGCCTCCCGCGCCCGACTGCGCTCTTCTGCGCCAACGACCTCGTCGCCCTCGGCGCGCTCAAGGCCTGCGCGACCGCGGGCGTCCGCGTCCCCGAGACGCTCTCGATCGTCGGCTGCGACGACATCGAGATGGCGCGGCTCGTCACCCCGGAGCTCACGACGGTCGCCGTCCCGGCGCGCGAGCTCGGCGCCCGCGCGGCGCGGCTCCTCATCCGCCAGCTCGCCGATCCGCCCGACGCGAAGCCCGATGCGAAGCCCGACGCAGGCCGCCCCTCGCAGCGCCCGCTCCCGGTGCGGCTCGTGACCCGCGGCTCGACCGCCGCGCCGCCGCCGCCTGACGACGCTGCCGCCGTCGCGCGCGCCCCGCAGCGCCCGCGGCGCGTCCCCCGGAAGGGCGGCCGGTGAGCGCCCCCGCGTTCGCGCCCCCGCGCCACGCGACGATCGTCGCCACCGGCTCGTACGTGCCGGAGCGCGTCGTCACCAACGCCGAGCTCTCGGCCGCCCTTGGCGAGGACGTGGACGACTTCGTGTCGAACACGCTCGGCATCCGCGAGCGCCGGATCTGCGCGCCTGACGAGTCCACCGCCGACCTGGCCGAGCGCGCCGCCCGCCGCGCCCTCGACCGCGCCGGGCTCGCGCCCGACGACGTCGACCTGCTGATCGTCGCCACCGACACCCCGGAGTACATCTCGCCGTCGACCGCCGCGGTGGTGCAGGGGCGGCTGGGCGCGCGCCGGGCCGGCGCCTTCGACCTGAACAGCGCCTGCGCGGGCTTCGTCACCGCGCTCGACGTGGCCTGGAAGTACGTCCGCGCCGACGAGCGCTACTCGCGCGTTCTGGTCGTCGGCGCGTACGCGATGTCCAAGTTCGTGGATTACCGCGACAAGAAGACGTCCACCATCTTCGCCGACGGCGCCGGCGCGGTGGTCGTGCAGGCGTCCGACGAGCCCGGGATCCTCGCCTCCGAGCTCTTCGCCGACGGCACGCTCGCCCCCGGGATGGGCGTCTTCGCCGGCGGCGCCGCCGAGCCGATCACCGAGGGCGTGCTGCGGGATGGCTACCGCAACCGCCTGCGCTTCGTGAAGAAGTACCCCGCCGAGGTGAACGAGCAGGGGTGGCCGCGCATCGCCCGCTCGGTGCTCGCGCGCGCCGGCGCCCGCGAGGAGGACGTCGCGCTCTGGCTCTGGACGCAGGTCAACCTGTCGACCATCCGCGCCGTGATGGGCGCCCTCGGCCAGCCGATGGAGCGCGCCCACACCGTGATGGGCAAGTGGGGCTACACCGGCTCGGCGTGCCTCCCGATGGCGCTCGACGACGCCGCCGACGCTGGCCGCCTGCGCGACGGCGACCTGGTGCTGCTCACCGGCTCGGGGGCGGGGCTGGCGATGGGGTGCGTCGCCTTACGATGGAACCCGACAGGGTGCGAGGTGCGAGGTGCGAGGTGCGAGAGAGCGGCCTCGGGACACCCCGGAGCACTTCCTCTCGCAACTCGCACCTCGCACCTCGCAACGACCGGGAGCGACGAATGACCACCTCGCTCCTCTCGGTCTTCTTCGACCGCGCCGCCTGCTACCCGGACCGCGTCGCGATGCGCGTGCTCGCGGACGGGCGCGTGGTCACGTGGGGCGAGTGGGCGGAGGGCGCACGGCGCTTCGCCGCCGCGCTCCGCGCGGGCGGCGTCATCCCCGTCTCGTCGGTGGCCGTCTTCGCCGGCAACCGGCCGGCGTGGCCGATCGCGGACCTGGGCGCGCTGGCCGCGGGGATGGTGGGCGTGGGACTCTACCCCACGAGCGCGGTCGCCCAGGTGCGGCAGGTGATGGGGGACTGCGCCGCCGCGGTCGCGGTGGTGGACACGCCGGAGCGGCTGGCGCAGGTGCTCGCGGCCCGCGCCGGCGGCGCGCTCCCGGCGCTGCGCACGGTGGTCGCCGCCGAGGGCGCGGAGGCCGCGGCCGCCGCCGCCGCCGCCGGCCTGCCTGACGAGCGCGGCGTCGAGGTCGTGGGGTGGCGCGAGTGGCTGGGGCGCGGGGCGCGCGCCCTCGCGGCCGATCCGTCGCTCGGCGCGGCGGTCGAGCGCGCGGCCCGCGGCGTCGACCCCGAAGGGATCGCGGTGCTCATCTACACGTCGGGCTCCACCGGCGAGCCCAAGGGCGCGCGGATCTCGCACCGGTACCTGGCCGCCTCCGCCGCTTCGGTGCGCGACACGCTCGGCCTCGGCGAGTCGGACACGACGCTCTCGTTCCTGCCGTTCTGCCACGCCGGCGAGCGCGTGTTCGGGCTCTACACGCGCGTACTCTGCGGGATGGAGGCGGCGCTGGTGGACGACGCCTCGCGCGTGTGGGACGCCGCGCACGTCTACCGGCCAACGCTCTTCGGCGGACTCCCGCGCGTCTACGAGAAGCTGCACGAGCGGCTGGAGGAGGAGCGCGCGGCCGCGCCCGACGAGCTGCGCCAGCGCTGGGAGCGAACGCTGCTGCTCGGGCGCGAGCGGTCGCGGCGCCGGCGCGGCGGCGGCGCGGTGCCGCCGGAGCTGGAGGGCGAGTGGGCGCGCGAGGGGGCGCCGGCGTTCGCGCACGTGCGCGCGCACTTCGGCGGCCGGATGCGGCTGGCGACGTCGGGCGGCGCCACGCTCCCGGCCGAGGTGGCCGAGTACCTGGACGCGCTCGGCGTGACGGTGCTCGGCGCGTACGGCCTGACCGAGCATCTGTGCGCCGCCTTCAACCGCCCCGACTGCTACGACTTCGCGACCGCCGGCCCGCCGATGCCCGGGACGGTGGTGCGGATCGCCGAGGACGGCGAGGTGCTGCTGCGCTGCGGCGCCCTCACCTTCAGCGGCTACCACGGCCGCGACGCCGAGACGCGCGAGGCGTTCACGCCGGACGGCGAGTGGCTGCGCACCGGCGACGTCGGCGCGCTGGACGAGCGCGGCGCGCTGCGGGTGCTCGGCCGCAAGAAGGAGCTGATCGCGCTGTCGACGGGCAAGAAGGTGGCGCCGCTGCCGATCGAGGCGAAGCTGGCCGAGGACCCGTTCATCGCCCAGGCCGTGCTGCACGGCGAGGGTCGGAAGTTCATCTCCGCCCTGATCGCGCTGCGCCGGCCGGCGGTGGAGGCGTGGGCGCGCGAGCGCGGGATGGGCGGCGTGGCGTACGCCGAGCTGCTGCGCCACCCGGGCGTGGTGGCGCGGGTGCAGGACGCCGTGGACCGCGTGAACGCGCTGGTCTCGCGCACCGAGGGTGTGCGGCAGTTCGCGCTGCTGGAGCGCGAGCTGTCGGTGGAGGAGGACGAGCTGACGCCGACGATGAAGGTGCGCCGCGCGCTGGTGGCGGAGAAGTTCCGCGGCCGGCTGGACGCCCTCTACGCCGAACCGCGCCGAGCATGACGCCGAGCGCGGGGTGCCTGACGATGAGACCGGACCGATGACCAAGCGACTCTCGCTCGCCGCGCTCGTGCTGTCGACCGCGGCCGTGGCGCTCGCCTACGCCGCCGCGTTCCTCCCGCGGGGCACGCCGCCGTGGGCGCCGTGGCTGCTCGCCCTCGGCACCCCGGCGATGATGGTGGCGGTGATGGCGCTCGGCGCCGCCCGCGGCGGGGACCGCGGCGGGGACCGCGGCGGCGGCCGCCGCTGGGCCCTCGGCGCCGTGTTCGCGCTCACGTTCGTGGTGACGGGCGGCGCGCTGGCGGCGGCGCTGGCGATGCCGGCGGCGGCCGAGGGGGGGGCGGCCGCGGATCCGCTCTGGCTCGGGCTGCCGCCGCGGGCCGCGGTCGTGCTGTACGGCGTCGGGCTCGTGCCGATGCTGTTCCTGCCGCTGGCCTACGCCCTCACCTTCGACGAAGGGACGTTAGGCGCGGACGACCTGGAGCGGGTGCGCCGGGCGCGGGAGGCACGGGAGGCGCGCGAAGCGGCGGCCGCGGCGGGGCGTTCGGTGCCGTCCTCCGGCCGGGGGGCCCCCCCCGAAATTCAAGATAGTGCCGGACCTGCCGGCGACCGCCACCATTCGGTTGCCGAGCGGAGCGAACGGTTGCCGGTGGCCCTGCCGGTGGCAGTGCCGCCGGCGCCGCGGGAGGCGCCGCCCGTCGCCCGCGCCGGAGAGCGCACGTGACGGCCTTCTCGATGCCGCTCCTGCTCCAGACCGCCGGGCTGCCCCCGCTCACCCAGCCGGCGATCGTCGGCGTCGCGGTGGTCTACTTCGCGGTCGTCGCCGCGATCAGCGTCTGGGCGGCGCGGCGCACGCGCACCGCGAGCGACTTCTTCGTCGCCGGCCAGGGGATCGGGCTCTGGACGCTCGCCATCGCCGCGATGTCGGCCACCCTGTCCGGGTTCGCGTTCATCGGCGGCCCCGGCCTCGTCTACACGTTAGGCGTGGGGGCGATGTTCATCGTCCTCCCGGCCGCCGTCACCAACTCGATGGGCGCCTGGGCGCTCGCCAAGCGGATGCGGCTGCTGGGCGAGGTGCGCGGGCTGATCACCGTCCCCGACGCGGTGGGGGCGCGCTACCGCTCCCCGGCCGCGCAGGGGCTCTCGGCCGTCGCCATTCTGGTCGCCGTGGTCGGCTACATGGCCACCAACATCCTGGCCCTCGGCCTCGTCGTCGACGCGATCTTCGGCACGGGGCTCGGCTGGGGGATCTGGATCGGCACCGCGGTGATGCTCGCCTACTCGGCGTCGGGCGGCATCCTCGCCGGCGTCTACACGGACCTCTTCCAGGGGAGCGTGATGGCGCTGGCGTCGGTGCTCGTCTTCCTGTTCGCGCTCCAGGCGGGCGGCGGGATGGGCGGGATCTCGCGGACCATCCTCGCCGCCGACCCCGCGTTCCTGGGGCCGTGGGGGAAGCTCACCCCGCTCGCCGCGCTCTCCTTCTTCTTCGTCTTCGGCATGGGGTCGCTCGGGCAGCCGCACGTGATCCACAAATTCTACATGCTGAAGGACCCGCGTCGGCTGAAGTGGTACCCGATGCTGATGAGCGTCGCGCTGATGGTGACGCTGCTGCTCTACTTCGCCGTCGGCGTGTCGGTGAAGGCGCTGGTGGCCGGCGGGCAGCTCGCCCCGCTCGCGCGCCCCGACGACGCCACGCCGACCTTCCTCCTGCGCTTCACCCCCGTCCTGCTCGCCGGCTTCGTCTTCGCCGGCGTCGCGGCGGCGATCATGAGCACCGTGAACTCGTTCATGAGCATCGGCGCCGCGGCGGTCACCCACGACATCCCGAAGGCGCTCGGCCGCACGGTGGGGAACGAGCTGCGCTGGGGGCGCGTGTCCACGGTCGTGATCTCGGTCGCCGCGGCGGCGCTGGCCCAGGCCTCGGGCGCGCTGGTCGCGTTCCTCGGGATCTTCGGCTGGGGGCTGTTCGCGTCGACGCTCGTCCCCGCGCTCGCGGTCGGCCTGAACTGGGAGGGCGCGACGCGCGAGGGAGCGGTGGCGTCGATCGGCACCGGCCTCGCCGTCACGCTCGTCTGCGAGACGCTCGGCTACTTCAAGGTCTACACGCTCCCCGCCGGCGTCAGCGTCTCGGCGCTCTCGCTGATCCTGTCCACGCTCGTCTTCTTCGCCGTCTCGTACCTGACGAGAGGCGGCGACGGCGCGCGCATCGACGAAGACGTGCGCGTCGTCATGGACGTCTGAACGGCGAATGCTACCACAGAGGCACCGAGAACGCAGAGGAACGGCACACGGGAGAATGTCCCCCTACCGGGACGAGATGCTGCCTCGGGATTGAGGGACATTCTCCCGTGTGCCCTTCCTCTGTGTTCTCTGAGCCTCTGTGGTGGATTGCGGTGCAGTTGCCCTTTCTAGCCAGGAACCCGAATGCGCTTTGATGAGCTTTCCATCGGCCTCTCCGCCGAGTTCGGCAAGACGATCACCGACGCCGACGTCGTGCTGTTCGCCGGCGTGACGGGCGACTTCAACCCCGTGCACGTGAACGCGCCGGAGGCCGAGCGGTCGCGCTTCGGCGGGCGGATCGCGCACGGGATGATCGGCGCCGGGCTCATCTCGGCGGTGCTCGGGACG
Source organism: Gemmatimonadaceae bacterium (assembly GCA_035265005.1). Lineage (GTDB taxonomy): Bacteria > Gemmatimonadota > Gemmatimonadetes > Gemmatimonadales > Gemmatimonadaceae > DATFPD01. Next base: position 6,144 of record DATFPD010000748.1, on the reverse strand, counting down.
CGGCTCCCGGGGCCCGGCTGCATCTACATGAACCAGACGCTGCGCTTTACCGCGCCGGTGCGCATCGGCGACACGGTGACGGCGCGTGTGGAAGTGCTCGAGCTCGTGCCAGCCAAGCGCCGCGCCCGCCTCGCCACCGTCTGCCGCAACCAGCGCGGCGAGACGGTGATCGAGGGGGAGGCGCTGGTGATGGTGCCGGCGGAAGAGAGTCCCGTTGCTCATCCTGCGTCGTCCGTCCTGCGACCTGCGGCCTACGAGCCGCTCGGGATGCCTCCCGGTGGCCGGTAGGCCGCAGGTCGCAGGTCGCAGGTCGCATCTGTCACCCCATCTCGTACCCCGCTCTGTCCCTAACGAGGAAGGAGGCCCTACGATGCATCCGTTGAATCGCGCGCTGCTCGCCGCGACGCTCGCGCTGCTCCCCGCCGCAGCGACGGCGCAGACCGGCCGGATCGCCGGCACGGTCAGCGGACCCGCCGGCCAGCCCCTGGCCGACGCCCAGGTGGCGGTCTCCGGCCAGCGCTCGGTCGGCGTCCGCACCGGCGCCGACGGCCGCTTCACGCTGGCCGGCCTCCCGGCGGGCGCGCACCAGCTCCGCGTGGTCCGCATCGGCTACCAGAGCCGGACGCTCCCGAACATCTCGGTCCGCGACGGCGAGGAGACGCGCGTCGACATCGTCCTCCAGGACGCGCCGGCGTCGCTCTCGACGGTCGTCGTCTCGGCGTCGCGCCGCGCCGAGCGGATCACCGACGCGCCGGCCACGGTCACCAAGATCACGACTGAGGAGATCGAGAACTCGGCCGGCAACTCGTACGCCGGCGCCCTCAAGCGCGTCGTCGGGATCGACTTCATCCAGACCGGGCTGATGACCGTGGCGATCAACGCCCGCGGCTTCAACTCCTCGTTCAACAACCGGATGCTGATGATGGAGGACGGGCGCATCGCGGTGCTGCCGGAGAACGGGCTCCCGGTCGGCGGGCTCACGGCGATTCCGAAGGTGGACCTGGCCGGCGTCGAGGTGCTCGTCGGCCCCGGCGCGGCGCTCTACGGCGCCGACGCATCGAACGGCGTGCTCACCCTCCAGACCAAGGACCCGCGCGATTTCCAGGGGACGACGGTCGAGGCCTCGGGCGGCACGCGCCACTACCAGGACGTGCAGCTCCGCCACGCGGGCCTGCGTGGGAAGCTCGGCTACAAGGTGAGCGGCGAGTGGCAGGCGGCGCGGGACTTCCAGAACTACCTGAACTACGGCACCGTCGCCTCACCGACGCCGGAGCTCGGCATCGACTGGGACCAGTCGGTCGCCCGCGGCACCGGCGCCCTCGTCTACTACGACGGAGACAAGCGCCTCGAGCTCACCGCCGGCGGCAGCGTCTTCAACGGCGTCGGCCAGACCAGCGTCGGGCGCAACCAGCTGAAGGACTGGAAGTACCTGAACACGCAGCTCAAGTACTCGACGCCGCACTGGTACTTCAACGCCTACCGCACCCAGTCGCTCAGCGGCGACTCGTACGCGATCAACCGCTACTCCACGGCGAAGAAGGGGAACACCGCCGGCCTGTCCGACGACTCGCTCAAGCACCTCTCCGACTGGCCGGCCAACGGCCGCCTCTACGCCGCCGAGATCCAGAACAACTTCGAGATCCCGCTGCTCAACGACACGCGCATCGTTTGGGGCGGGCAGCTCCGCCACGACCAGGTGAGCAGCAAGCGCGAGTGGCTCACCGACCGGCAGACGGGGAAGGACATCCAGATCACCCAGTCGGGCCTCTACGCGCAGACCGAGACGCCGCTCCCGGGGCGCCTGAGCCTCCTCCTCGCCGGCCGCTACGACAAGCACGAGGACTACGACGCGCAGTGGAGCCCGAAGGCGGGCGTGCTGTTCAAGCCGACCGAGGCGCAGACGTTCCGCGTGACGTACAACCGCGCCTTCAAGTCGCCGACGATCCTCCAGAACCGCTTCGACGTCGTGGACTTCCTGCCCGGCATCGGGCTCGCCGGCAACATGCAGGGCTTCACGGTCAAGAACGCGGGCGGGACCGTGGTCGGCACGATCGACCCGCTGGTCCCCGAAGAGAACGAGACCTGGGAGCTCGGCTTCAAGGGCCTGCTGATGCAGAAGCTGTTCATCGACGCGACCGCGTACCGCGCGTCGTACGACCACTTCTTCACGCCGCTGCTCTTCGTCAACCTGGTCGTCGCGGGGCAGTACGCCTACCAGGGGCAGAGCACGCAGCGCATCCAGAACGCCGCCGGCACGGCGCAGTCGGTGCTCGCCTACCGGAACCTGGGCCGGGCCAAGATGGACGGCATCGACGCCGGGGTGCGCTACCAGGTCACGCCGCGCGTGGCGGCCCTCGGCACGGCGAGCTTCATCGACCTCAAGCAGATCGAGATCCCGAGCACCGTGACACTCTCGGCAGCGCAGCGGACCGAGCTCTCCTCGCTCAACGCGCCGACGACCAAGTGGACGCTGGGCGTGGACGCGAACGGCGTCGGGCACCGGAACCTGCTCGGCGGCGTCACCTTCCGCCGGGTGAACCGGTACTACTTCGCCTCGGGGATCAACACCGGGTACATCCCGGGGTTCGGCACGGTGGGCGCCAACGTGGGCTACAAGCTCCCGTCGATCAACGCGCAGCTCAACCTGGCGGTGGACAACCTGTTCACCTGCCGGAAGCTCCCGACCGGCAAGTCCGGCGAGAAGGCCGACTGCGGCTACGGCCAGGGCCATCTCGAGATGATCAACATGCCCGCGGTGGGGACGATGGTCTTCGCCGGCGTGCGGTTCCAGCGGTAGACCCGGTTGCCTAACGGCGAGCTGCCGACCGCCGGCAGCTCGCCGCTCGGGTCCACACCCATGCGCATCGGCCTCCTCGTCCTGATGGCCCTCTCGACGGTCGCCTCGACCCCGCTGACGGGTCAGTCCGCCGGCCGCTTCCTCCGCGCCGCGTACGCCGGCGACGCCGGCTCGCGCGAGTACTCGCTCTACGTCCCGGGCGGGTACGACGGCTCGCGCGCCGTGCCGCTCGTCGTCATGCTCCACGGCTGCACGCAGGACGCGGCCGACTTCGCGCGCGGCACGCGGATGAACGCGCTCGCCGAGGCGGAGACGGCGCTGGTGGCCTACCCCGAGCAGCCGGCGGCGGCGAACCCCAAGAAGTGCTGGAACTGGTACGACGCCGCGCACCAGGCGCGCGACCGCGGCGAGCCGTCGCTCGTGGCCGGGATCACCCGGCGGGTGATGGCGGAGTACGGGGTGGACGAGGCGCGCGTCTACATCGCCGGCGTCTCGGCGGGCGGGGCGATGGCGTCCATCGTCGCCCTGGGCTACCCGGAGCTCTACGCGGCGCTCGGCGTGCACTCGGGGCTGGCGTTCGGCGCCGCGTCCAACGTGATGGAGGCGCTCGGCGTCATGCAGCGCGGCGCCGCGGCGGGGGCCGGGGAGCGGCTGGCCGCGCGCGCGCGGGAGGCGATGGGCGCGCACGCGCGGCCGCTCCCAGCGATCGTCTTCCACGGCGGGCGCGACGCGGTCGTGGTCCCGGCGAACGGCCGGCAGCTCGCCGACCAGCTGGCGTCGCTCGCGCCCCGCCCCGCGGACGCGCAGGTCGAGTACCGGCTGGTGGACGAGCTGGGGCACGCGTGGTCGGGCGGGTCGCCCGAGGGGACGTTCACCCAGGCCGGCGGGCCGGACGCCAGCCGCGAGATGATGCGGTTCTTCCGCGAGCACCCGCACCCCTCGCCCGCCTCGACCCCGCGCCCCGCCGGGAGGTGACGCCCGTGGCCGCGCCGCTCACCGTCGCGCCGCCGGCGCCGCTCGTGCCTAACGCCGCGCCTGCCGTGCCGGCGCCGCTCTTCCCGCGCGACCCGGACCCGCTCCGCCACTGGCGCCGCCTGGCGCCCGGCCGCGCGGCGCTGGTCGACCGCGCGCGGGGGGGCGGCCGGCGCGTCAGCTACTCCGAGCTGGACGACGTCGCCGACCGCCGCGCGGCGGCGCTCCGCCGGCTCGGCGTCTCGCGCGGCGACCGGGTGGCGGTGCTGGCCGGCAACCGGCGCGAGGTCGTGGAGCTCTTCTTCGCCTGCGGCCGCGTCGGCGCGGCGCTGGTGCCGCTCAACTGGCGGCTCGCGGCGGCGGAGCTCGCGCCGGTGCTCGCGCACGCGCGCCCGGCGCTGCTGGTGGGCGAGGCGCGCTTCCGCGCGGCGGCGGAGCAGGCGGCGGCCGCGCTGCCGCGCGCGCCGCGCTGGATCGACCTCGACGAGGACGCGGCGGCGCTGCTGGCGTCGACATCCGGTGAGACGAGCGCGGGCGGGCCGGTGCACCCCGAGGAGCCCGCGCTCGTGCTCTACACGTCGGGGACCATGGGGCAGCCGAAGGGCGTCATCCTTCCGCGCCGGCAGATCTTCTACAACGCGCTGGCCACGTCCATCGCGTGGGAGCTGGGGCCGGCGGACGTGGCGCCGATCACGACGCCCTGCTTCCACGTCGGCGGCTGGGGGGTGTTCGGGACGCCGATCTGGATGCGCGGCGGCACGGCGGTGCTCTTCGACCACTTCGAGCCGGACGACTTCCTCGACGCGCTCGCCGAGGAGCGGTGCACGATCGCGTTCGGCGTGCCGACGCAGTTCCGGATGCTCGCCGAGCGGCCGCGCTGGGGGCGCGAGCTGCCGGCGCTGCGCCACTTCATCTCCGGCGGGGCGCCATGCCCGGCCGCGCTGGTCGAGCGGGTGCGGTCGAGCGGCTACCGCTTCCGCGAAGGGTACGGGCTCACCGAGTGCGGGCCGAACTGCTTCGCCACGTCGGACGACGCGGCGCTCGCGAAGCCCGGCAGCGTCGGGTGGCCGGTGCCGTTCCTCGAGATGCGGCTGGCCGTCGACGCGGACGGCCGCGAGCTGGCGACCGCTCCCGGCGAGCCGGGCGAGCTCCAGCTCCGCGGGCCGCAGATGTTCGGCGGCTACCTGTTCGATCCGGAGCGGACCGCGGAGGCGCTCACTCCGGACGGCTGGCTCCGCACGGGCGACCTCGCGCGTCGGGACGCGGACGGCGCCTACACCATCTGCGGCCGGCGGAAGGAGATGTACATCTCCGGCGGCGAGAACGTCTTCCCCGGCGAGGTGGAGTCCGCGCTGTGCAGCCATCCCGCGCTGTCCGAGGTAGTCGTCGTCGGCGTGCCGGACGCGAAGTGGGGCGAGGTGGGGTGCGCGTTCGTCGTTCGTCGCATCGGGAGCGAGCGCCTCGCCGCCGAGGAGGTCATCGCCTTCGCCCGCATGCGCCTCGCCGGCTACAAGGTCCCGAAGTCCGTGCTCTTCCTCGACGATTTTCCGCGGCTGGGGTCAGGCAAGCCCGACCGTCGAGCGCTTGCCGCGTTGGCTCCGTCGCAGGGTAAGTCGTGAAGAATCGACCACAGAGGCACAGAGACACCGAGGAAGGGCCCTTCCTCGGTGTCTCTGTGCCTCTGTGGTCGAACTCGCAGTTCCCGAGGAGATGAGATAATGGCGATCGCGAAAGGGTCGACGCTGCGCGCGACGATGGAGTTCGTGCGCGGGGAGCACGGGAGCGAGGCGCTGGAGCAGGTGCTCGCGCGGATGCCGGCGGAGGAGCGGGGGAAGGTGGAGCGCGCGGCGCCGACCGACGAGCTGCCGTTCGACCTGGCGCTCGAGCTCTGGCGGGCGACCGACGCCGTGGTCGGGGAGCGAGACCCGGGGTGGATGGAGCGCGCCGGCGAGCAGTCGATCGAGTCCACCGGGGTGCAGCTCTACGGCGGGATCCTGCGGAAGTCGACGCCGACCGAGTTCCTGACCCAGGGCGTCTCGCTCTTCCAGCTCTATTACCACCCGGGCAACATGGAGGTGGTGGAGGCCGAGGAGGGCCGCGCGGTGCTCCGGCTGGTCGGCTTCGATCACCCCGACCCGCTCTTCTGCCGCCGCCAGACCGGCGGCCTGCGTCAGGCGCTCACCCTCGCCGGCGGCACCTCCGCCACCGCCCGCCACGTGCGCTGCGTGAACGAGGGGGATGCGTTCTGCGAGTGGGAGCTGGGGTGGAAGTAAGGGCAACGGCACGAAATACGAACTGCGAAATGCGAAACGGGCCTCGGGAGGCGCCTACTGGCATCCCGAGGCCCGTTTCGCATTTCGCAGCTCGTATTTCGT
>DATFPD010000747.1:0-10080 GCA_035265005.1 Gemmatimonadaceae bacterium | reverse complement strand
AACCACGCACAGCCCCACGAACGTGAACGTGCACGCCCGAAGGAATGTTGACACCCACGCGGCCAGCTCGCTCCACAGGAATCCCACGGCCATGATGCGCACGCTGGCGGCCACGCCCGCGGCCGGGAACGGCGCGAGCGCCAGCCAGAACGCGGGCGTGCGTCGCGGCGCGGCGGGCGTCCCGGCGGCCGAATCGGCCGCTCGTGCGTCGGCCCACCGCCGCAGCAGCCGCTCGCGCCCGATCTTGCGGAGCATGAGCACGGTCGCCAGACCGCCGAACAGGGTGCTGCCGTACTGGAGGAGCTTGTGGGTGGTCACCGGCACGCCTCCCAGGTAGAACAGCGCCACCTGCATCACGGGAAACGCACGCACGACCGCGCCGTGCCAGTGCGTGAAGCTGTCCCACGCCACGTGCGAGAACGACCCGGCGAGCGCGCTCAGCGCGACCACGAACCAGTACGCCGGCGCGCGCGGCTGCACCGCCAGCGCCGCGTAGTCCCGCAGGTGGAAGTCCCCCAGGTCGGGGAGCTGCGCGGCCAGCGGGCGGGCGATCACCCGCGTCACGAGCCAGTACACGGCGAGCGAGAGCGGCAGGCAGAAGAGGAACTGCCCGGCCAGCGTGTGCCCAAACTCACCCGACGGGTAGCCGCGCAGGAAGTACTCGAAGTCGGGCGCCATGCTGCCCACGACGAGCGCGGTGCCGCTCACCGCGCGCGGGCGCGCCATCTTGATCGGCAGGACCGCCGCCTGGTGCGCGAAGAAGGTGAACGGCATCGTCCGAACGTCGCGCTCAGCCCTCGGCGGGGCCCGCGTAGAACCGCTCCACCTCGCCCTTGATCGCCGCCCACGGCCTGACGATGCGCCGCGCCGGCGGCAGGGCGTCCAGCAGCCCGCGGCCGTAGCCCTTGGTGGCGATCCGCGGGTCGGCGACGACGACCACGCCGCGGTCGGTGGCGGTGCGGATCAGGCGCCCGAACCCCTGCTTCAGCCGCAGCGACGCGTGCGGCAGCATGTACTCGGCGAAGGAGTCGCCGCCGCGCGCCTGGATGGCCTCGCACTGCGCGGCGGTGACCGGCTCGGTGGGGACGCGGAACGGGAGCCTGACGATGACGAGCCCGCGCAGCGCGCGCCCCGGCACGTCCACCCCCTCCCAGAACGACGCCGTGCCGAGCAGCACCGCGCGCCCGGACTCGCGGAAGCGCCGGAGCAGCGCGTCGCGGCCGTCGACGTCGCCGTGGACCAGCAGCGGCCACCGCCGGTCGGCGCCGCGCGCGCGCAGCTCGGACGCCGCCTGCCGCACGTCGCGGTGGCTCGTGCAGAGCACGAACAGCCCGCCGTCGGCCGCCTCGGCCAGGTCGAGCACGGCGCGGACGGCGGCGCGGAAGTGTCCGTCGGGGTCCACGTTAGGCGCCGGGGCGTCGGTCGGGACGGCCAGCAGCGCCTGGCGCGGGTAGTCGAACGGCGACGCGAACGACGCCGTCCGCGGCTCCGGCCCCGGCGCCGCGAGCCCCAGCCGCCGCGCCAGGAACTCGAAGCGCCGAGCCTCCTCGGCTGCTGCCGCCGCCGCGTCGCCGGCGCGGGCCCGCGCCCCGCCCGGGGCGTGCGTCGCCAGCGTCGCGCTGGTCACTACCGCGGTCTCGACGCGCTCGAAGAGGTCGGCGCGCAGAATGGGCGCCAGGTCGAGCGGCACCGCCGTCACGGCGACGTTGCGGTCCTTCCCCCGCACCTCCACCCACCGCACGCTCGGCTGCGCCCCCTCGGGGGGACGCAGGCCGGCGCGGAGCCCGTCCGCCGCCGACTGGAGGCGGCGCGTCACGCCGCGCATCTCGTTCAGCAGGGGCGCCACGGCGGCGGCCTCGGAGTCGCGGCGGGTGTCGCTCTCCAGCCGCTCGCGCACCATCTGGAGTCCGTCGGCGATCAGCTCCACCTCGGCCAACAGGTCGGCGAGCGCGCCGTCGAGCCCCGCCTTCCACACCGGATGGCGCGCGAAGTCGTCGGTGAGCCGCACCTGCGCGTCGCCCGCTTCGACGAGGAACGTCTCCAGCAGGTCGAAGACGAGCGCCGTGCGGTCGCGCGACGCCTGCACCGATGGGGCGAGCCGCGACTGCACCAGGTCCAGGCTCGCGGTGCTGAGCAGGTCCTTCTTCGACGAGAGCCGGTCCACCAGCGCCGGCAGCAGCCCCTTGCCGCGCCGCTCCAGCCGGTTGAACAGCCGCGCCAGCGCCCGCCGCGTGACCGTGACGCCCAGGTGCGACGCCGCCGCGTCCTCCAGGTGGTGCCCCTCGTCCACGACCAGCCGCGTGTAGGGCGGGAGCACCGCCGAGTCCTCCCAGTTCTGCTGCGCGCGCCGCACGGCGACGTCGGAGAGGAGCAGGTGGTGGTTGGCGACGATCACGTCCGCCGCCGCCGCCTGACGACGCGCCTTGTACAGGAAGCACTCGCCGTAGTGCGGGCACTTGGTGCGCAGACAGAGGTCCGGCTCGGCCGACACCTCGTCCCACAGCTCCGCGCGCGGGGGCGCCGGCAGGTCGGCGAGCGATCCGTCCGTCGTCCGCTCGGCCCATCCCGCGATGGACTCGAGCTCGCCGCGCAGCGAGTCCTCGAGCAGCGCTCCCGCCCCCGTGCGCGCCTGCTCCAGCCGCAGCTTGCAGAGGTAGTTGCGCCACCCCTTGAGCAGCGCGAACCGCACCGGCTGGTCGGTGAGCGCGGCCGCCAGGAACGGCAGGTCCTTGTTGACGAGCTGCTCCTGGAGGTTGATGGTGTTGGTCGACACCACCGTGCGCTCGCCGTTCGCCGCCGCCCACCGCAGCGCCGGCAGCAGGTAGCCGAGCGACTTGCCGACGCCGGTCCCCGCCTCCAGCAGCCCGACGCCGCCCTCGTTGTACAGCGCGGCGATCGTCGCCGCCATCCGGCGCTGGCTCGGCCGGTCCTCGTACCGGTCGAGCTGCGCGGCGATCGGCCCGTCGGGCCCGAGGTCCGCGGCGATGCGCTCCGGGTCCAGCGCGGCGATCTGCCGCGCGCGCGGGACCTCGACCACCACGTACAGCTCGCGCGCGGCGTTGTCGACGATGCCGAAGCCGACGCCCTCCTCGTACAGCCGCGCCGCGACGCTCAGGTCCGCCTCCGACGGCTCCAGCAGCCCCGACGGATGGTTGTGCACGAGCATCTCGCCCGGGTCGGCGGCCTTCGGCAGCGCCAGCACGCTCTGCACGTTCCCGCGCGCCACGACTCGCGCGGCCTGCACCACGCCGTCGTCGTCGACCACGCAGGCGAAGCAGACCTCCCGCCCCCCGGCCAGCGCGATCGCGGCGCGGATGGCGGAGGCGGCCTTGGTGCTGAGTCGTGCGTCGTGTCGGGCGATGACTGCGGGCGGCATGCTGAAAGATAAGACTCACGAGGGGATGGGGGACGGGGGATGGGGGATGAGCTGCTTCCGCTGACAGCCTGCCCTGACCCTGACCCCGAGCGCAGCGAGGGGAAGGGGAAGGGTTCATCCCCCGTCCCCCGTCCCCCATCCCTCAGGTCTTGAGTGGCTTCTTCTTCGCCGCCGGGAACAGAACGTTGTTCAGGATCAGCCGGTACCCCGGCGAGTTCGGATGCAGCGACAGGTCCGTCGGCGGGTTGCCGACCGCGTGCTGCGGGTCTTCCGGATCGTGGCCGCCCAGGAAGGTCCACGAGCCCTTGCCGTAGTCGCCGTGGATGTACTTGACCCACGGCGCGCCCTCCTCGAACGCCAGCACCGTCACCGACGGCTTGAGCGCGTCCTTCGTGAACGACGTCGTCACGCCGTAGAAGTCCGGGATCACCGAGCGGTGGTTCTGGACCAGCATCGTCGCCACGGGGTCGAACTTGGCCGAGAAGCCGAAGAGGGTGAACGCGCCCAGCGGCTGGCGGCGCGTCGGCACGTTCACCTGGTGGCCGTCGATGTCGCTCATCGAGTTCACGAACGGCGAGCGCTCCAGGTGCGCGGTGCGGAACGCGAACGCGCGCGACCAGTTGAGCTCCGCGTCGGCGCGCGGGTCGGGGGGCGTGCCGTCCGAGAACGTCCCGGCGATGTCCACGTCCTTGCCCGCGACCGCCAGCTCGAGCGTCTCGGTGGCGCCGCACATCGCGAACAGGAAGCCCCCGTTCTCGACGAAGCGCCGGATCCCCTCCGCCACCGCCTTCTTGAGCGACGGCAGGTCGTTGAAGCCGAGCCGACGCGCCGAGGCGAGGTTCGCCTCGACCTGCTCGGTGAACCACGGCGCGCCGCGGTAGGCGAGGTAGAACTTCGACATCTGCCCCGTGAAGTCCTCGTGGTGCAGATGCAGCCAGTCGTACTTCGACAGGTCGCCGCGCAGCACCTCGTCGTCCCACACGGTGGTGTACTCGATCCCGGCGTAGCGCAGCGCGAGCGTCACCGCGTCGTCCCACGGCGGCGCGGTCGGCGGCGTGTAGATCGCGACCTTGGGGGCCTTCTCCAGCACGATCGCGTCCATGTTCCCGCCCGCCAGCTCCGCGCGCACGCCCGCCAGCGACGCGTCGTCGATCGGCTCGAACGTCACGCCGTCGAGCGCCGCCCGGCGCCGGGTCTCCGGCGCGTCAGGCAGCAGAAACGCGCCGCCGCGGTAGTTCAGGAACCACTCGGCCTTCGACGTCCCGCTCTTGAGGACGTTGAACGTGAGCCCGTACGCCTTCAGGTGATTCTGCTGCGCGTCGTCCATCGGGACGAGGAGATGCTGCGCGCTGAGGGGCATGGCGGCGAGCGCGAGCCACACGAGCGCGCGCAGGGTGCGAGCTGCGAGCTGCGAGATGCGAGAGGTGGGGCCTCGGGGCGCCCCGAGGCCGTTCTCTCGCATCTCGCAGCTCGCAGCTCGCAATGCAGTCGACTCCATCACGTCTCCGGTACCGCCTTCCTCGCCAGCTCGAGCTCGCGCCGTGCCTGGGGCACGAGCGCGCTCTGCGGGTAGGTCAGAATGAGATGCTCGAAGCGCTTGATCGCTTCGGGGTTCGCGCCGCGGCGGCGCAGCGTCCGTCCCCACTCCAGGTCCGCCTCGGCGGCCTCGGGTGAAGTCGCGTGCTCCGCCAGCAGCAGCTGCCAGAGCTCGATCGCGCGGCTCTCGTCGCGCCGGCGGGCGTAGATCCGCGCCGCGGTGGAGAGCAGCAGCGGCGCCGCCTCCGCCACTTCCGGCGCCGCGGCCACGAGCTTCGTCGCGGCGGCGAGGCTGTCGCCGCGCGCGAGGGCGAGAAAGGCCTCGCCCACCGCGGGGGCCCGCACGGCGCGGGTCCGCGCCAGCAGCGCCAGCGCGGTGACCAGATCCGGCGACGACTCGGACGTCCGGCGCAGCCGCTCGCGCGCGGTCTTGAGGTCCCCCTCGTAGAGCGCCAGCCAGCCCGTGGCCGCCTCGCCCTCCCCCGCCCCGGACGCCGCGAGCGCCGCCCGGGCCCGCGCCACGTCGCCCACGCGCACCCACCCCCACGCGATGCTCCGCGCCAGGTCCGCGCGCTGCGCGTCGTCCAGCGATGCCGACGCGGCGTCGACGGCCTGCTGCGCGTCCGCCACGCGCCCGAGCGCCGCGAGCGCGCGCACCCGGAGCGCGAGCGTCTGCCGCGCCGCAGCGCCCGCGTCCATCTTCGCGGTCGCCATGTCCAGAATCGACAGCGCGGACTGCGCGTCCCCCCCCGAGAGCGCGTCCGACGCGGCGCGCAGGGCGAGCTGCGGCTGGTAGCGCCAGCCGAGCGCGGCCAGCAGCGCGTCGCGCGCCGGCAGCCACGCCTCGGCGTTCTCCGCCTGCTCGGCGAAGTCCCGCCACGCGGCCGCCGACGGCTCGCTCCGCGGCAGGTCCTTGAGCGCGGTCCAGGCGTCGCGCGGCGAGCCCCACGCCAGCTCCAGCCCGGCCAGCACGCGCCGCACCTCGGCGACGCGCGGCTCGGCGAGCAGGATCGTCCGGATCGCCGGCCGCGAGCCCGCGGGCGCCGGCTGGAGCGCGAAGGTCGCCGCCTGCACGAGGTACGGCGACTCCTCCAGCGCCTCGCGCCAGCTCCGCGCCGCGGGCTCCCAGAGCCCCATCGACGCTCGGAGCTGCGCCAGCTCGATCGCCACGTCCCGCCCGCTGCCTAACGCCGCCTGCGCCCGCTGGAGCACCGTGTCCGCCGCGCCCGACTTCCCGTCCTGGAGCAGCAGCCGCGCGTACTCGCGGTACGGCGCCGGCTCGCGCGGCGTCTCGCGCACCCACCGCTCGAACGCGCGGCGCGCCTCCTCCTCGCGCCCGGCCATCCGCAGCGAGCGCAGTTGCACCGTGCGCACGGTGGGGTTGCGCGGCATCGCGCGCACCATCGAGTCGGCGAGGGCGACGGTGGAGTCCACCCACCCCAGCTCGGCGTAGACGCGCTCCAGGCCGAGCAGCGCCGCCACGCCGTTGGCCGACGACAGCGACTGCCGGTACGCAGCGGCCGACTCGCGGAACTGGCGGTTCTGCTCCAGCTCCAGCGCGCGCATGAACGGCTCGGGCGACTGCGGCGTCGCCGGCTGCGCCCGCAGGGCGGCCGGCGCCGCGACGGCCAGCCAGAGCGCGACGGCGACGACGCTACGGCTGGGCGCCATTGATGCGCCGGAAGTACTCGAGCACCAGCCGCCGCTCCTCGGGGCTCAGCCCGCGCAGCTCGTTCCAGGTGGGCTCGCGGAACTTCGACGCGGCCGCCCCCTGCGCCCTGTCGCCAGTCGGGGAGAAGGTGTCGGCGTTCGTCGCCGCGCGCGACTCGCGCTTGCCCGTCTCCTCGCGCTCGTCCTGCTCCAGCGTCTTCCCGGCGTCGAGCAGCCGCCGGAACAGCCGCTGCTGCCGATCGAGGAGGCTCTGGTCCACGCTCCCCCGCTCCAGCGCCTGCGCGATCTGCTTGGCCTCCTGCGCCAGCTGCTGCGCCCGGCCGCTGCCGTCCGCGTCGCCCAGCTCTTCCAGCCGGTCGGCCAGTCCGCGCTGCTGCCGCGCGAGCTGGCGCGCCGCCTGCCCCTGCTGCCCGCTCTGCCCGCCCGGCATCATCGAGAGTCCCGCCGCCTGCGCGTTGAGCGAGCCCTGCTGCTTCGCCATCTCCTGCATCTCCTGCAGCATCTCCGCGAACCCGGACGCCGACGACGCGTTGTTCGCGCGCTCGCGGTCGCGCACCAGCGACGCCGCGGCCTGGTTCAGCGCCTCGGCGGCGTCGCGCATCGCGCTCGCCGACTGCTGCCGGCCCGACTGGCTCCCGTTGGCCTGCGACGCCTCGCGGGTCGCCTGCTCCACGCGCCGCTTCGCCTCGCCGACCGCGCGCTGCGAGCGCGGCGACACGAGCGACGACTTCTGCCCGGCCTGCTGCAGCCGCTCGGCGGACTTCGAGACGCCCTGCTGGATCGAGCTCTGCTCGGAGCGCGTGGCCTGCGGGTCGCCGCCCTCCTGCGTCTGCGACGCCAGCTCGTCCTCCTGCCGCGCCATCTGGAGCATCTCCTGGATCGACCGGTCGAGCTCCTGCGACAGCTCCTGCTTCCACTCGGCGATCTGCTGGTCGCGCGCCGCCCCGAGCTGCTGGGCGGCCTGCTCCATCTCCCCCGCCGCCTGACGAGCGGCCGACGCGTTGCGGCTCCCGCCCTTCTCCCCGGACTGCGGCTGTTGCTGCTGCTGCCCGCCGCCCGACGGCGCCCCCTCGCGCGGCGGGCGCTGGCCGCTGCTCGCCGTCTGCTCCTTGCCGGCAGACGCATCCTCCGACCGAGGCTCGGCGCGGCTCGCGGCCCGCTCCATCTGCTCGGCCGACTCCGACGCGTGGCTCTGTGCCGACGCGCTCTTCTGCGCGCCGGTCTGCGCGCCTTCTTTCTGGAGCCGCTTCGTCAGCTCACCGACGTCCTTCGCCAGGTCGTGCGAGCGGTCGGCGAGCTGGCGCGCCTTGGCGCTGGCCCGGTCCTGCTCGCTCTGGCCCGGGCGCTCGTTCGCGCGCTGCTCGCCCTGCTGCTGCTGTTGCTGCTGCTGTTGCTTTTGCCCAGGCGTCTGCCGCGCGAGCGAGTCGCCGAGCGCGCGCTGCTGCTGCGCGAGCTCCTTGGCCTCGTCGTGCAGCGTCTGCATCGCGCCCTCCAGCGCCGCGCGGCGGAGCATCTCGACGCTGCGCTCCAGCTGCTCCCGCACCCGCTGCTGCTGGGCCGCCAGGTCGCCCATCGCCTGACGAGACTCGTCCGCCTTGAGCTGGCCCAGCGACTCCTCGAGCTTCCGCAGCTGCTCGGCCAGCTCCGGCGTGATCGCGTCCTGAAGGAGCTGCCGCGCCTCGCGCAGGCGGTCGGCGAGCGCGCTGTCGAGCGCGCCGGCCTCGCGCAGCTGCTTCTCGAGCTGCTTCGCGGCCTCCTGCGCCTTCTTCACCTGCTCGGCGAGCGCGCGCTGCTCCTTCGCCAGCGCCTTCGCCTGCTCCGACTGCTCGAAGCCGAGCGGCGACTGCCCGCCGCGCCCGCCGGCGTTCGCCTCGGAGGGGTTGGAGCCGTTGCGCTGCCCGCGCGAGCGCGCGGCGTCGCTCGTGCGCTGCTGGAGCGAGCGCTGCGCCTCCGCCGCCGCCTGCGCCACGGCCACCGCGGAGTCCGCCGCCTGACGAGCCAGCGCGCGCTGCTCGGCGCTCGTCGGCACGCGCAGCACGAGCTCGCGACTCGACCCGCTCAGCTTCCACGGAGACCCGTCGGTCGCCACGGCGACGACGTGCAGCTCGTCCCCTGGCTCCAGCCCCCGCGCGGCGACGTCCACGACGTCTACCCCGGTCCACTGCGGCGCGCCCGGCGCGCCCAGCCGCTGCACGACCTCCGGCTGCGCACCGGCGCCGGCCGGCTGGCGCCAGCTGCGGAGCGAGACGCTCGCGAGCCCGTGGTCGTCGGTCGCGACGATCGAGAGCGTGACCCGGCCGGTGGCCGCGACGATCGTGTCGCGCGCCGGCGCCGTGATCTCGACGCGCGGCGCCGAGTCGGGGATGACGTCCAGCTCCACCGGCGCGGGCAGGTCCAGAATCGGCCCCGACGTGCCCGACGCCAGCCAGCTCCAGCGCCCGCTCTCCTCGGCGGTGAATCTCCCGGTGAAGCGGAGCCCGTCCGGGCGCAGCGCCATCGTGTCGGCGCCCCGCACCAGGCGCACCCAGTCGAGCGCCGTCGAGGCGCGCCCGTCGACGGTGAGCACCGTGCCGCGCGGCACGCGCGCGGTCTCACCCACCGGAAGGGGCTCGGGGGCCCGCCCGAGGTACGCCGGATACGTGGCCCGCAGCGCGACGTCGCCGACGAATGGCCGGTCGGTCACGCGCATCACGACCGTGTCGCTCACGCCGCGCCCGTCCCCGACCACGAGCGAGACGTCCGCGTCGAGCGGCGGGAGCGCCACGCGCACGCGGCCGCTGGAGTCGACGGCGTACGCGTCCTGCCGCCACGCCGAGCCTGTCGCGCGCGAGTGCAGCACCAGCTGGCGCCGTCCCGGCGCCTCGAGCGTGACCGTCACGCGCTCGCCGCGCAGCGCCACCCCGGGCGCGTCGACCCGCAGCGCCGGCAGCAGCGTGCCGCGCCACGCGCGCACCGGATGCGCCACCGCCGTCCACCCGTCGGGCCACGCACCGCGGAAGCCGACGAGCGCGAGCGCCATCGCGAGCGCGCCCGCGGCCGCGATGGCGCCGCGCCGGCGCGCGCTCCGCCGCAGCGTCGGCGTCAGCGCGCCCTGGTGCGACCCGAGCTGCGCCGCCACGCGTTCCGCCGCGCGCCTGCCCAGCGCTCCCGCGTCCTGCACCTCCAGCGCGCCACGCAGCGCGCCCGCGCGCAGCGCGCGGTCGCGCTCGATAGCGCTGGCCACCGACGCGCGCGACCCGCGGGCCGACGCCGCGCGGACCGTGTACCAGACCACGTACGCCGTCCCCGCGAGCACGAGCGCCCAGACGAAGAAGGGCGATGCCGCGGGCAGCGTGATCCAGCGCGAGCCGCCGAGCGCGGCCACGCCCGCGACGAGCGCCGCCGCGGCGGCGGCCGTCGCCAGCGCCACGCCTTCCAGCGCGGCCAGGCGCCGCAGCTGCGAGCGCTCCCGCTCGACGAGTTGGTAGACGGTCATGCGACGCTCACGGCACTGGCCG
>DATFPD010000746.1:0-2340 GCA_035265005.1 Gemmatimonadaceae bacterium | reverse complement strand
CCGTCTTGCGCAACGGCGGCAAAAAGTGAACAAATGGAGTCCCCAGCGGTACCACCCATCCAATGGCTCAGCCCGCCATCGCCGTTCGCCGCTTCGCGGCGTGACGCGAGAGGGCGCCGAGGCGTCACCACGCCGGTCGTCGTTCGGCCGCCACCGTTTCTCCTGTAGCCCGGAGGTCGCCATGCTCGCGATCATCATGAGTTTCTTCGCCGGCATGGTCGTCACCGTGGGACTCGCCCGACTGGCCGCCGGGCGCCGGCGCGAGCGCGAACATCGCCGCGCGGCCGCTGCGCTCGAGCGCGAGAACGCCATCCGCGCCGACCTCGTCGAGCACCAGCTCCGCGACATGCTCGGCGCCCCCCGCCTGCCTTACCTCACCGCCGCCACCGTCGCCGCCGCCCGCCGAGCCCTGGACCCGGTGGTGGTGATCAAGGTCAAGCCGTAGCGAAGGCGTCGTCGAGTGCGAACGGGGCCCGGGAGCCAGCGACACGGCTCCCGGGCCCCGCTCGCACTCGGACAGAGCCGGATGCGGGTAGCGGGTCAGTTGGAGCGCAATGGTAACAGCAAAGGGCGACGGCTTTGACAGGATGAACTGCGACAGGATGAACAGGATGGTGAACAGGATGAATGGCCGCTCGGGCGGCTTCGCATCCCGGGGCCGTTCATCCTGTTCACCATCCTGTTCATCCTGTCGCAGTTCATCCTGTCAAAATGCGGTTGCCGTTGCGCTCGACCTGACGCACTACCCCGGATGCGAGCGAGCTGGCGGGTATTTCTTTGCGTATGTATAGTAAATGCCATGCACAAAGGGACTCATCTCGGGGAGTTCGAGCTGCTCGTGCTCGCCGCGCTGCTCCAGCTCGGAGACGACGCGTACGCGGTCACGATCCGTGACGACATCGAGCGCCGCACCGGACGGAGCGCCTCGGTGGGGTCCGTCTACGCCACTCTGGGACGGCTCGCGGACAAGGGCTACGTCGAGTTCTGGAGCTCGGAGCCGCTTCCGGTCCGCGGAGGACGCGCCCGCAAGCACGCGCGCATGACATCCGCCGGACAGCGTGCGCTGCGGCAGACGCTCCGGGCGATCGACCGCATGCTGGACGGGATCGCCGGGGACGTGCGACCGGCGGAGGGCGCGTGACTGTCCGCCCGCCGCGGGTGGCGGCCTGGCTGCTCGCCCTCGCGTCGTCCGCCGAGGACCGGCCGTACGTCCTGGGTGATCTGGAGGAGGAGCTTCGGCGCCGCGCGCTCTCGGCCGGAGTGCGAGCGGCGCGTCGATGGTACTGGAGCGAGGCCCTGGCCTCGGCCGCGCCGCTGCTGCACCGGCGGCTGACCGCGCCCGGGCGAACGCCCGCGGCACGCCATCGCGATGACCACGCGGTCGGAGGAGATCCCATGTGGCGAGACGTCGGCTTCGACCTGCTCGTGGCGGCCCGCGTGGCCCGCCGCAACCTCGCCGCGTCGGTGGCGATCGTCCTGACCGCGGCGCTCTGCATCGGCGTGACGACCGCCGTCTTCGGCGTCGTCAACGCCGTCCTCCTGCGCCCGCTTCCCTTCCCCGACTCCGAGCGGGTCGTGCGCCTCGGCTCGGTGCTCCGCGACGGTGAGCGCACGACCAACCTCGCGCTCGCCGACCTGGACGACTTCAGGCGCGAGGTGCGAGGATACGAGCTCGCCGCGGGGATGACGAGCGACCGGATGACTCTCTCCGCCCCCGGCGCCGAGCCGGAGCTCGTGGCGGTGACGCTCGTGGACAGCGGCTACGCGCGGCTCTTCGCCCTGCGCGCCGCCGTCGGCCGCCTCTTCCAGATCGAGGAGTTCGTGTACGGCGGCGGTCGGGTCGTCGTGATTTCCCACTCGTACTGGCGCCGGCGCTTCGGCGGCGACCCGGCGGTATTGGGCCGGACGGTGATGCTGGACGACGAGCCGCGCGTCGTCGTCGGCGTGCTCGCGCCGCACGCCTATACCTACCCCGACCCGGGGGCCGACGCGCTGGTGCCACTGGTGCCGCATCCGCAGTCGTGGCTGCGCAACCGTGGGGCGATGTGGATGGACGCCGTTGCCCGCCTGCGTCCTGGCGTGACGCCGGAGCGCGCGCAGTCGGAGCTCGGCGCGGCCGCGGCGCACATCGCCGCCCAGTTCCCCGCGGCGAACGAGGGCATTGGCGCCTACGCCGAACCGCTGCGCGACGCCGTCGTGGCGAACGTGCGGCAGATGCTCGTCCTGCTCGCCGCGGCGGTCGCGGCGGTGCTGCTCATCACCTGCGCCAACATCGCCAACCTGCTGCTCGCCCAGGCGCAGGCGCGCGGCCGCGAGTTCGCGGTGCGCGCGGCGCTGGGG
>DATFPD010000745.1:0-3366 GCA_035265005.1 Gemmatimonadaceae bacterium | reverse complement strand
CCTCGTTCGCCACGGCGCTCGTCTCGGCGGCCGTCTGGCTCCTGGTGCGGGCGCGCCCCTCCTGGACGCCCGGCCAGATCCGCGCGGTCCTCGAGCAGTGCGTCACCAGTAAGCCCACCACGCCGGAGGGGCGGGACTGCGCGGTCGGCCACGGGCGCCTCGACCTGCGGGTGATGATGCAGCAGCTGGCGCTGAACCCGTGACGCCGGCGGTCCGGCCGCGCGAGAAATGACGCGCCGGAGGTCTTCTAAGCAGGACGGAAGGAGAACACTGCCCTACCCCGATCCCGGGACGTCTCGTATGCACAGCCCGCGTCTGCCGCACCGCCCACGCCGGTGCCGCCCCATCGGGCGCTCGTCGGCCTCGATCGCCTCGCTCCTCGCGCTCGCCACACTCGCCGCGCTCCCCCGCGACGCGAACGGCCAGCAGTCGCCCTCCTCCATCGCCCTCGTCGGGGCGCCGACGCACTTCGAGCTCGCCACGCAACGCGCGGACACCTCGGCGCCCGACGTGGTGTCGGTGCCCGTGCGACTGACGCCGGCGAACGCGTCGCTGCGCGTCTCGGTGCTCGAGGTCCTGGTCGGCGGACTCGCGCGTCCGCTCGACCGCGCCAGCTTCGCGTTCGAGCTGAACGCGGCCGCGGGGCCCGAGCCGCGCATTCTCGTGGCGAGGGTCTTCACGTGGCGCCTCCGCCCTGGCGACCTGTACGTCGTCAGGCTCTCGGTCACGCCGGCCGCCGCCGCCGGCGCCTCCCAGACGCTGGACCTCACCTTCACGCGCGTGGCCCCGCGGCTCGCGGTGACGCCGCTGGAGCTCGAAGTGACCACCTGGGCCCCGTGGTGCGCGCTGATCTTCTGGCGCGACTGCGCGTCGTACGAGCCGGCGAGCGTACTCGTCGACGAGACCGGCGGGCGGGCGTCGCTGGACCTCCGGTCGGTGTCGGCGACGAGCGAGCTGCGCGGCCCGGCCAACCAGCTCGCGTCGCCGCGCATGACGCCGGCCTGGAACGTCACGCTGCTTCCGGCGGGCGGCCAGGTGCAGGCCGGCATCACGCTCGACGCGCGCGACCTCCCGCTCGGCGTGACCTCCGGGAAGCTCGTGCTGCGCTCGCCCCACCTCGCCGCGCCGGTGGAGCTGTCGGTGCGCGTGCGGGCGCGCCTCGCGGTCGTGTGGCTCCTCGCCACGCTCGTGGCGAGCGTCTTCGTGGGTCACCTCGTTCGCAATCGGATCGAGACGAAGCGACGGGTGGCGGACGCGCTGATCGCCGTCGAGACGCTGGTCGACGAGGCGACGCGGGCGCTCACGCACGCCACCGACCGGGGGCTCCGCACGCGGCTGGGCCAGTTCCTCGACGAGCTGCGAAGCAAGAAGACGACGGCGGGCGATGACGTAGAGAAGCTCGACAGGCTGGCGCGGGAGCAGAAGGTGCGCCTCGACCAGATCCGGGCGGAGCACGCGCAGGCGCTGCAGTCGCTCCGCGCGCGGGTGGATCAGATGCGGCGGGAGCTGGCCACCGAGGGCGAGAGCGCGCCGGCCGTGGTCGACGCGCTGTCGAAGGCGCGTCGCGTCCTCGATGGCGTGGACGCCGAGCTGGCGCGCGAGAACGCCGGCGCCGCGCGCGCGGCGCTCGACGCGCGCGAGGTGTCCGAGCGGGCGCGCGTTCGCGACGCGGTGCAAGGCTGGCTGGACACGATGGCGGAGTCTCTTTCGCAGTCCGGAGCCCAGCGGTGGACGGAGACGCCGTCCGACGCCGCCCGGGCGGCGCTGGCGGCGGAGCTGACCGAGCGGGCCGCGACCACGTCGGACCTGCCGGCGCTGCTGCGGTACGAGCAGGACGTGAACCGCCGCTTTCGCGCCCGCATCCTCGAGTCGGGAGCCACCGAGCACATCGAGGCGGCCCGGGACGTCGCGCGGAGGCTGCAGGGCGCCGGCGTGCTGGAGGCGAAGGCGCTCGCGCCGATCGACGACGCCATGCGCCGGCTGACCGCGATCCAGGTCGGCGGCGTGGGCCTCGACGAGCTGCCGGCCTTCCAGGAGGCCGACCGCGCGCTGTGGACTGCGCTCCATCACGCCGTCGCGGCGGCGGCCGCGGCGCTCGCCACCAAACAGGGCAAGCCGCAGAACCCCGGCGTGCAGTCGGCGCTGGCGAAGGGACGGATCGCCGAGGCGCTGTCGCTGGCACTCGACCCAACGGGAGCCGACTCGGGGGCGATGGCAGACGCGCTGCGCACCCCGGAGGCGCCCGCCCGGTCGGCGCGGCCGCGGGCGGCGGCGGCGGCGGCGGCGGCGGCGGCGCCCGCCTGGTCGATCAATATCGAGCGGACCCCGGCCGCCACGGACGTGGACCTGCTGACGCCCGTCGTCATGACCGTGCGGGCGCACGCGGTCACCGCCGCGCCGCCTGACGACATCACGATCGCGTGGTACGTGAACGGGGCATTCCGGCAGTCCTCCGGACTGCTCGGCAACGCCTTCGACGTGCCGACCGATGTGGCCGGACAGGTCGCGGTCCGGGCGGAGGCGCGCGCTGCCGGCGACCCGATGCCGCGCGCGCAGACCGCGGTGCTGACGGTGCGGGAAGCGCGGGACGAGGGGCTGAGCGCGATCCGACGGCTGCTCGGGGTGATTCAGACCGGGCGCACGATCCAGACGGTCGTCTTCGGGACGCTGATCGCGCTGAGCGGCATGCTGCTCTTTCAGCAGGAGTTCGTCGGCACGTTCCAGAACTTCATCACGGCGTTCTTCTGGGGCTTCCTGAGCGACATCGGCCTCGACCGCGTCCGCGAGCTGGCGCCTCCGGCCCCCGGCGCGCGCCCGAATCCGACGGCGCCGGTGTCACAGCCGCCCGCGGGACAGCCGCCGGCGGGAGCGGCGTCCGTCGACTCGGTGGAGGTGACCGCCCCGGCGCCGAGCGTGGAAGTCACCAAGACGATGAAGCTCACCGCGATCCTTCGCGACGCCCAGCGAGCCGCGCTCTCCGGCCGCCCGGTGGCCTGGAGCAGCGCCGCGCCGGCGACGGCGACGGTCGACAAGGACAGCGGGGTCGTCACCGGGGTGGCCGCCGGCGACGCAGCCATCACCGCGACCTGTGACGGGAAGACCGGGACCGTGACGGTGCGCGTCACGGCGGCGGCCGCCCCGCCGCCGGGGCCTGCACCCGGCACGGTGGCGAGCGTGCGCGTCACCGACTCCACCGCGACCGTGGCGATCGGCGCGCAGAAGCAGCTCGCGGTGGCGCTGGCGGACGCGAGCGGCGCCCCGCTGAACGGCCGCCGCACCGTGACGTGGGCCAGCTCGGACCCCGGGGTGGCGACCGTCGAGCCTAACGTCGGTCTCGTCACCGGGGTCGCGGCCGGGCGCGCGACC
>DATFPD010000744.1:0-9879 GCA_035265005.1 Gemmatimonadaceae bacterium | reverse complement strand
GGATGAACAGGATGAACAGGATGGTGAACAGGACGAGGGCCCCGGGAAGCACGATCGCCCGAAGCAGTCATCCCGTTCATCCTGTTCTCATCCTGTTCATCCTGTCAAAGCAGTTGCCGCTGCCGCCACCCTCGAACCGACCCACGGCCGCGGTGACAGAGCCATTGACAGCGGCAGCGCACGAACGGTTGGCAGCTGGCAGCTCACTTCATCTCGATGTCCGCCACCGCCCACAGCGCGAGCGACTTGTCGGCGTACGCCCCGCCCTCCTCGTCGCACCCCTCGGCCAGGGACCAGAGCGGGGCGGGGAGGGAGAACGGGGGGCGCTCGAGGTCGAGCGGGCGCCAGTCGCCGTCCGGCGCGTCGGCGTTCCCGTCGCGAGCCGGGAAGGTGGTGGTGAGCAGGTAGCGGGCGCCGCTCGCGCGGATCGCGGCGAAGGCGCGCGCGATGTTGGCGTACGAGAGGTGCACCAGGCAGTCGCGGCAGAGCACGACGTCGGCCTCGGGCAGCGGGCCGGCGGTGACGTCCACGCGCACGAAGCGCCGGCGCCCCGGCTCCTCGTACAGCGCCCGGTTCCGCTCGACGATCGCCTCCACGATGTCGCCGCCGACGTACTCGACGCCGCTGAGGTCGACGTGCCGCATCCAGTGGAAGTCGCCGCACGGCACGTCGAGCAGCCGCCGCGCGTGGAGCCGCCGCAGGAGCGCCGGCAGCTCGGCGCGAATGCGCGCCGTCTCGGCGAGCCCCGAGCCCGTGCCCGAGCGCGATTCCGTCCCCTCCCACAGGTCGGTCTCGTAGATCCGCGCGAACCGTTCGGCGAGGCCGAGCCCTTCGAGCTCCCGCGCCTGCTCGGCGAACCGCCGCTCCGCCACCGTCCGTGGACGCCCGACATTGCGCGGCGCCGGCTTGGAGTCTCTCTTCATGTCCGACGTTCCGAGATCCGGGTGACAGCGTGACCGGGATGAAGCAGGGCGATCCGGCTCCGTCCTGTCAACATTCTGTCAGCCGGGCCCCCGTGGTGGAACCCCGGGTGCGGCCGGAACGTTCAACCAACTCGCTCCGCGCACGGCCGCTGCTGTCCTTCCCCCGCCGCCGCCGGTCCCACGTCCCGCTTTCCGGAGAGGCGAACCATGGTCCAGGCCAGCCCGGGTGCCGCGCCACCCTACACCAGAGCCGACGACGTGGCGATGCGCGCGTGGTTCGATGCCCTCTGCGCCGCCCGGCGCGCCTACGGCGTGCCCCCCGGCGCGGTCGAGCGCGTCGAGCAGCTCGCCCGCCAGGTGATGGCGCTCCTCTTCCCGCACTTCGCCCCCTCGCGCGCCCCGGACTGGGCCGAAGTCGCCACCGAGTTCGCCCGCCTCCTCGCCAGCGCGACCGGGGTGCTGGAGGACTTCCTCGCCCTCGCCGAGGCCGGGGCTGCGCGCTTCGACTCCGGCGCGCCGACGGTGCCGCGCCCGTCGGCCGCCGAAGTGGCGCACGCCTTCGCCGAGCGGCTCCCCGAGCTGCACGAGCTGATGCTGGCCGACGCGCGGGCGCTGTTCGACGGCGACCCGGCGGCCCGCAGCGTGGACGAGGTGATCGCCGCCTACCCGGGCTTCCGCGCGGTCGCGCTCTACCGGGTGGCGCACGCGCTCCATCAGCTCGGCGTGCCGCTGGCCCCGCGGCTCATCGCCGAGCTGGCGCACCGCGAGACCGGGATCGACATCCACCCCGCCGCGCGCATCGGCGCCGCCCTCGCGATCGACCACGGCACCGGCGTCGTGATCGGCGAGACGGCGGTGATTGGCGACCGCGTGAAGCTGTACCAGGGCGTGACGCTCGGCGCGGCGAGCGTGCGCAAGACGCTCTCCGACCGCAAGCGCCACCCCACGCTCGAGGACGACGTCGTCGTCTACGCGAACGCCACCATCCTCGGCGGCGACACCGTGGTGGGCGCGCGGAGCGTGATCGGCGGCAACGTCTGGCTCACCCGCAGCGTCCCCCCGGGCTCGGTGGTCACCAACGCCGCCGCGGCCGAACGCGCGCGCCCTCCGGCGGCGGAGGACGGGTTGCTGGAGTTCTACATCTGATCGGTGCTGATGGTCGGCAGGCCATGTACTCGCTCGTATGCCCCTCTACGGGTCGAGATGGGGATGGGGGATGGGGGAGGTGGGGGATGGAGGGATGAACGGCGCATGCAGCCCATCCCTCCATCCCTCCATCCCCCCCGTCCCCATCTCGACCGAGAGCGTGGCGCGTCGGCGCGCGTGACATTCCTGCGCATCTAGCTCTGACTCTTTCTCTCCAACCATCCTATACCCATGAAAGCCAACTCCATCCTAGACACCATCGGCAACACCCCTCACGTACGCATCAACCGGCTGTACGCCTCGCGCCCGAACGTGGAGGTGTGGCTCAAGCTGGAGCGCGCGAACCCCGGGGCGAGCGTCAAGGACCGCATCGCCCTCTCGATGATCGAGGACGCCGAGCGGCGGGGCATCCTGAATCCGGACAGCGTGATCGTCGAGCCGACGTCGGGGAACACCGGGATCGGGCTGGCGTTGGTGGCGGCGGTGAAGGGGTACCGCCTGATCCTCGTGATGCCGGAGTCGATGACGGTCGAGCGGCGGCGCGTGCTGGCGGCGTACGGCGCGGTGTTCGACCTGACGCCGCGCGAGAAGGGGATGAAGGGCGCCATCGCGCGGGCCGAGGAGATCGTCGCCTCGACGCCGAACGCGTGGATGCCCCAGCAGTTCGAGAACCCCGCCAACCTCGAGGTGCACCGGCGCACCACCGCGCGCGAGATCCTGGACGACTTCCCCGAGGGGATCGACTACCTGATCACCGGCGTCGGCACCGGTGGGCACATCACCGCGGTGAGCGAGGCCGTGAAGGAGCGCTTCCCGCGGCTCAAGACCTTCGCGGTGGAGCCGGCGAAGAGCACCGTGATCGCCGGCGGCACGCACAGCCCGCACAAGATCCAGGGGATCGGCGCCGGCTTCATCCCGGCCAACCTGCACGTGCAGACGCTCGACGGCACGATCGCGGTGACCGAGGAGGAGGCGTTCGAGTACGCGGTGCGCAGCGCCAAGGAGGAGGGGATCTTCGTCGGCCCCTCGTCAGGCGCGGCGCTGGCCGCGGTGGCGAAGAAGCTCCCCGAGATCCCCGACGGCAGCCGCGTGCTCACCTTCTGCTACGACACCGGCGAGCGCTACCTGTCGGTGGACGGGCTGTTCGTGCTGCCGGCCAACGCGCCGACGTCCGCCGCCACGCCGGGCTCGGTGACGGCGGGGCAGGGGGCGGGGGCGGCGAAAGTCTGAGCCCTTGCGGAAGACCATCAAGCAGTTGCTCGCCGAGTACGGCACGGTCGCGGTCGTCGTCTACTTCGCGATCTTCTTCGCCGTGCTCGGCGGCTTCTGGGTCGCCATCCGGTTCGGGTGGCGGCCGGCGAGCGCGGCGGGGCAGGTGGGCGCGTTCACGGCGGCCTACATCGCCACCAAGGTCACGCAGCCCTTCCGCATCGCCGCCACGCTGGCGCTGACGCCGCTGGCGGCGAAGCTGTACGAGCGGGTGACCGGGAAGCGCGCCGGCGGTGATGGGGCCGCCGGCGGTGATGGAGCGGCCGGCGGCGGGACGCCGCGTTAGGCTCCGGGCGGCGGCGGGATCAGGACCTCCCGCACCACGTCCGGCGCCGCCGGGTCGAAGGCGCGGGTGCTGAACGAGACGAGGACCATCGGCGCCGCGCCGGTGTTCTGGAACGCGTGCGCCACCCCCGGCGGAATGACGAAGCGGTAGCCCTCGCCCGCGGGGACCTCCACGTCGCGCGTCGCATCGCCCTCGCGCAGCCGCACGAGCCCCGGCCCGAGGACGACGATCGTCTCGGTCCCCAGCTCGTGGCGGTGGTTCCCGCGCACGGCGCCGGGCGCGGTCACCACGAGGTGCGAGTTGCGCTGCGCCGGCAGCGCGTCGGCGCCGAGCGGCTCGAGGAGGATCCCGCGCGGGTCGGCGTGGAGCGTGAGGGGCTCGACGGTGGCGCGGGGCGTCGGGCGGGGCGTCATCGTGCCCGCATCCGCTCGCGCTGCGCGGCCGCCTTCTCCACCAGCCGGCGCAGCTCGGCGATCGGCTGCGGGGCGTCGTCCACCTGGAGGCGCAGCACGACGTCGTTGTTGAGCCAGACGCCGCCGCCCTTCTTCACGATCAGCATCGCGGCCGACTGCATCCCGCGCGTGTCGCCGCCGGCCGCCTGCCCCGCCTCCAGCGCGGCGAGCAGCCGCAGCGAGAGGTGTCCGGCGGTGCGCTCGAACGCGGCGACCATGGAGTCCACGACGCCCGGGCCGGCGAGGATGTTCCCCTGCGCCGTGCAGAACTTCCCCTGCCGGTCCCCCGCCCACGCCGGCGCCTGGGGGCCGGTGTAGGCCGCGACCCCGCCGCGGGCGTCGATCACCGCGAACTGGCGCCCCTGCTTCGTCCAGTCGGCGGGGCGCGGGTCGGGGTCCGCCTCCCAGACGCGCCTGACGACGTCGGCCGGGGGCGCTCCCGCGCGCAGCAGCGCGAGCGCCTGCGGGCCGTAGCTCACGTCCACCACGGCCTGCGTCGCCGCCGCCCCCACGCCGGCCTCGGCCCACAGCACGCCGTTGCCGACCGAGAACACGCGCGACTGCACCGCGCCGCCGACCTCGCCCGTCTGCGGGTCGTAGCCGAGGATCGAGAAGGTGGCCACCGGCGGCCAGGGGCGGGTCGACTCGGCGGCGGGCGGCGCGGGCCGTGCGGCGCGGCAGCCGGCCAGCAGGGCCGCGCAGGCGGCGACGAGCGAGACCCCGAGTGCGGCGGTGAGGCGGCGGCGGCGGCGGCGCATGCTTCCTCCGGTGGGTGTGCGGGAAAGCTACCGGCGCCGCGCGCCGGGTGGAACGCTCGGCGCCGCCGATATAATTGCATTGACAATTACATTCGACCCGTGTATACTCGGGCCATGCGAGACCAGTTCATCGGCGACCGCATCGTGCTCGAGCAGGCGATGGCGTTCGCGATTCACCACGCGTACCAGCGCATCCGGACCACGACCTACCGCGCCTTCCGGGAGCACGACCTGGACATCACCCCGGAGCAGTGGATGGTGCTGGTGCGCCTCTGGGACCGGGACGCGCTCACGCCGTCGGAGCTCAGCGCCACCACGTTGCGCGACCGGCCGACAATGAGCCGGATCCTCGACTCCATGGAGGCGCGGGGGCTGCTGGTCCGGGAGCCGGACGCGACCGACGGGCGCGGGCGCGTGGTGCGGCTGACCCGCGCCGGCCGAGCGCTCCGGGCGCCGCTCACGGCCGTCGCCCGCTCGCTGGTGGGGCGGATCGAGCGCGGGATTCCGGAGGACGACCTCGCCGTCACCCGCCGCACGCTGCGCCGCATCTTCGACAACCTGGCCTGACGTCTCACCACCGCGCGACGCGGCCGCGCTCTCCCACACCGGAGTAATTGCAATGACAACTACAATCTCGGCGCCGGCCTCGCGCGCCTTCCCCGCCTTCGACGAGCACACGGCTCCCCAGGGCGCGCGCCCCGCGCTCGCCGCGGCGCGCCAGGCCTTCGGCATGCTCCCGGCGCCGCTCCGCCGCTACGCCCTCTCGCCCGCCGTGCTCCTCGCCGCGCAGAGCGGCCACGTCGCCTTCGAAGGCACTTCGCTCGCCCCGCTCGAGCGCGAGGTCGTCGCCCTCGCGGTCGTCGACCGCAACGGCTGCGAGTACTGCCGAGCGCTGCACCGGGGCATCCTGCGCCGCATGCGGGTGGACGCGACGCTGCGCGAGGCGCTCCTCGCCGGCGCCCCGCTCGCCGACCCGCGGCTCGAGGCCCTTCGCCGCTTCACCCTGGAGGTGCTGGACACGACCGGAGACGTCGGCGAGGCGGCGTGGTCGGAGTTCCTCGCCGTGGGCTTCGACCGGGCCCACGCGCTCGACGTCGTCCTCGGCGTGGCGACCTACACGCTCTCGACGCTCGCCAACCGCCTGACGCAGGCGCCGGTGGACTGACGAGATGATGCCGGGTAGTCGGTCACTTCGAAGTAGCCGTCGCCGTTATCCGGCCGCTGCCATCGAATTCGACCCACTACGTGGTGCTCGACGTGGCGGGGGGGGCACCCGCGGACGCCCGTGCGCGTTTACGTTAGAGTCGCCGACGCGCACACCCCTCCCGTCACCGCAGAGTCAGGAGACCTCACATGCCCTTCTGGTTCACCGACGACCGACGCACGATCTGGGACGGTCGCATCCTCTCGATCCTGCGCATCATGACGGGGCTGCTGTTCATGCAGCACGGGGGGCAGAAGCTCCTCGGCTGGTTCGGCGGCATGCCCCAGGGGATGACGGTGTCGCCGTTCACGCAGATCTGGTTCGCCGGCGTGCTGGAGCTGGTCGGCGGCCTGCTCATCGCGATCGGCCTGTTCACGCGCCCGGTGGCCTTCCTGCTCTGCGGCGAGATGGCGGTGGCGTACTTCCAGGCCCACTTCCCCCGCAGCCCGATCCCGCTCGTGAACCAGGGCGAGCTGGCGGTGCTCTACTGCTTCGTCTTCCTCTACCTCGCCGTCCGCGGCGCCGGCCCCTGGAGCGTCGACGCGATGATGGGGCGCGACCGCGTGGTCACCGCGACCGACGGAGTGCCGCGCACCGCGCCGTAGACGAGTCGCTGACGCACCACAACTGCTGGGGCACGCATGACACAGCCGGGGCGGGGCTCTTGACGGCGGAGCCTGTACGCCCCGGTTTTGTGCATCGGTAGCGGAGCATCGGAAAGGTCCGGAGCGAATCCGGCGTCGCAGGTGACGCCGCGACGGTACGGGGAGTTCTTTCTGCACCGGGCTCCACCGTCCCGCGCTCCGCCCGGTCCCCCCGTGCGCGACATCGCCCCAACCGTACATCGACATGTCGGTCACTCGCGTCCGTCTTCGCACGCCGGCCGCTGCTCCCCATCTGTACGCGCTCGTCCTGTGCCTGGCCGTCGCCTCCGCGGCGTGCCATGACCCGGCGGCATCCTCGACCAGCGACGAGGACGCGACCGCGGCGCGCGCCGCGGCGCTCGTGCCGTGCGACGGCGACGGACAGATCGGGCTCGTAGGCGAGGAGCTGACGAAGATGCCCACCGTCACCGTGACCGACGCGCACGGCGCCCCGCTGCGCGGCGTTCCCGTCCAGTGGGCCATCTCGAGCCCCTTGATGTCGGGGACCGTCACGCCGGTGGCGCGATTGACCGACGAGCGCGGCCAGGCGCGCGCCCACTGGACGCTCGGCCCCCGCGACGGCCCGCAGACCGTCACCGCGCGCGCCGGCCATCTGGCGCCGGTGACCTTCTCCGCGACCGCGGCGCCGCGGGGCATGCCGTCGCTGTTCATCCGCGCGCTCCCGCTCGCGACCTACGACGGCTCCGGCCAGGCCGTCCACCCCGACTACGTGACGACGCCGGCGTCGTGGAGCACCCTGAGCGACTTCCGGCACTGGCTCGTCGTGACGCCCTATCCCGCCAACGACGAGTCGAAGGAGAACCCGTCGATCTTCGTCGGAGGCGGGATGGAAGGGTGGACGCCGGAGCCCGGCGCGCCCGCGCCGCTCGTGAAGCCGGACGGCGGCGGCCACCTGTCCGACCCCGACATGCTGTACGTCCCCGAGCGCGGGGAGCTGTGGCTCTACTACCGCCACGTCTTCGCGGGGAAGAACTCCATCTACCTCACGCGCTCGATCGACGGCGTGCACTGGAGCGCCCCCGTGGTCGCCGCCGCCGCGCCGAACCACATGCTCGTCTCGCCGAGCGTGGTGCGCCGCGGCCCCGGCGACTGGCTCATGTGGTCGGTGAACGGCCTGGCCGCGGGGTGCGCGGCGCCGAACGCGTTCGTCGAGCTGCGCCGCTCGCCGGACGGGATCGCCTGGTCGGACCCCGAGCGCGTCGAGCTCGCGCAGCCGAACTTCTTCCCCTGGCACATCGACGTGCAGTGGATCCCCAGCCTGAACGAGTACTGGGCGGTCTACAACGTGAAGCCCGCCGGCTCCTGCACCACGCCCAGCCTCTACCTGGCGACGAGTCCCGACGGCGTGCAGTGGACGGTGCAGCCGACCCCCGTGCTCTCGCGCGGCGCGATCGCGGAGTTCCAGCACGTCGTCTACCGCTCTTCCTTCGCCTACGATCCGGCCTCCGACCTCGTGACGCTCTGGTACTCCGGCGCCCGCTACAACGGCACCGCCTACGTGTGGAGCAGCGCCGTGGAGCGCCGCCGCCGCTCCGACCTCTTCGCCGCCATCGCCGCCCACCCCGAGCCCGGCCGCGCCGAGCGCCTCACGACCGAGGACGATCCGCCGCCGCTGCTGAAAGCGCCGTAAGGCGGGACGCGTCCCGCGTCCCGCGCCTCGTGTCTGCCCCTCTCTCCTGCTACCTTTCGCCCAACGCACAGGAGCGACCATGGCAGCGAAACGGATGCAGGGAGCGGCGGTCGCCGAGCCGCAGACGCAGCGGCGTCCGGCGATCGTGCCCCGGGAGGAGCGCGGGGCGCAGGAGCCCGGGCACGACTTCGAGCGCAACCCCGGGACGCCGCTCGACCTGTCGCTCGTGCGCGCGGTGCGCGTCAACCGCAGCGCGGTCGAGCGCCGGGCGGCGACGCTCCCCGCGCGTCGCACCGTGAAGAAGCAGTGGCAGGCCGCGTGGCTGCTCCGCGCCGTCACCTGCATCGACCTGACGACGCTCCAGGGCGACGACACGCCGGGGAACGTGCGGCGGCTCTGCGCCAAGGCGCGGAACCCCGTCCGCCGCGACCTGCTGGAGGCGATGGACGTCGGGCATCTCGACCTGACGGTGGGCGCCGTGTGCGTGTACCACGGGCTCGTCCCCACCGCGGTCGAGGCGCTGGAGGGGTCGGGCATCCCGGTCGCCGCCGTCTCCACCGGCTTCCCGGCGGGCCTGAGCCCGATGGAGCAGCGCCTGGCCGAGATCCACGCGTCGGTGGAGGCCGGGGCGCGCGAGATCGACATCGTGGTCACCCGCGCGCACGTGCTGACGGGGAACTGGCAGGCGCTGTACGACGAGGTGAAGGCGTTCCGCGAGGCGTGCGGCGACGCGCACATGAAGACGATCCTCGCCACCGGCGACCTGGCCACGCTCACCAACGTCGCCCGCGCGAGCGTGGTGGCGATGCAGGCCGGCTCCGACTTCATCAAGACCTCCACCGGCAAGGAGACCGAGAACGCCACGCTCCCGGTGGGGCTCGTGATGACCCGCGCGATCCGCGAGTACCGCGACCAGACGGGCCACGTCGTCGGCTTCAAGCCCGCCGGCGGCATCCGCACCGCCAAGAACGCGCTCGACTGGCTGATCCTGATGAAGGAGGAGCTCGGCGACCGCTGGCTCCGCCCCGACCTCTTCCGCTTCGGCGCCAGCGCGCTGCTGACGGACATCGAACGGCAGCTCGAGCATTACGTGACGGGACGCTACTCGGCCGCACACAGGCACCCGATGGTTTAGAGGGAAGGGGGATGGGGGGTGGGGGATGGGGGATGAAGGGCCAGAGTCTTTCGCAGTTCATCCCCCATCCCCCGTCCCCCCTCCCCCGGCCTAACAACACAGCCAACACGGCGATGACGACAGTCGCGCAGATCTTCGAATCCATGGAGTACGGCCCCGCCCCTGAGGCCGACGCGCCGGCGCTGGAGTGGATCAGGCGCCACGGGAGCGCCGAAAGCGGGGAGCTCGGGCAGTTCATCGGCGGCGGGTGGACGCGGGCCGGGGAGACGTTCGAGGTCATCAACCCGGCGACCGGGAAGCCGCTGGCGCGGGTGAGCCAGGGGACGGCGGCGGACGTCGACGCGGCGGTGGCGGCGGCGCGGGCGGCGCTCCCGGCGTGGCGCGCGCTCTCCGGACACGCGCGGGCGCGGC
>DATFPD010000743.1:0-7184 GCA_035265005.1 Gemmatimonadaceae bacterium | reverse complement strand
GTGAGGATCACGACGTCGTCCATCCGGTCGCCGAGGTCGGTGACCAGGGCGGCGATGGACTGCGCGAAGTCGCCCAGGCGGTTGGCCAGCTGGCCGGTGGCGCTCCCCTGGTTCACGTGCGTGTCCCAGCCGCCCACGTCGGCGAACGCCACTTCCACGCCCACGTCCGCCTTGATCAGCTGCGCGATCTCCCGCAGCCGCATCCCGAACTGCGACCGCGGGTACTCGGCGCCGTGCTCCGGGGCGTAGCGCCGCGGGTCGGCCGCCTTGAGCATCCGCACGGCCTCGAACATCTCGCTCCCCGCGCCGTGCACGATGTCGGCCGAGCCGGTTCGGTAGAGCGCCTCCAGCCGCTGGACGGTCGTGCCGCCCGAGGCGCGGACGGTGAACTCCTCGATGCTGCTCATCGCCACCGTGGGCTCCGGGCCCTCGAGCACCCGCGGCGTCTGCGGCGCGAATGCCACCGCCCGGAAGGGCGACGCCTTGGCGCGAGCACCGCCGTTAGGCGCGGTCTCGCACTCGGCGCACGTCCCGCGCACCGCCAGGTACCGGTTGAGCCAGCCGTCGGGCGTGCCTTTCGCGTCCGGCGTGCCGCTCTCCATGTAGTCCTGCGCGTCGAAGTGGGAGCGGGTGCTGCTCGGGCTCCCCACGGCGTGGATCGGCGCCAGCAGGCCGCGGTCGTAGAGGGGCTTCAGCGGCGCCAGCGCCGGGTGCAGCCCGTAGAAGCCGTCCAGGTCGAGCGCGGCCCCCGCCGCGCCGGCGGCCGGGCGCCGGATGCCGATGTTCGGCCGCAGCCGGTAGTACGCCGCGTCGCCGAACGGCACGACGACGTTGAGCGCGTCGGCGGCGCCGCGCTGGAACAGGCAGATCAGCGTCTTCCCGCGCGCCGCTTTCGGCAGCTCCATGCCGAAGACGCTCCGCCGCAGGAAGCGCGGGCTCAGGCCCATCGTGACCAGCGCCAGGGCGCCGGACTTCAGGAAGACTCTACGCTGCATGGTGGGTCCCGATTGGTGAATGGCGTGGGCCCTTGATGAATCAAGGGCCCGCGCCCCTACTTTCGCTGGAACTCCGGCGCACCTAACGCGAGCCCGACGATCTGCGCCAGCCCGGCGAGCTCGGGGATCTGCCCCAGCGCGCCGCGGCGGCCGTCGACCATCGCGCGGCGCCCGCCGCCCGTGCGCGCGGCGCGCCGCTGCTCCCGGCGCGGGCCCATCTCGTCGGGCGGCGGGGCCATCGCCCCGGCGTCGTCCGCGCCGACCGCGTCGTCCGCGCCGGCGTCCAGCGAGTCGGCCCGCGCCGCGTTCGACCCCAGGAAGGGGTTCTCGCCGGAGAGCAGGATCGCGCGCGTGTCGGGGGACGCGTCCCCGTTCAGGATCGCGGCGATCACGCCGTCGACCTGCGAGTCGCGGGGGGCGCCGCGCAGCCGCTCGGCGGGGGCCCAGCGCGCCGCGCTCACGCCGGGCACGCGGCCGGCCGCGACGGCCGCGCCGAAGTTGATGCGGTTGAGGATCGCCCCGGTGTTGATCCACGCGTCCCCGGTCTCGGGCCAGCCGTTCGGCGCCTGGTGGCCGTAGAGCGGCTGCCCCAGGCGGGCGACGATCTGCGCCGTGCGCGGCGTGGGGTCCGGCGCGGCGTTCATCGCCCGGAGCGCGCTCACCACCACCTCGAACGGCGTCTTCACCTTCGCGCGGTAGGCCGCGGTGGAGAAGAACTCGGGGGAGGTGACGATGGTGCGCACCGTCTCGCGGATGTCCCCATCGGTGCGGCGGAAGACCGCCGCCGCGCGCTCCACCAGCGCGGCGGGCGGCGTGTCGCTCACGAGGCGGCGCGTGAGCTTGAACGCGATGAAGCGCGCCGTGGACGGGTGCCGAGCCACGATGTCGAGCACCTGCTCGCCGTCCTCGATCCCGCGCCCGGCCTTCAGCCGGTGGCCGAGCACCGTCTTCTCCCCGGCGTCGTGCACCTCGGGGCGGAAGAGGAACTCGCCGGGCTCGGCGTCGCCCATCCCGCGGCGCATGTCGCGGGCTGCCGCACCGCGCGGCGCCAAAATCGTCCACCCCGTGAGCGCCCGCGCGACGTCGATCACGTCCTGCTGCGTGTAGCCGCCATCCACGCCGAGCGTGTGCAGCTCCATCAGCTCGCGGGCGTAGTTCTCGTTCAGTCCTCTGCGACGTCCTGCGGGCGCCGCGGGAAGGGGGGTGGGGGAGGGGGGACGGGAGTTGACGCGTCGGCCCGCGCGACGAGCGGCGCGTCCCCCTTCTCCCATCCCCCTTCCCTGCAGTACCGGCCGCCCACTGTCCGCCGTGCTCTGCCAGTTGTCGAGGTAGAAGAGCATCGCGGGACTCTTCGCCACGCCGCCGAGCAGCTCGCGGAAGTTGCCGAGGGCGTTGCGGCGGATCACCTCGCGGTCGAACTCCACGAGGTAGTGGCGGGTGACGGGACCCTTCGCCGCGTAGATGTTGAAGTGGTTCTCCCAGAAGTCGACCATCACCTCCTGGAGCTGCCGCTCGCTCATCACCGCGCGCGCCACCCGCGACGTCACCAGCTCGGCGGCCGGCTGGTTGCCGCGCTGCGCGGCCCGGCGGAGCTCGGCGCTGTCCTCGGGCGTCAGGCGGCGCGTGGTGTCGCGCCGGAGGGCGCGCCGCGCCAGGAGGAGCTGCGCGGGCGGGTACTCCCGCACCAGCTCGGCGCCGCTCAGGCGAAGCGTGGGAAAGCGGGCCAGGAACTCGTCCGTCGCCGCGTCCGGGATGCGCTCCGGATGGAGCTGCTCGTCGATCCAGCGGTCCACCCCCATCGCGCGCACCCGCTGCACGTCGCCGGGGCGTGGCCCGAAGGCCAGGCGGTTCAGCGCGTGGATCACCTGCTGGTCGGCGGCGAGCTCGCGGGGCTCGGCCGCGGACGTGGCGGCCGCCGCCGGCGATGCGGGGGCGGCGGATGGCCGAGCCGCGCCGCGCGCACAGGCTGCGGCGCCGATCGCGAGAAGGGTGCTGCCGAGCGCGAGGGCGCGGCGCTGGTGCGGTACGGGCATGGGTGTCCCCGGAGCGGTGAGACGGTTTCTCGAATAGACGCGAGCGGCCAGGTGGCGTTAACGGGGGCAATCGCCGGCGCCCCATTGTCAGCGGGGCGCCCGACACGCATCGTCTGTTTCCTTTCGCCGACCCCCGCTCGCCCCGCCGCCTCCACTCGCCGTACCAGATGCGACGTACCCTGCACAATTATTACCTCGCCGCCCGCGGCGTCACACGCCGCCAGCGCCTCAGCCTCCCCGCCGAGAAGCCCAGCCTACGCTTTCCGTACGTCCTCACCGAGGGCGACCGCGGCGCATGGCGCGAGCTGTACCAGGTGCCGCCTGACGACGGGGCCGCGCCGCCGGCGCCCTTCTCCTACTACGCGCAGACCACCGTGGAGGCGTTCCACGGGTTCCTCTACTCGCTCGGCGCCAACTTCAAGAACGTGCTGCACCTCCAGTGGGAGATGGAGGTGCTGCGCCCGGGCGGCGCCGCGCTCCGCCCGGGCACGCCGTATCAGGTGGAGCTCGGCCTGGACGACGTGGCGTTCCTGAAGCGCGACCGCGCGATCATTGCCTGCTTCGTGAACCTGCTGGACGAGGGCGGCGCGACGCTCCTGCGCACCGGCTACCACTTCCTGCTCAAGAACCTCTCGGCGCGCGACGTGGCGTACCTCAAGTCCACCCCCGGGTACAACCGCCTCCGGTTCCCCGAGCTGCTGGCGGTCTCGCGGACGGGCGAGGTGGTGAAGGCGCTCAGCGGCGGGCGCGCGCACGAGCTGCACTTCCCGGAGGACATAGGGCTGCGCTACGGGCACGTCTCCGGGGACATGAACATCGTGCACACGAACCGCTGGCTCGTCAGGCTGTTCGGCTACTCGCGCACCTTCGCCCAGGGGATGTGCACGGCCAACTACGTGCTGCGGACGCTGGCGGTGAGCGAGCGCGTCCCGGTGGACCGCTTCACGATCACCTTCTGCCGCCCGGTCTACCTGCCGGGCACGGTGCAGCTCTCGCTGGGCGACGGCGAGTTCCAGGTCCGCGACGGCGACCGCGCGCTCGCGGCGCTCGGCACCTGGCGCGCCGCGGGCGTCGCCATGCCGGCGGAGGCCGCCCCGCCCGTCCGCCGCATCAGCCGCGCGTCGATGGCGGTGGCGATGGCGGTCGAATAAGAGAGCTGCGACCGACTACACCTGCGATCCTTCGCTTCGCTCAGGACAGGCTCTGCGAGCTGCGACCTCAGGGCGCTCGGGGGGCCCCGGCGTCCCGAGGGTGTCAGGTCGCAGCTCGCAGGCCGCAGGCGTTTTGGCCCCCCTCTTGCCGATTCCCGGCGGCGAAAGGAGGGACGCCAAGAATGCGTTCGAGAACTACTGCTGGGGTAGTCGTCGCGCTCGCCGCGCTGAGCGCGGTCGCGGCGTGCGACATGATCAAGGGCGGCGCGGGGAAGCAGGACACGACCACGGTCGCGCCGAAGGCAGGCGCGGGGACGGCGGCCGCCGTCGCGAAGAGCGACTCGGTGGGGGGCGTGCCCGCGGTCCCGGGTGACAGCGCGGCGCGCGCCGCGGCCGCCGCGGACACCGGCGAGGTGGAGATGTACCCGCCGCAGGCGCGGCAGGGCGGCGTGCTCTACGCGTTCGCGCGCGGGCTCGGGATGGCCATCCCGCGCTGCACGTGGAAGGGCGAGCCCCTCCCCTGCTACAGCATCAACGGCGGTGTGCTCGCCACCGTGCCGCTCCCGGCCGACGAGGCGGCGGGGACCTTCACGCTCACCTTCGACCGTCCCAACGGCCGCATCACGCGTCAGGTGGTGGTGAACGAGCGCGCCTTCGACCGCGAGCTGGTGTTCCTGGACGAGGAACGCTACGCGCTGCTCAAGCGCACGCGCGACATCGCGCGCGACGCGCGGGCGGTCCGGGGCATCCTCGCCGGCGAGAGCGCGGAGCGGCGCTGGACGGGACGGTGGGGGGAGCCGCTGCCCGCCGCGAAGAGCTCGGGCTACGGCGTCGAGCGCTTCTATTACCCCGCCTCCGACTCCTCCCGCGCGATCTCGCTCGGCTCCTCGGCGCGCACGCGCGGCACCTTCGCCACCGACACCAGCGAGGCCAGGGCGCAGGGCGCGCCGGGGTGGCGCCACGCCGGCGTGGACATACCGGCGGCGCGCGGCGCGCGCGTCGCGGCGCCCGCGGGCGCGATAGTCGCCGACGTCGGCGACTACACCCTCACCGGCACCACGGTCGTCCTGGATCACGGCCAGGGGGTCTTCACCGCCTACTTCCACCTGGACAGCGCGCTCGTGCAGAAAGGCGACGTCGTCCGCGCCGGCAAGGTCATCGGCCGCGTCGGCGAGAGCGGCCTCGCGACCGGCCCGCACCTGCACTACGGCGTCTACGTGCACGGCAGGGACGTGGACCCCGCCGCCTGGCGTGACATGCCCGGGTTCGCGCGTGGGGACAGCGCCGCGGTGGCGCAGGGACGGTAAGTCCCAGCACTCGTCCCGACGCTCGCGGGCTGCGCCCGCTCCTGCGGGATGACATCGCTGACGAACGTGTATCCTCGGCAGCCCCAGGCGCGTCTATTAGTTGCGATTCATCCCGCCGGTGGCGCTCAGAGGGTAGAGGGCACTGCCGGCCACGCTATTTTTCGGAGATATGATTAGGGGGCGCTAATCGGCCCCGATGCTTCTGGTGTCCGCCGCATGACGATTCGCACCGACGACCTGACCACGCTTCCGCTGCGCGGGGCATTCCTCGAGGCGGCCGCCGCCTCGCTGGAGGCCGCGCGGGCGTCCGGGCGTCCGATGTCGTTGCTCGTCATGGACGTGGATCACTTCAAGCTGATCAACGACACCTTCGGGCACCTCCAGGGCGATGACGTGCTCCGCGAGGTGGCCGACCTGCTCCGGCGCAACCTGCGCGGCCGCGACATCCCGGCCCGCTACGCCGGCGACGAGTTCGTCGCGCTGCTCCCCGACACGCCGCCCGAGGGCGCGCGGGAGGTCGGCGAGCGCATCTGCGCGGCGATGCGGACGCACCTGTTCGCGCTGCGCGACCGGCCGGGCGCGGTGCCGGTCACCATGTCGATGGGCGCGGCCACCTTCCCGGAGCACGGGAACACGACCGAGGAGCTCTTCTCCTCGGCCGACCGCGCGCTCTACCAGGTCAAGAAGCAGGGGCGCGACGGCGTGGCCGTGGCGACCCTGGGCGGAATGGAGCCCGCGCCGCTCCCGCTGAGCATCGAGCGCTTCGTGGGGCGCACCCAGGAGCTGCGTACGCTCGTGCAGTTCCTGGAGGACGCCTCGCACGGGCGCCCGAAGGTGCTCGCGATCAGCGGCGAGGCCGGCGTCGGCAAGACGACGCTGCTCAAGCAGCTCGAGCCCGAGGTCCGGTTGCGCGCCGGCTCGCTCGTCTTCGGCCGCTGCCAGGAGGCGGACGTGCAGCCGCCGTACGGGCCGTGGGCCGAGGTCATCAACGCGATGCGCCGGCTGGACCGCGCGCCGCAGCAGCGGTGGCGCGAGCTGTCGCGCCTCGTGCCGGCGCTCCCCTCGGACGATTCCGCCGCCGGCGAGCGCGGGGGCAGCAAGTACCTCCTGCTGGAGGAGATCGGCGAGTACATCCGCCTGGCCGCGCAGGAGCGGCCGCTCGTCATCGTGCTCGACGACATGCAGTGGGCGGACTCGGCGTCGTGGGACACGCTCGAGTTCCTGCTGCCCCAGCTCGAGACCGAGCGGGTGCTCATCTGCATGCTCATCCGCTCCGAGGAGACGCACGGCGAGACGCTCAACCGCCGCCGCCGCCTCTCGCGCAGCGAGTCGTTCCACGAGATCACGCTCTCGCGCCTCACGCGTGAGGAGCTGAAGCAGTGGATGGAGGCCGCCTTCCACAAGCAGGACGTGGGGCGCGAGTTCCTGGCGTTCCTCTACCGCCACACCGAGGGGAACCCGCTCTTCGTCGTCCAGGTGCTGCGCACGCTGGTGGACGAGGGCGCCATCTGGTGGACGGGCGACGAGTGGGACTGGAAGCCGGTCTCCGAGCTGCGCCTGCCGGTGGCGGTGAACGACCTGATCTCCCGCCGGCTCGGGCGCCTGTCGGGCAAGTCGCAGTCGGTCCTGACCACGGCGGCGGTGATCGGCCGCGAGTTCGACGTCGACCTCGCGATCGAGGCCGGGGCGGGGGACGAG
>DATFPD010000742.1:0-1726 GCA_035265005.1 Gemmatimonadaceae bacterium | reverse complement strand
GGAGCGCCGCGTGGCCCGCGTCGCCCGCAAGCTCGCGCGGCGGATCGCCGACCGGGCCGCGACCGCCGCTGCGTCCGCCGCCGCGCCCGCTGCCGCGCCCGCCGAACCGGCGGCCGCGGCGACGCCCGAGATCCAGCACGTGCGTTCGGCGGACCTGCGGTCGCTGCTGGGCGTGGCGCCGTTCGACCCGGACGAGACGTCGCTGGAGGACAAGGTGGGCGTGGCGTCCGGGCTCGCCTACACCACCACCGGCGGCGAGACGCTCGAGATCGAGGTGAGCGTGGTGAGCGGCCGCGGGCGGCTCCAGCTCACCGGCACGCTGGGCGACGTGATGAAGGAGTCGGCGAGCGCGGCGATGAGCTTCGCCCGCGCGCGGGCGGGCACGATGGGGATCGAGCGGGACTTCCACCGCACGCGCGACGTCCACGTGCACATCCCCGCCGGCGCCACGCCGAAGGACGGCCCGTCGGCGGGGATCGCGATCGCGACCGCGATCGTGAGCGCGCTGACCGGGGCGCCGGTGCGCGGCGACGTGGCGATGACCGGCGAGATCACGCTGCGCGGGCGCGTGCTGCCGATCGGCGGTCTCAAGGAGAAGTCGGTCGCCGCGCACCGCAACCGCATCGCCCACGTGATCGTCCCGCACGGCAACGTCCGCGACCTGGACGAGCTCCCCGAGGAGGTGCGCGCCGCCGTGCGCTTCCACCCGGTGAAGACGATGGACGAGGTGCTGCGGCTGGCGCTGCGCTCCGACCTGGGCGCGCGGGCGGCCGACGACCGGGCGGCGGCGGGCGTGGGGGCGGTGGCGCATTGAGCGACGGGCGCGACGCCGACCGGCACGACGCCGACGAGCACGACGGCGACGCGGATCCGCTCGTCATCCGCGACCTGGAATTCCTCGGCGGGATGGCGAAGCCCGGCGGGTGGCGTCCCGAGCCGGTGCTCCCGGAGGTGGCGTTCGCGGGCCGGTCGAACGTCGGGAAGTCGTCGCTGCTCAACCGGCTGGTGCGGCGCAAGGCGTTCGCGCGCGTCAGCCGCACGCCGGGGCGCACGCGGGAGCTCAACTTCTTCCGCGTGAACGACGAGATGGTGCTCGTGGACCTGCCGGGCTACGGCTACGCGCAGGTCTCGAAGGAGCGGAAGGCCGAGTGGAAGCCGCTGATCGAGGGCTACCTGTCGTCCAGCCCCACGCTGCGCGGCGTGGTGCAGCTCCTGGACGTGCGGCGCGAGCCGAGCGAGGACGATCTGGACATGCTGGACTTTCTGGCCGACCTTGGAGCGCCGACGGTCGTCGTCGTGACGAAGACGGACAAGCTCACGAGGGCGGCCGCGGCGGCGCGAGTTCGCGAGCTCGCGCGGACGCTCGGACTGGAGGAGGACCAGGTGATCGCCTTCAGCGCCGCCACGGGCGCCGGGCGCGACGAGCTGGCGGCCGCGATCCGGTCGCTGGTGGGGCAACCACCCTGGAGGGGGACGTGATGCCCGTGATGCCACGCAGGCACGACTCGAGCGCCGCCACGCCGGCCGCGTTGGCGCTCACACTCACGCTCGCGCTCGCGCTCGCCGCGTGCGCCTCGTCAGGCAGCGCCGCGCCGGCGGCGTCGGCCGGGCAGCCGGCGCAGGGCGCGGACGCCGCGGCGCAGTCGCGCGACACCGGGTCCACGGACCTGCTGGTGCCGCCCGGCTACGGCACGCTCAGGCAGGACGACATCGCGATCAAGTTCCA
>DATFPD010000741.1:0-10528 GCA_035265005.1 Gemmatimonadaceae bacterium | reverse complement strand
CGCTCGCCGACCGCGCGGAGCACGATCCACGTCCGGCCGAAGCCGGCGTTCGTCATCACGTTGGCGATCTTGTTGATCCCGCTGGAGTGCCCCTGCCAGTTCGGGCTGAACTTCACCCACATCCCGACGAACACCTCGGTCGGGTTGTTCCGGAAGATGTACTCCTCGATCGCCGGCTCGCCGCCGCCGGTGTAGCCCTGCGGGTAGAGCATCTCCAGCACGTTCGAGGGCGACAGCGGCGCGCTCGCGTCCGCCGTGATCTGCGAGCGCGAGTCGCGGTTCGCGTGCGCCCACCCGCCCGTGCCGAGGGCGTCCCAGGGGTTGTTCGTCATGGCCGTGAAGCCGGCGGGCTCGTTCGTGAACGCCGCGTTCCCGCTCGGCGGCGGCGTGGTGACGGCGGTGACCGTGACCGCGGAGCTGCCGCTCTGCCCCTCGCTGGTGGCCGTGATCGTCGCCGAGCCGGCCGCGACGCCCGTGACGACGCCGCTGCCGTTCACCGTGGCGACCGCGGTGTTGCTCGACGACCAGGTGACCACGCGCCCGGTGAGCGTGTTGCCGCCGGCGTCGCGGGTCTGCGCGGTGAGCTGGACGGTGCTCCCCGCCGGCACGCTGGCCGGGTTCGGCGTGACCGTCACCGTCGCCACCGGCGCGGGCGTGCCGCCGGTACCCGACGTGTCCGTGCCGCCGCCGCCGCCGGGGCCACCCGGCGTCGCGCCGAGCGGCGAGACGCTGATGTCGTCGATGTTGATCGTGCGGGTCACGTTGCCGCCGCTGCCCGAGTTGTTCGCGGAGATCTGCAGCGACGTGATCTTGAGACCCGTCGTGGTGCGCTGGCGGAGGTTGCGCCACTCGCCCTGCATCGCGCCGTCGATGTACATCCGCTCCCAGCCGTCGGCCGAGCCCGGCGTGTTCAGCCGGACCTGCAGCTCGACCCGGTGCCAGACGCCGCGGCTCATGACGCGGCCGCTGCCGTAGGTCGCGCGGCCGGCGCCCTCGTCGCCGTAGCAGCCGCCCTGCATGTCCATGTGGTACGTGTAGAACGTGAGCGGGCCGGGGCTGCCGGAGCCGTCGACGTACAGGAAGTGGTTCGTGTAGTCCGAGCCGTTCGGGCAGACGCCCGCCTTGCCGTATCCCGCCCAGGGGTTGCTCACCGGCGAGCCGTAGAGTCCCATCAGGTACGAGCCGCCGGTCCACGTCGTCGGGAATCGCACCCAGTAGCTGAAGTGCACCGAGTCGTAGCCGGCGTTGAACATCTTCGTCAGCCAGCCGCCGCCCTCGCTGCTGCCGGCGGGGTAGGTGATCTCGAGGTAGCTGTTGCCGGTGTGGGCGCCGCCGGTCGTGACGATGCGGTGCGTCGACGGATCGTAGCCGTCATCCCACGTGCCGAACGAGTTCGTCTCGAAGCCCTCGGCGAAGATCGAGCCGGAGGGCGGCGGGGGCGGAGGCGTGACGGAGGTGACGACGACCTTGGCCGTGTCCGCCTTGCCACTCGTGGCGCCGACGATGCGTGCCGTGCCGGCCGACGCGCCGGTGACGAGGCCGTTCGCGTTGACGTTGGCGATCCCCGGGTTGAGGCTGCTCCACGACACGGTCGCCGTCATCGGCTGGCCGTTCTGGTCGCGGACCGCGGCCGAGAGCTGCACCGTCTGCGAGGTCTGAATGCTGCTGCTGTCCGGCGTGACCGTCACGGTCGTGACGACGGGCGTCGGCGGCGGCGTGGTCGTGGTGTCGGTGGTGGTGTCGGTGGGAACGCCGCTGGTGCCGGTCGCTTCGAAGACGCCGAAGACGAGGCGCTCACCGGTGGCGGCGTCGACCGCGCGGGCTTCG
Organism: Gemmatimonadaceae bacterium; assembly: GCA_035265005.1. Taxonomy (GTDB): domain Bacteria; phylum Gemmatimonadota; class Gemmatimonadetes; order Gemmatimonadales; family Gemmatimonadaceae; genus DATFPD01. The sequence continues at coordinate 8,701 of DATFPD010000741.1, read as the reverse complement.
ATCCGGTTCAGTCCGGCGGCGGGGCCGAGGGTCCACCACTCGCGGGCGTAGCCGTTCGCGTTGGTCTTGGCGGTGCCGGCGAAGACGCTGCCGCCGCCGAGGGTGACGCGGAAGTTGATGATCTGGTTGGCGATCGGGTTGCCCGCGGAATTGAACGCCCGAACCACCAGCGGCTGCGAGAGCTCGGTCCCGACAGGCGCGGATTGATTGTTTCCCGAGACGATCTCGAGTCGCATCCCGCTCGCGTCGCCTTCCAGCGACGTCGGGGCGGTATACTCATCGCAGGCCGCGGCGAGCGCGGCGGCGGCTAGCACCAGGCAGAGGGCGTTATTCGCCCTGCGCGTATTCTTCATGTACGGCGTGTACATCTTTTCCTCCGACGCCATACGGGGTGAATCACGTTCGGCACTGCAGAAGCAGAGACTTTCTATTGTCGTGCTGCTAGTACTGCCGGGCCGTCTCGATCACGTTGCTCACGTCCGCAGGGCACTGACGAAGCAGGCTCCTTCCGGGGTGACGCACACCAGCGGCGTCACCGATCGACGGTGACACGCAAAGCAGGCAGTGTGCCGCTAGGCAGATGTTTCCGGGTGCGCCCGCCCGTACGCGGCGAATCGACACGCGTCGGCCGCGAAGACACAGCGCGCGCGTGACGCAGGTCACGCGCGCGCTGTCGGCCTCGAGCGTACCGCGCGCGCCGAGCGGGCGCGGCCGTCGGCCGTCGGGCGGAGCCTAACGCGACAGAGGCAAGATCACCCGGGTGGTGTCTCCTCGGCGCGGATGCGCTCGATCATCGACCGGACGTCGAACCGGCTGCAGCGGCGCCCCTCCTCGCACTCCCCCCAGAGCTCGATGAAGACCCGGGTCGAGTCGGCGGTGCCGCGGCCGTAGCGGAAGCGGGCGGCGAGCCGGTCGCCCGACCGGAAGCCCCAGGTCGAGTCGGAGCCGAAGCGGCGGGTGGTGAACGTCAGGTCCGCCAGCGTCCTCGCCGCCTTCGCCGCCACCACCAGGCGGTCCCCCGCCACCTGCCCCACGTCGCTCACGTCAGGCGCCGTGGCCGGCGGCGGCGGCGCGACCACCCGGCCGCAGGCGAGGGCGGCGAGGACGCCGAGAATCAGAGCTCTGTGCATGGAGATGGAATAGTAGTCCTGCGACCTGCGACCGACTACACCTGCGATCCTTCGCTGCGCTCAGGACAGGCTCTGCGACCTGCGTCCACAGTGCGCCCGGGAAGCAATAGCGTCCCGAGGGTGCTAGGTCGCAGAGCCTGTCCTGAGCGAAGCGAAGGATCGGAGCTCGCAGCTCGCAGGTGTAGTCGGTTTCAGTCCGCCGCCACCGTCCCGAAGTCGTAGCCGGGGACCGAGATTCGAGGGATCTGCTGGCCGATCACGCGCTCGATCGTCCGCACCATCGCGATCTCGTCAGGCGACATGAAGGTGTAGGCGTCGCCCGTCGCCGCGGCGCGGCCGGTGCGGCCGATGCGGTGCACGTAGTCCTCGGGCTGCTGCGGCACGTCGTAGTTGATGACGTGCGTGATCCCGCTGATGTCGAGCCCGCGCTGCGCGATGTCGGTGGCGACCAGGACCCGCACGCGCCCGTCCTTGAAGTCCGCCAGCGCGCGCGTGCGCTGCACCTGCGACTTGTCGGCGTGCATCGCCGTCGCCGAGACGCCGGCGCGCTCGAGGTGCTGCACCACCCGGTCGGCGCCGTGCTTGGTGCGCGTGAAGACGAGCACCGAGTCCATCTCGGGCTTGCGCAGCAGCTCGATGAGCAGCGCGCTCTTCCGCTCGCGCGGCACGGGGTAGACCGCGTGCTGCACCGCGTGCGCGACGCCGGACCGCCGCCCCACCTGCACCACCAGCGGCCGCCGCAGGTAGGTGCGGGCGAGCGCCTCGACCTCGGGCGGCATCGTGGCGCTGAACAGGAGCGTCTGTCGGTAGCGCGGCAGCTCCGCGACCACGCGGTTGATCTGGGGCGCGAAGCCCATGTCGAGCATCCGGTCGGCCTCGTCCAGCACCAGCACCTCGAGGTCGTCGAACGCGACGTTCTGCCGCTCGATGTGGTCGATCAGCCGACCCGGCGTCGCGACCACCACGTCCACGCCGCCGCGCAGCGCGCGCTCCTGCGGCTCGATCGGCACGCCGCCGTACACCGCCGCCACGTCCACCTCGGCGTGCCGGCTGTACTTCACGAAGCTCTCCTCGACCTGCTGCGCCAGCTCGCGCGTCGGCACGAGGATCAGCACCCGCGTCCGCCGCGGCCCCCCGGCCAGGCGGTCGACGATCGGCAGCGTGAACGCCGCGGTCTTCCCGGTGCCGGTCTGCGCGAGGCCGATCAGGTCGCGCCCCTTGAGGGCGAGCGGGATCGCCTGCGCCTGGATCGGCGTCGGGCGCTCGTAGCCGGCGTCCCGCACCGCGTCGAGCACCGCCGGGCGCAGCCCGAGAGTCTCGAACGTCACTACCGGCTCGGCGTCGTTAGGCCCGGCCCCGCCGCCGCCCTGCTCCCCGTCCGCGCCGTTCGCTCGGGCGGCGCTCCCCGCTGCTGCGTCCATGCTGTCCTGTTGGGCTGATTCCAGCGCCGGGGCCGCTGCTCGGCCCGCCTCCCGGCGGGGCCGGCGCACGCTCGTGTCCTCGGCCGGATCATTACGGGCGCAGGATGCGCGCCGCGCGGGCGCGGCCGGCCATCGGGCGCGTCGCCAGCGGCCGCGACCCGTGAGGTCAATCTAAGCCGTTGCAACATCGCGCGCTACGCGATCGCCGCCCGCGCGAAGGAACTCGCGCAGCAGCGCCACCGCGAGCTCGGGCAGCTCCTCCGGGACCACGTGCCCCGCCCGGGGCACCACCACCAGGCGCCCGTCCGGCATCGCGGACACGTAGCGGCCGCTCTCCGACGGCGAGACGACGCGGTCGCAGCTCCCGAACACCACCAGCGTCGGCGCCCGGAGCGCGGACAGCTGCTCGACCCGCAGGCGCCCCCAGTCGAACGCGTGGACGAGATGGCGAAGCGCGATCGCGAAGTCCCGGCTGCGAGTCGGCGCCCAGTACTCGTCCACGTCGCGCTCGCTGAACCGATGGTCGGGCCCGTACGCCAGCCGCATCACGACCTCGAACACCCGGCGCGCGGCCAGAACGGGCACCAGCGGCGTCAGGGGCCGCGGCGAGATCGCGCGCCCCAGCCGATAGGCGCTCACCCGCCCCAGCCCCACCGGCGCGAAGAGCGCCAGCCGCCGGACGCGATCGGGGGCGCGCGTCGTCAGGCGGAGCGCGATCGCGCCGCCCAGCGAGTGTCCCACGACGGCGGCCTCCGACAGGCCGAGCGCGTCCATGACCTCCGCCACGTGGCCGGCCATCGCGTCCAGCGTGTAGGCGCCGGGGTCGCCCGGCTTGTCCGACTGGCCGTGCCCCAGGAGGTCCGGGACGAAGACCCGATGTCCCGCGTCGGCCAGCGCGGGAGTGAGATGCCGGAACAGGTAGGCGTTGCACCCCCAGCCGTGGACCAGCAGCACGTCGCCGGACCCGGCGCGCGCTCCCGCCCCACCCCCGGCCTCGACCACGCGCACGCGCGCCCCCGAGCGCGTCGTGACGAAGCGCACCGAGATGCCGGGAACGCCCGCGGGGTAACACTCCTCCGGCGCGAGCCGTCGGCGACGCGGCATCCGCTGTCGGCCTTCGAGCCGCGCCGAGCTACGGCCGGCCGAATGCCGGCCGGCCGTTGGTCAGATGGCCTCCACCGGCCGTCCGCTCAGCCGCGCGATCAGCCCCAGGCGGAAGGTGACCTCGGCCGACCGCTCGTCCTCCGAGGATCCGTCTCCGAGGGGGAAGCTCGGCCAGAGGAACGGGTTCGTGGTCCGGGAGGGGACGGTGACGCCGCGATGCGGACGCCAGACGCCGTCGCGATCGCGCGCGTCGAGGAAGCGGTCGAAGAGCTTGTTCCAGCTCTCGCTTCGCCGCAGGTACCCCAGCCGCGCCATCAACTCCAGCCAGAACAGCGCCGACGGCACGTCCGCGTCGGCCGCGTTGCGGTTCGGGAGCATGTCCCCCAGCACCAGATGCGGCTGCGGGACGAGCTGCTCGCCGCACAGCTGCACCGGCTCCTGCCTCGGCAGCGGCTGCGACAGATGCTGGAAGAGGCGCTCGATGAGATCGCTGTGCTCGCTTCGGAAGACCGGCATGTGGGCGAGCAGCAGCAGCGTGTAGATGGAAGGCGGGTGCGCGTCGGCGGCCAGCACCTGCTTGTTCCCCACCCGCACCCACGGCTTCTGTCCCAGCGGAGAGCGCAGGTAGCCCACCACCCGTTCCAGCGAGCGACGGGCGCAGCCCCGCAGGCGCGGGTCGTTCTCGTAGCCCGCCTGCGCCAGCGCGGCCGCGGCCGCCTCGCGCAGGATGCCGCGGGCGCGGCGCGACATGAACTCGTCCGCCTTCCCCTTGCCGCCGAACTCGAACAGGAACGCCGGGTCGTCGTCCTCCGCCAGGAGCCGGAACAGCAATCGCCGCGCATGAACGATCGGCGGCGATTCCGGGTCCCATCCGTATTCCAGCAGGCGTCGAACGGCGTTGATCGTCCCGACGCCCTCGAAGACCGCGGACCGCGCGGTGGGAATGCCGAGCATGGAGTGCCCCCAGCTCCCGTCCGTGCCCTGCTGCAGGGCCAGCAGCAGCGCGGGATGGTGCGAGTACGGGAGGACGTCGAATCTGCCCGACAGCCGCGCCACCTCGACGAGCGACCGGTACTGCACCGCCGGGCCGCCGTGGTCGAGGAGCCAGCGCAGCGCGAAGGTGACCGGCGTCGCGGGCATCAGCACGACGCGTGGCGTGCCGGAGACGGTACCTCCCGAGGTACCAGATCCGGGCGCATGGTCGGCGGCACCCAGGTGGGCGCCGGACGACGCGGACGCAAGCGTGGGTGAAAGAGGAACAGCCACGGTCGACCCTCGCTGTTAGAGCAGTGCGGGAACAACGCGCTTGATCACGCGGGTCACGCCCCCTGCGTACGCCGGGACGGCTCAGGCTGCGTACGACGTGCCCGCAAGAATTGCGCACGAGCCCCACGCCTGTCAAGCAATACGAAGCCAATTCATGACTTAGGCGCACGAGCCCGCCTGTTAACGACGGCTTCGTCCGGGAGTCTACCTTCCCGAAGCGCCGGCCGCGTCGGAGTAAAGATACCCCACGCCGCCGCACAAGATCGTATCAACTATCGAGATCGACCGGTCTTCGGAGGAGTACAGATGCAGCGCATTCGAATCGTGGCCCTCGGTGCCGCACTCGTGTTCGGGCTCGCCGGCTCGCAGGCGGGCGCTCAGCAGAGCCAGACGGCGCAGGACAGCACCCACCACGGTCGCCGCGGCTCCGTCCAGGGAGATCAGCGGCGCGACGGCCGGCGCGACGGCCGGCGCGGGGGTCGCGCGGGCCGGCAGGGCGCTCAGCCCGGCCGCGCGCTGTTCCGCGGGATCACCCTGACCGACGCACAGAAGGAGCAGGTCCGCGCGATCGGCGAGAAGTACCAGACCCAGCGTCAGTCGCTCCGCGCGGACGTCCGTGCCGACGGCGCGAACCGCCCCGACTCGGCAGAGATGGCGCGCTTCCGCCAGTTCACCGCCCAGCAGCAGACCGAGCTGCGCGCCGCTCTCACCCCCGATCAGCAGAGCGTCTTCGACAAGAACGTCGCCGAGATCCGGCAGCGCGGCGAGAAGCGGCGGAAGGGCAAGTAACAAATACGAAGTACGAGATACAGGATTCGAGACGTGCCCCGGGAAGCCACTATGCGCTTCCCGGGGCACGTCTCGTATCTCGTCCCTCGTATCCCATATCCGCCCTCCCCGGCACAATTCCTGTACTCTGGGCCAGCCCAATCCAACGGAGTGCAGCATGGGCGGAAAGCCGAGCAATTTCAATCAGATGAACGCGATGGCCACGGACCGGAAGAGCCGGACCAACGACGAGGGCACGCGGAACGAGGCCAAGCATCAGGTCGCCGGCAGCCAGCAGACCGAGGACTCGCTGATCCCGAACTCGCCCGAGAATCAGGAGCAGGCGGAGCTGCGGGCGATGAAGCAGCAGCGGGACGAGGAGTAGTCGGCTCCGCTGGACGAACGACGCACGGGGGCAGGGGCGCCACGCACCTCTGCCCCCGTGTCACGTCCGGCCGCGTGCACCTCGGGCTTGCCCCCGGAGCGGGCGCGACACCACTTTCGCACGCATGACCTCCGACGCCTCCGGGTCGCCGAGTCCCGAGCGACACGCCGAGCCGGCCCCCGCTTCCCGCAGCGCCTGTCCGCGCTGCGGAGGGCGGTTGGGCCGGCTGACCGCGAACGAAGGCGCCGCTGGGGCCGGCGGCGGAGCGCCGTCGACCGAGGACGCGGTGCCGCTCTACTGCGGCTGCTGCGGGCTCGTGCTTCCCGGAGCCCCGCACTCCCGCCGACCCTGAGCGCTCGCGTGCATCGCCATGCGCGGTGAGTTCGTCGACCTCGCCGGGGCGCGGATCTACTACTACGCGGCCGGCACGCGCGGCGTGGGGAACCCCGTCGTCTTCGTGCATGGATTTCCCACGTCGTCGCATCTCTGGAACGACGTGGTGCCGCTCATGCCCGGCGGCCATCGGCTGGTCGTGCTCGACCTGCTGGGGTTCGGCCGGAGCGACCGCCCCATGGGCCGCGACCTCTCGCTGCGCGGCCACGCCGAGCGCGTGCTCGGCCTCATGGACGCGCTGGGGATCAGCCGCGCGTGCGTCGTGGGGCACGACGTCGGGGGCGGCGTGGCGCAGCTGCTGGCCACCCGCTGGCCGCAGCGCGTCTCGCACCTCTGCCTGATCGACTCGGTGGCGTTCGACGCGTGGCCCGCGCGCGAGGTGAAGCTCGCGCGCGCCATGCTGCCGCTGACGCGACACCTGCCGCCGTCCTGGCTGCTCTCGATCGTGCGCCGCGACCTCTGCCGCGGATACGTGGACGAGGCGCGGTGCGCGAGCTCGATCGAGCGCTACGTGAAGCCGTTCGTCACCGCGGACGGCCGCGACGCGCTGGTCGCGCACATGAACGCGCTCGACTCCACGGAGACCATCGCCCTCGAGGCGCGGCTCGGCTCGATCGTCTGCCCGACGTCGATCCTCTGGGGCGAGCACGATCCCTTCCTCCCCTCGTCGATCGCGAAGCGGCTGCACTCTGCGATCCCGGGGTCGACGCTCGCCGTCCTCCCGAGCGCACGCCACTTCCTCCCGGAGGAGGCGCCGGAGCAGGTCGCGGAGACGGTGGAGCGGCTGATTCGCGAGCCGTGATTCGTCGTTGACACTGTCGTCGCACACGCCCCATAGTCTCTCATGGCCAATTCGCGACTCGAGACCTTTCGCGGCATGGTGGCGAAAGATCCGGCGAACTCGCTCGCGCGTTTCGGGTTGGCGAACGAGGCGCTGAAGGAAGGGCTGTTCGAGGAGGCGCGGGAGCACCTGGAAGCCTACCTCTCGCGCTACGACGACGAGGGGAACGGATACGGCCGGCTGGCCGAGGCGCTGATCAGGCTCGGGCGACCCGAGGAAGCGCGCGACGCGCTGCGGCGCGGAATCGACGCGTCGCGCCGCTTCGGCCACCCCGGGATGGCGGGCGACCTCGAGGCCAGGCTGGAGGAGCTGGAGGACGAGTCGGTCTAGTGGGGCGCGCGCCCGGCGGGCGGGGCGCCCCGTGCATGGCTTATGCGTTTGCTGACCGCCCACTGGCAGGATGTCGCGGGGCTTTCCGGAGAGGTGTTATGAGAGGCCGCATTCTTCTCACGCTCGCCGCGCTCGCGGCCGCGCCGCTCGCCGCACAGGAGGGTGGCGCGGTGCCGACGAGCGACCTGCGGGTCGGCGAGCGCGTGCGCGTCACCGCGTCGGGCGAAGGGCATCGGCGGGTCGTCGGGGCCATGATGCTGCTGCACCCCGACTCGATCGTGCTCGACACGGCCGTCGTGCGCCGGTCGATCCCCTTCTTCTCCAGCGGCGCCGTCCCGGTGGACCAGTTTCGCTTCGCCACGTTCACCACGAACATGGTCAACCGGCTCGAAGTGAGCCGCGGCGCGAGCCGGCTGAAGGGAACGCGGCGCGGCCTCATCTGGGGCACGGTGCTGGGCACCGCCATCGGCATCACGGCGCACGTCACCTCCGGTCCCCAGATCAGACCGCTCGACGGCGCGGGCTCCGAGATGGCGCGCGTCGCACTCTCCGGAGCGCTCATCGGCGCGGCCGCCGGCGGCGTGCTCGGCTTCCTGATGCCGTCCGAGCGTTGGATTCCGGTCCAGCTCCCCCGGCGAGGGGGACGTGGGTGGCAGGCGCCCTGACACGCTCCGACCGCCGCCCCCACCCCGCCGCGCGCGGGTGTACCATTCGGCGCGCGGCGGGCGCCCGGACATGACGACGACCGCGGTTCGCGCCTGAGCCCAGGGACCCCCACCTAACGATGACTGGCGCGAACCAGGAGGCCCGCCGCCGGCGACGGCGGCGGCTGGCGCTCGCCTGCGCGGCCGCTCCGTGGGCGGCCGCGTGCTCGGTGAACGCGCCCCGGCGCTCGGCGCCAGCCGCGGTGCCCGTCGCCACCGCGCTCCCCGGTCCCTCCTCGTGCCCGCACGTCGGGCAGTACTGGCTCCGGGCCACCGGAGCGACCTACCTGGTGGCCGAGCTCGCGGGGGACACCGTGGCGACGGTCGCCGCGCCCGCCGCCGCCGACGGCGAGACCAGC
>DATFPD010000740.1:0-23654 GCA_035265005.1 Gemmatimonadaceae bacterium | reverse complement strand
GCATCCGCGCCGCGTCGTAGCTCGCCCGCGCCTCGCGCACCGACTCGCGCTGGGCGTCGCGGAGCGCCCGCGCGCCCGCGTAGCCGAAGTACGCCTGCTCCACCTGGAGCACCGTCGCCTGGAGGACTTGGTTGTGCGTGAACGCGAGCGCGAAGGCGGTCTCCCGCGCGTTGTCCACGGTGCCGCTGCGGCCGCCGACGTCGAAGAGCAGGTAGCTGAGGCTCACCGACGGGACGTACGACGTCCGCGGGCCGGCGGCGGCCGTGCTGCTGCTGCTGCTGCTGCTGCTGCTGGTCGCGGCCGCCGGCTGCTGCGACCGCGACCCGGTCACGACGCCGCTCACTGCCGGGAGGTAGCTCGCGCGCGCCACCCCGAAGGCGTCGGCGGCGGCGCGGGCCTGCGCCCAGCTCGCGCGCGTCGCGGGGTTGTTGCGCAGCGCGAGGGCGACGACGTCGGCCAGACCGAGCGCCTCCGGCCGCGGCCCCAGCTCCGCCCCCGGCGCGGCGGGCGCGGCGGGCGCGGCCGGCAGCGAACCTAACGAGTCCGAGACGCGCGCCAGCGGCGGCGGGCGCCACGGGCGGGCGGGGGCCGGCGGCGCGGCGGGCCCGCCGTCGACGCGGGGGACGCCCGGCACGCACGCCGCCGCCCCGATGAGCGCGATGGCAGTGAGTCGGACAGGACGCATGGGATCTCCGGGGCGAGTGGCGTGCCGCCTCGTGCGGCATCGAGGCGAACGTTGCCGCCCGCCGGGAGCGCGGTCTTGGGCGGCGTTGTGGAACGGCGTTGCCCGCCGCCGCCGTGCAACAACGTCGTGCAAGACCCGGCGGCCGCCGTCATCCGCGGCCGACCTCGACGACGAAGTCCGCCCCTTCCCAGCGCCGCGCCTGCGGCCAGTAGAAGGTGAAGCGCAGCGCGGCGCCCTCGGGGAGTGACGCCGTCGAGAGGTCGGCGTACCACACGCCGAGCCCGCTGTCGGCGCTCTCGGCGTCACGCGCCGTGCGCCACCCGTCGGCGCTCCAGTGGACGAGCGCGGGGGCGAGCGTCTCCAGCCGCAGCGTGGTGCCCGACGCGATCACGCGCACCTTGCTATTGAAGCGCCAGCTGGCGTGCGGCGAGGTGCGCCGCGCCTCCACGTATCGCCGCACCGTCTGCGCCGGCGTGTCGAACACGCGGCCGTCGCGCAGCGAGCGCGCCAGCTTCACGTATTCGGCGTGCGCCCACACGAGCGGCATCGCCGCGCCGGCCGGGCGGCCGTTGAACAGCTCGCGCGCCGGGACGTCGGGCGCGTCCCACACCTGCTCGGGGATCAGCCCGCCCGCGCTCGCCTGCGCGCGCAGCACGCGCCGCAGCCGCGCCGCCTCGGCCGCGTTGCCCGCGGCGAGCTCGTAGTGCGCGCGCTCGCCGGCGAGGAGCGGCCACCCGCGGCCCCGCCCGCTGCCGTCGTAGGCGGCGCCGTCGTCGTGCTCCCCGTAGCGGTCCCCGTTGTAGCGGTGCCACACGGGACCGGTCGCGGTCTCGCGCCGCAGCGCGGCGTCGATCACGCGCACCGTGTTCACGACGCGCGGGTCGTCGGCGGCACGGAGGCCGAAGCGCACCAGGGCCAGGGCGTCCGGGCTCACCAGGGACGCCGCTGCGCCGCGGGCGGAGCCAGTGTCGGTGGTCTCCGCCGGCGCGATGCGCGCGTAATACCCGTCCACGCCCACCGAGCGCGCCAGCGGCGTCCCCGTGACGTACGTCCACCGTTCGATGCCGTCGTTCCAGGCGTCGGCGGTCTCGCGCAGGTAGGCCGCCGTGCGCGACTCGCCCGCCTCGTCGGCGAAGTCCGCGGCCGCGAGCAGCGCGGCCACCTCCGCGGCCAGGGTGAAGGGAGAGTAGCCGCTCTCCTCCTCCCACCGGTCCTGCGGCGTGACCGGCCCGTTGCGAACGAGATACGACGCGGCGCGGCGGACCGTCGGCCAGGGGCGCAGCGCCCTGAGCGCGTGCTCGCGGCGCAGCGCGTCGGCGAGCAGGATCGGGAGGGCCGTCTCGTCCATCTGCACGCCGTTCCAGTAGGGCGTCCCGTCGAGCCACATGTTCTGCGCCCAGTGGCCGTCGGCCTCCTGGGTGCTCATGAGGTACGCCATCGCGGTGCGGGCGCTCTCCGCGTGCCCCGCGGCCAGGAGGCCGCCCGCACTCTCGACCAAGTCGCGGGGCCACACGAGGTGGTAGCCGCCGAGGTCGTGATCGCCCTTCGAGTTGCCCCACGGGACGGAGAGGCTCGCGATGATGCCGCCCGCGTGTCCCTTGTCCTCGTGCGTCTTGAGCACCGCCGTGCTCGCGCGGTACACGTCGGGCGCCGCGGCCTCCGGGTCATCGAGGTCCAGGCAGTTGGACTGGAACGCCGCCCAGCCGCGCCCGTACGCCGCGACCACGTGGTCGAAGTCCTGGAGCAGCGCGGCCCGCGCGGCCTGGCCCGCCTCCGCCTCGTCACGGCCGAACGCGAGCGCGATCAGGAACCGGCCGCCGCAGGCGGCGAGGTCCACCTCGCCGGTGAGCGCGACGTTGCCGTCGCGGGCGCGCGCGTGGAGCCGCGTCAGGCGGCCGTGCGCGCGGAGGTCCTGCCAGCCGTCGCTGACCCCCGCGTAGCCACAGCTCGCGCGGACGAAGTCGGCCGAGCAGGCGAGGGCGAGCGCGCAACCGCCGCGCCGGGCGAAGAGCATCGGCACGCCCTTGTAGTCGCCGACCCGGGCGTCGTTGCCGTAGCCCTGGTTGCCGATGTGCGGCGCCGCCAGCACGAAGGCGCGATAGTCGGCCAGCGCGCCGCGCAGCGCCTGGAAGTGGACCCCCTGCAGCAGCACGTCGCGCCGGGGGTCGCACACCGCCGTCTTCACGACGCGGTACCGGCCCTCGGCGCAGACGTTCGTTAGGCGGTAGCCCGGCACGCCGGGCGCCAGCGGCACGACCTCGTGGCTGGTGTGGCGCTTCTCCTCGGAGAAGAACGCCGCGCCGTCAGTGACGATGAGGCCGACGTCGCGCGTGTTCGCGAGGTCGACGCGCGGGTAGTAGACCTCGTTCACGATCCCGTGCGAGATCGTGAACCACACGCGGCTGCGGGCGCCGACGGCGGTCCCGACGCCGGTCTTCGCGCTCGACGTCCACCTCGGCTCGATCCCGGGACGGCCGGGGGCGTCGCCCGACTCGGACTCTGTCACCCGCATCTCCTCCAGTGGCTGGCACCGCGCTTCGACGCGTCCCGGCCGAATCTGGGCGACGGCACCGGGCGGGTCTTGAAGCACGTTGCCCCACCCCGACAGCAACGGCGGTCAAGACCCTCGTCAGGCGCTCGGCCATGCTTCCCCGGGCCGGCGGGCGCGCGCCGCATGGAGCGCCGCCGCCGGGGCAACGACCCCGACCCGACTCAGGAGGAGAAGATGAAGACGCTGATGGCCACGCTGGCGCTCGGACTGACGGCGCTCGCCGGCGCCGCGCCGGCGCAGGGCGCCCTGCGGCTGGCGTCCGCCGCGCCCGCCGACACGGTCGCCGACACGGCGGCCAACACCGTAACGGTGCAGAACGACCGGAAGGTGCCGGTCACGGTCTACATGGAGTACGGAGCGTTCGACCGCCGGCTCGGGACGGTGCCGGCGCTGCGGGCGGCGACGCTGCCGCTGCCGAAGTGGGCCGTCCGCGGCCGCGCGCGCATCCAGCTGTTCGTGCACCCCGAGGGGGAGGCGGACGACCTCGCGACGCAGGAGTTCTCGCTCGAGCCGCCCGGACGCATCGGCATGGTGGTCCCGCCGCGGGGCGGCATGCCGCCGTCGCCGACCGGGACGATGACGGCGATGATCCCGCCGGAGGAGTTGGCAGACGCGACGCTGACGGTGGACAACCCGCGCGGCAAGCCGGTGACCGTCTTCGCCGAGCAGGGGGCCTTCGACATCCGGATCGGCGAGGTGCCCGCGCGCGACCGCGCAACGCTCCGCTTCCCCAAGATGGTGGTCCGGCCGGGCGACTCGATCGAGATCATCCTCCACCCGGCGGGCGGCGAAGACCTCGCGAGTCAGACGCTGCGCGTCCGCAAGGGGGAGCATCTCGGGATCAAGGTCCCGCTGCACTGAGCCGCGCGCCACGCACACCGCGCGACCGCGCAGCCCACACACGACACATTTCGAGAGGACACATGCGAACACACACTGCACTTGCCTTGGTCGCCGCGTTCGTCGCGATCTCGCTCCCGGCCCAGCAGATCGCCGCGCAGCGGGGCCGCCGGGGGGTCGGAGGCGCACGGGGGGAGGCCTTGATCCCGCACGAGCCGGCGCGGCGCGAGCCCGCCCACGCCGCGCCGATCGTCGAGCCGGGGCGGCCGACCGGCGGCCTGGTGCCCTACGTGCGCGACAACCACTGGTACGGGCACGCCGCGCCCAACGACGCGCGCTTCCACCTTGCGCGCCCGTTCGAGTTCGGGCGCTTCGCCGAGGTTGGCCCCGGGCACCACTGGCGCGTCGCCCGCTACGACCTGGGCGCCCGCCGGATCTGGCTGCCCGGCGGCCAGTTCGAGATCGCCGACTGGGAATGGGCCGCGACCGCGCCCTGGTGCTGGACGTGCGATGACTTCGTGGTCTACCTCGACCCCGACCACTCGGGGTGGTACCTCATTTACGACGTCCGGATGCGCGAGTACGTGCACGCGCGCTTCCTCGGCGCCTGATCCTCGTCAGGCAGGCGGCGCGGACGGATCGGGCGCGCGGGCGGCGCCGGTATGGCAGGACGCAGGGGGCGCAGAGGAATGACGAATCCTCTGCGCCCCCTGCCGTTCAGCTTTGCCTCTCTGGGTGTCAGCGGCCCGCGTCCGCCGTCGCCCGGGCCGTCGCGGCCGGGAACTTCTTCACGACGGCGTCGGCGGCGCGGCGCAGCTCGTGGGAGTACTCCGACGGGTCGTCCGACGTCCGCGCGACGCCGTTGCCGCGCCAGAGGAGCTGCCTGGTCCGCGAGTCGACCACGTCCACGACGACCTGGCCCTCGGTGTACGCCCGCACGTCGGCGACCCAGGGCGTTGCCGGCGCCGCGTACCACGGCCACGCCCAGCCCGGACGTCCCCAGTACGTGTACCGCCATGCCGGGTCCCACGCCGGGCCCCAGTAGGTGGTGTCGAACTTCTCCTTCGAGCCGACATAGTAGGCGACGTAGAAGTCGGCGGCCCCGCGGCCGGCCGGCGCGTAGCCGCGCGCCTGAAAGTCCTTCGCGAGCTCGTCGCGCAGCTCCCGGTTCGTGATCGAGTTGTCGAGCATCGGGTCATCCTCGGCGAGCGGGGTCTCCGCGCGGCGCGCCGGCGGGGAGAGGACGTGAAAGGTGTGCAGCGCGGCGAGGTTCGCGTCGGGGGCGACCGACGTGCGCACCTTGACCGCGGAGCTGCACGCCGCGACCACGAGCGCGCCGGCGCCGGCGGCGAGCAGTAGGCTGGACCGCATGATTCCTCCAAGTGGATTGGGTGACCGTGACGCGGGCCCGCGTCACGCGCGGCGCAATCTCGACCGCCGCGCGGCGGCCGTCTTGACGGCCGTTGTGGGACGCGCTTGCCCCCCGACTCGAAGGGCGACTCCAGTCAACAACCAGGTCCAATACGGGCCGAGGCCGCCCCCTCACCTTGGTGGCGTGGCGCGCCGGGTGAGTCGGCGCGCGAGCCCGAACGGCCGCCCCGCGGGCGGTACCCCCGTCCCCTGTCCGACAGCGCATGCGCACTCTCGATCGCCCCCAACCTGTCGCGCCCGCACCCGCGAGCGGCGCCCCGCGCAGACCCTGGACTCCCCTGGCGCCGGTCGCCGTCGGACTCCTCGCGCTGACGATCCTCGACGCGGTCCCGTGGGCCACGAGCCGGCGGATGGCGCGGGTGCGCTCCGAGCTCACGGAGACCATCGTTCCCGCGCAGCGCATCGTGCGCGCCGCCGCGCAGGCGGTCGTCCTCGAGGTCGCGGCGCGCGACGAGCTCGTCGCGCGCCGCGACTCGGTGCTCGCGCGCAGCTACGGCGAGGCCGTCGCCACCGTGCGCGCGAGCGACTCGGCGCTCGGCGTGCTCGCCCCGCGTCTCACTGCTGGGGGCGTCGCGCGCGACGTCGCGCGCCTGCGCGCGACGACCGCGCGCTGGCGCACCGGGCCCGACGCCGGGGCGGCCGGCGTGGGGGCGGGCCTGGCCGACGTGCTCGCGACGGCGGCGCGACTCGACACAGCGTTAGGCGAGCGCGAGCGCCGGCAGCTCGAGCGCCTCGAGGCGCTCGAGGCGTGGAGCGTCCGCCTGCCGACCGCGCTCGTCCCCCTCCTCGTCGGCGTGCTCCTCGCGGTCTACTGGACCGGGCGCCGGATGGCCGCCCTCGCGCGTGAGGCGGAGCGGAGCCGCGTGGCGCTCGCCGCCGCCTCCGAGCACAAGATCGCCCTGCTCCGCGGGCTGACGCACGACCTCAAGAACGCGCTGGGCGCGGCGGGGGGGTACGCGGTGCTCCTGCGCGACGGGATCGCCGGCCCACTGACGCCCCTCCAGCGCGACTACGCGACGCGCATCGGGCGCATCATCGATCGGACGTTCGGCGCGGTCCAGGACGCGCTGTCGGTCGCGCGCAGCGAGGCCGCGTCGCTGCGCGTGCGCCAGCGCCGGGCGGACCTCGGCTCCCTGGTCCTCGAGGCGGCGAGCGACTACTTCGCGGCGGCCGAGCGGGCGGGGCTCACGCTCAGCGTGACAGTCGCCGAGGACGTCCCGCCCGTCGACACGGACCCGTCGCTCGTGTCGAAGATCATCGGCAACCTCCTGTCGAACGCGATCAAGTACACACCCGCCGACGGGAGCGTCGCGTTGCGGACGTCGTACCGTCCGGCCCGCACCGAGTGGGGCGCCGGGCCCTGGGTCGCGGTGGAGGTGATCGATAGCGGCCCCGGCGTGCCGCCCGCGCTGCAGGGGCGGATCTTCGATGAGTTCTTCCGCGTCCCCACGACCGCGGCCACCGCGTCAGGCGACGGAATCGGCCTCGCCATGAGTCGGCGCGTGGCCCGCCTCCTCGGCGGGGAGATCACCTGCGTGAGCGTCGAGGGGCGGGGCACCACGTTCACACTCTGGCTCCCCGTGCACGCGCCGGCGCGCCGCGCCGCGGCGGAGGTGAACCCTCCGGCGTCCCCGCAGCGAACCCACCAGCCATGTGAAGAGCACTCACCCGTGCCGCGAGCATCATGACCACCTCAGCCACCGCCGAGCGGACGCGAGACGTGACCGGGGGCCCGACGCCGCCGGCCCCGCTCGTCGAGGCCGGCCGCGAGCAGAACGCCGGCAAGCGCACGCCGCGCCGCGCGGCGGCGCGCGCGCTCCCCGTGCTCCTCGCCGTCTGCCTCCCGCTGCTCGCGCTCGCGGTGCTCCATCACGAGCTGAGCGCCTACCGCTACCGCGACATCGCCCACCGCGTGATGGCGCTCCCGCGCTGGAGCCTCGCCCTCGCGCTCGCGCTCACCGCCGTCGACTACGCGCTTCTGGTCGGCTACGACGCCCTCGCGCTGCGCTACGTGCGCTGCCGCCTCCCGCGCCGGCGCGTCGCGTTCGCCTCCTCGATCGGCTACGCGATCAGTCACACCATCAGTCTCGGCGTCTTCACCGGCAGCTCGATCCGGTACCGCTTCTGGTCGGCCTGGGGCCTCACGGCGGCGCAGATCGCGCGGGGGCTCGGGTTCATCTTCGTCACCAACACGCTCGGATTCGTGGCCACGTGTGGCGCGGCGCTCGCGCTCGCCGCGGGAACGCTCCCCCGGGTCGCCGGCGTGCCCCCGGTCGCGCTACGTGTGGTCGGGCTGGGCCTGCTCGCGCTGGCGCTCGCGTACATCGTGGCGAGCGCGACGGTGCGCCAGCTGCCGCTGCGAATTCGCGGCTGGCGCCTCGCCATGCCCGGACCGGGGCTCGGCGCCGCGCAGATTGGGACGGCGGTCGCCGAGTGGGTCATCGCCAGCGCCGTGCTCTACGCGATCCTCCCGCCGGCCCGCGGGCTGACGTTCCCGGTGTTCCTCGGCGCCTTCCTGCTCGCCCAGGGCGCGGGGATCCTGAGCTACCTGCCGGGCGGCATCGGCGTGTTCGATACGCTGATGATCGTCATGCTCCGCCCCTACGTCGCCGCCGCCGACGCGGCCGGCGCGCTCGTCGCCTATCGAGTGGTCTACTACCTGGTCCCGTTCGCGCTGGCGACGGCGACGCTCAGCGGGTACGAGATCGCGCAGCGTCGCTCGGGCGTGCTGCGGCTGGCCGGCGCGACCCGGCGCTGGCTGCCGGCGCTCGCGCCGGACGTGCTGAGCGCGGCGACCTTTCTCGTCGGCGCGATCCTCCTGGCGTCGGGGGCCACCCCCGGAGTGCACGGCCGTCTCCGCTGGCTGCACATGGTGCTCCCCCTTGGCGTGATCGAGCTCTCGCACTTCGTGGCGAGCCTCGCCGGCGTGGGACTGCTGCTGCTCGCGTACGGACTCCGCCGCCGCCTCGACGCCGCGTACCACCTCACCGTCGTCGCCCTCGCCGCGGGGATCGGCGCCTCCCTCCTCAAGGGCGGCGACTGGGAGGAGGCGCTCGCGCTCACTGGCGTCCTGGCCGTGCTCGTGCCGGCCAGGCGCCACTTCTACCGCCGCGCCGCGCTCACGAGCGAGCCGTGGTCGCTGGGCTGGGTGGCCGCCGTCGCCCTCGTGCTCGCCGGCACCCTGTGGCTGGGATTCTTCTCGTACAAGCACGTGCCGTACTCGGACGAGCTCTGGTGGCGCTTCGCGCTGCGCGGCGACGCGCCGCGCTTCCTGCGCGCGTCGGTCGGCGCCGTGGGGCTGGCGGTCGCCGTCGCGTTCAACCGGCTCCTCCGCCCCGCCCGGCCCGTGCTGTCGCGGCCGACCGCCGGCGAGGTGGACCGCGCCGCGCGGATCGCGTACGAATCCGGGTGCGTCGACGCCTACCTGGCCGCCCTGGGCGACAAGACGCTGCTCTTCGGCCAGGGCGGCGGCCTCCTCATGTACGCCGTCTCGGGGCGGAGCTGGGTCGCGCTCGGCGACCCGGTCGGCGCGCCGGACGAGCGCGCGGAACTGGCGTGGCAATTCAAGGACCTGGCCGAGCGGCACGCCGGCTGGCCGGTGTTCTACGAAGTCGGGAGCAAGCACCTGCCGCTCTACATCGACCTCGGGCTGACGCTCCTCAAGCTCGGCGAGGAGGCGCGCGTGCCTCTCCCCACCTTCTCGCTGGACGGGAGCGGGCGCCGCGGCCTGCGTCGCACCGTGCGAGACGTGGAGCGCTCGGGCGCGACGTTCGCGATCGTGCCGCCGGAGGGCGTCGCCGAGCTGCTGCCGGAGCTCAGGCGCGTCTCGGACGAGTGGCTGGTCTTCAAGAAGACGCGCGAGAAGGGATTTTCGTTAGGCTATTTCGACGAGGCATACCTCAGCCGGTTCCCGCTCGCGGTCGTGCGCTGCGGCCAGCGCGTCGTGGCGTTCGCCAACGTCTGGCCCGGCGCGACCCGCGAGGAGATCTCGGTGGACCTGATGCGCCACGTGTCCGACGCGCCGCATGGCGTGATGGACTACATCTTCGTGCGGCTGATGCTCTGGGCGAAGGAGCAGGGCTACGAGTGGTTCAGCCTCGGGATGGCGCCGCTCTCCGGCCTGCCGGCGCGCGCCCTCGCCCCGTTGTGGGGGCGCGTGGGTGGCCTCCTGTACCGCCACGGCGAGCACTTCTACAACTTCCGGGGGCTGCGCCAGTACAAGGAGAAGTTCGACCCCGAGTGGGAGCCGAGGTACCTGGCGGCCCCGGGCGGACTGGCACTCCCCCGCGTCCTCGCCAACATCACCACGCTCGTCTCGGGCGGCATCGCCGGCGTGATCGCGAAGTGATGGACGGAAGAGCTTGAACCGCGGAGGACGCGGAGGGCGCGGAGGACTGCCCCGGGCTACCCTCTACTGGAAATGTCAAAAGCATTCACCACGGAGGGCACGGAGGGCACGGAGGCCGGCCCGTAGAGCCGGCCTCCGTGCCCTCCGTGTCCTCCGTGGTGAATGCTTTCAGCGCTTGCGATAGGAGCAGACCGAAGCAGTCCTCCGCACCCTCCGCGGTTCAGACGCCTCAACGCGGCGCCGCCCCGGTGGCAAGCGAGTCGATCGCGTGCCCCAGCGCCTTGAAGCCCTTGCCCACCTCGTCGGCCGTCCAGTCGGCGCCGGCGATCATCTTGTCGGCCAACGAAGGCGGCCGTCGCGGCCAACTCGTTGGCCGCCTGCGCTGCGTCGCGCCGCGCGAACGCCGCACGCGCTCGCCGCAGGTGCTCGCCGCAGGTGCTCGGAGGGCTCGTCGACGAACGACACGATGTCGTCCTCGTAGACCATGACCGACACCGGCGTCGTGTCGCGAGGAGGCGGCGCCGGGCGAGGGAGCGTGAGTAGAGCGTGGCGTGCATGACTTCCTCCGAGGGAAAGAGTGACGACTCGCCCGGCGGCGCTACGCCAGCTCGTGCGCCAGGCGGCGCACCCGCAGGCCGAGCCAGGAGACGATGACGCCGTTGATCACGGCGTAGGCACCGAACAGGATCGGCACGGCGACGAGGCCGACCTCCGGCGCGAAGACGAGCAGCGCGCCGAAGAGGATCGAGAGCACGCCGTTCACCCCGAGGAGCCACTCGTCGCGCAGCCGGTATCGGAAGCGGCGGCGGAGGAGCACGGCGGCGGCCAGCTCGAGCGCCCCGATGACCACCGCCCACGTCGCGACGACGACGACGAGCAGGACCATCGTCACGGGCGGGAAGCGTAGCGCCACGATGCCGACGAGCACGCCGAGGGCGCCCTGGGCCAGGTACGGCCAGGCACGCGTGTGGTGCCGCGCCGCGTGGACGGCGGTCGCGAACGCCGCGATGCCGTCCACGAGCGCGTAGGCGCCGAACAGGAGCGCGATCGCGGCGAGGCTGAGGAGTGGCGCGAGTATGGCAAAGAGGCCGACGACCTCCGCGAGGAGCCCGCGAACGATGAGTGCCCGCGCGAGCGACGAGAGGTCGCCGGCGCGCCGAACTGGGAACGGTTGAGACAGGGTGGCCATGGTATCCTCCGACGTGGGTCCGGGCCCCGCTCGGGCCCGTCAGCGGCGCAATCTGGCCCGCCCCGCACGCGGAATCTTGTCGCGGCGTGTGGAACGAGGTTGCCCTCGCGTCAGGCGGCCGGGGCCGCCACCGTCGCCTTGCGCTCCAGCGTCCCCCAGCCGACGACGCGCCCGCGCACCGCGGCGACGAAGGACTTCCCGACCACCCAGTACATGACCTGGCGGTACGCGAAGCGCTGCAGGAGGATGAGCCACGTCAGGCGCTTGTCCTCTCCCGTCTCGATCAGGAACGCGATGACCGCCGCGGCCCAGTCCACGAGGAGGAAGACGGCGTAGAGGGCGAGCACCTGCTCCAGGTTCGCCAGCGCGTAGGTGGCGCCGTGCTCCTGCCTGACGAGCCAGACGCTGGCGAGGCTCCACAGGAAGAGGAGGTCCGTCAGCGGGGAGAGCGCGGTGAAGAGCAGCTGGAAGAGCCAGACGTTCGGCAGGGCCACCAGCCCGAGCGTCCCGCAGCGGGGGCGGAACAGGGCGTCGCGGTGCTTCCACATGCACTGGAGCGTCCCGAAGCTCCAGCGGAAGCGCTGCCTGGCGAGCCCGCGGAAGGTGTCCGGCGCCTCCGTGTAGGCGACCGCCCGGTCGGCGTACGCGACGGAGTGGCCGCGGCGCCTGATGGCGAGCGTCAGGTCCTGGTCCTCGGCGAGCGTGTCGTCGCTGAACCCGCCGGCCTCCCGCACGAGCGCCGTGCGCCAGGCGCCGATGGCCCCGGGGACGACGGTGATGCAGTCGAGGAGGGCGAAGGCGCGCCGGTCGAGGTTCTGGCTGGTCACGTACTCCAGCGCCTGCCACCGGGTGACGAGGTTGATCCGGTTCCCCACCTTGGCGTTGCCGGCGACGGCGCCCACGCGCGGGTCGGCCAGCGGCTCGACGAGCCGCGCCACGGCGTCCGGCGCGAAGACGGTGTCCGCGTCGAGGGCGACGACGACCTCGCCGCGGGCGCGCGCCACCCCGAAGTTCAGCGCGCTCGCCTTTCCGCCGTTAGGCTTGGCGAGGACCGAGACGCGCGGGTGGGCGCCGAAGGCCGCCCGGGCGGCGTCATAGGTGCCGTCCGGAGAGCCATCGTCCACGACCACGACCTCCAGCCCACCCGGGTACTGCTGCGCGAGCAAGCTGGCGATGGTCTGGACGATGACCCTCTCCTCGCGGTACGCCGGGACGACGACGCTCACGTCGGGGGCGTACCCGCAGCGCGCGGCGGCGGACGCGCGTCGGCCGCGGGCGCGTTGAACGAGCGCGAGACCCGTGATGACTACGAGCCGGCCCGCCCCGAGCACGACGGCGGCGAGGAACAGCCACTCGAGCCCCCACTCGAGGGCGCCGATCGCGACGAAGGTCGAGAGCTCGGCGAGCCGCACGACGGCGCTCGACGGCGGAAGCTCGGGCATCGCCCCGGCGTGCGAGAGCCCCGCGAGTGCGGAGAGGAGGACGAGCGTGTCGCCCCGCGCGCGGAGCGAGTCGATGAGCGGCCCGAGCGCCGCGACGGTCTGGGCGCGGTCCCCGCCGCCGTCGTGGAGGAGCACGACGTTCCCGCGCGCGCGGAGCGCGAGCACGTTGCGGACGATCTCGGCGGCGCCGGGACGCCGCCAGTCGTCGGAGTCGACGTGCAGGCCGGCGGTCAGGTACCCCAGACTGGTCGCGATCCCGACGGGCACCAGCTCGTCGGCGGTGGTGGGCTCCGCGTCGCCGAAGTAGGGCGGGCGGAAGAAGACCGAGCGCCGGCCGAGGACCGCCTCGATCACGCGCTCCGTGGCGTCGAGCTCCAGGCGCGTGACGAAGGGCGCGGTGAGCGCGAGGTTCGGGTGCGTGAAGGTGTGGTTCCCGAGTTCGTGCCCCTCGCGGAAGATGCGCCGGGTGAGCGGGATGTGCGCCTCGACGTTCCGCCCGATGACGAAGAACGTCGCCGGCGCGCGCCGCGACCGCAGCGTGTCGAGGATCATCGGCGTCCACGCGCCGTCCGGGCCGTCGTCGAACGTCAGCGCCACCATGCCCGGCCGCGCACCCACGCGCGTGACGACGTACGGCGACGGGTAGGCCGTCACGCGCTGCCCGACGACGAGCCCCGTCGCGGAATCGACCCGGACGACGCGGCGCCCCGTGGTCGGCTGCGCCGTTAGGCGGAGGAGCTCCCCCGCCCCCTCGACCTGGACGTCGTAGCCGGCGGCGAGCTCACCGAGCATCGCCGCCTCGCCGTCGAGCCCGCGCCGGCCGAGCACGCGCCAGAGCGCAGGGTCCTCGGACCCGAGCCTCCAGACGGCGTGCCCGGCGGCGCCGAGCGCCCGGCCGGCGAGCACCTGGTTGTAGGCCGTCGTCGCGTCGAGGTACCAGAGGACGTGGTCGGTGGAGTCCGGATCCGTCCAGGCGAGGTACGGGTTGAGCGAGCGGGCGTCGACGCGTACCGTGGCGCCGTTCTCACGCGCCGCCGTCATGACGTCCTGGAACGTCCGCTCCTCGCCCGACGCCCGCGGGTCCGCGTCGTTCCACTCGTAGCCGTACGCCCCGAGCGCGTAGATCAGCTTCTCCGGGGGCACCTCCCGCGCTACCCGCTGGGCGCGCGCGGCGTACCACGCCTGGCCCGCGACCGGCCCGGGCTCGCCGCGCCCGAAGTGTTCGTCGTACAGCATCACGAACAGCTTGTCGGCGGCCGAGGCGTAAGCGCGGAGCTGCGCGCCGGTGAGGTCGGGAGGCACCGCCTGCGTCACCACCGCGCCGGCCGGCCGGAGCGCCGCCGCGAGATCACGCACGAAGCTCGCGACGGCGGGATGCAGGTCGTCAGGCACCTCCTCGAAGTCGACGGTGACTCCCGAGAGCGCGTAGGCTCGCACCAGCTCGGTGAGCTGCGCGACCGCCCGCGCCCGGTGCGGGCGCGTCGCGACCAGCCGCCGCAGCCGCGCGGGGTCGAAGCGCCCCGCTGCGGGGTCGAAGTTCGTCACCATCGCGTGCACGCCGGGCCGATCCGCCGGCGGCATGCCCTGCACGACGCGAAGCAGCCGCCGGTCGACCGCGAGCCGAAGCGAATCGCCGCCCGGCTCGACGAACGCCCACTCGCAGACGACCCAGTCCAGGTCGCCCGCGTGCGCGCGGAACGACGCCAGGGAGTTGTCGTCCCAGTTCACGTAGAAGCCGGCCACGATCGGGTCGCCGCCCCCCGGCCCCGGCGAGGACCGTGGCACGGCACCGAGCGAGCGCGCCCGCATCGCCTCCGGGCGCGCGGGGGCGCCGGCAGGCGCCCCACGCGCCAGCGCGGCGTGGAGGCGCCGACGGGCGGCGCGCCGCTCGCGCTCTGTGCGTGTGGTGGCGAGCACCGGGCGCCTAACGGGGGAGTGCCCCGGGCGCATGAGCGCGTCCACGGACGGGAGCAGCGGGGCGGCCACCACGCCGGCGACGAGGACCGACGCCAGCGCCGACGAGCACACGCCCGCGGCGAGCGCGCCCCGGCGCACGCGACGCCATCGGCGGCCCGATCGGTCGAGAAAGACCGGTGTTGCGGCAGAATGTTCGGTCGTCATGGCCACGCAACATGACGCCGGCGGAGCCGGGCGGCTTGCACGTGGTTGCCGCGGCGGCCCTGCGGCGCTCCCCGATCGGGGTAGTCCCGTCTGCCCCCGGCAGGGCATGTGCGCCGGACGGGCGGACCCTAGACTCCGTACGCGCGGGCGAGACACACTGACGGCGGGACGGCGGAGGACGACGATGGAACTGCGTCAGCTCGAGCTCTTCGTCGCCGCGGCCGAGGAGCGTCACTTCACGCGGGCCGCGCGGCGCCTCAACATCGTGCAGTCCGGCCTCTCCGCCGCGGTGCGCGCCCTCGAGCAGGAGCTGGGCGCGGCGCTGTTCGTCCGCACCACGCGCCGCGTGGAGCTGACCGCCGCCGGCGAGGCGCTGCTCGTCGAGGCGCGCCGGGTGCTCGCCGCCGCCCGGGCCGCGCGCGACGCCGTGGCCGACGTGCAGCGGCTCGCGCGCGGCCGGCTCGCGATCGGGGCGCCGACGAACCTGCCGAGCCTCCGCGCACACCTCGACCTGCCAACGCTCCTCCAGCGCTACCGCGGCGAGCACCCGGGAGTCGAGCTGCGGCTGCGACAGGCCGGATCGGCGCAGCTCCTCCGCGAGCTCCGCGACGGGCGCCTCGACGTCGCGTTCGTCGCCTGGGCGGGCCCCGCGCCGGAGTCGATCGCGATGACCAAGCTCGCGTGTGACCCGCTCGTGTTCGTCTGTGCGCCGTCGCACCCGCTCGCGGCGCGGAGTCAGGTGAGCCTCGCACGCCTGCGGGAGGAAGCCTTCGTCGAGTTCCACCAGGACTGGGGAGCGCGCTTTCTGACCGACGCCGCCTTCGCGGCGGCCGGCGTCTCTCGGCGCATCGCCCTCGAGGTGTACGACCGGCCGACGCTCCTCGCCCTGGTCGAGCACGGCCTCGGCGTGGCGGTGGTCCCGCGCGCGATGACGGCACTCTCGGTTCGAGCCCGCGTCGTGCCGCTGCGCGTCGTGCCGCTGCGGGGGACGGTCCCGCACTGGACGCTCTACGCCGCGACGCCCGACGGGCGGCCGGTGAGTCCCGCCGCGCGCGCGCTGCTCGCGCTGCTCGCGCTGCTGTCGCCCCCCGGGCGACAGGCGGCCGGCGCGCGCGAGGGGCGGCTCCATCTCGAGCCGTGAGGGGCGGCGGCGGTCGCCGGCGGCGGTCGCCGGCGGCGGTCGCCGGCGGCGGGCGGGTCCCGGCGAGGGCATGTCCTGCGCGCCGCGGCGCGGCGCATTGATTCGTCGCGATGCTGAGAGTGTTCGCCAACTCTCATTTGACGGGCCCCGCGACCGCCGCCTTGATTGTGCTACCGTGAATACGGAGCGATACATCGCCAGTCGCGTCGCGCACGACTTGAACAACCTCCTCCTGGTGATCCTCGCGAGCGCCGAGATGATCCTCGACGCGCCCGCCGACCAGGGTCTCGCGTGGGCGGAAGCGCGAGAGATCCGGGAGACGGCGCTGCGGGGGGCGGCGCTGACCCGCCAGCTCCTGTCCTCCAGCCCCCGGGAGGCCGAGCGGCGCCCGCCGGCTCGCGTCGAGCTGAACGCTGTCGTCAGGCGGGAGGAGCAGTTGCTGCGCCGGCTGCTGCGCGGGACCAGGGCCGAGCTGCGCCTGGCGCTCGCCCCGGAGGCGGGCGCGATCGACGCCGACCCCGACCAGCTCGGTCGGGTCATCCTCAACCTGGTCGTGAACGCGCGCGACGCGATGCCGGGCGGCGGGACCGTCACGGTCGTGACGGACGCGGTGCGCATCGGCTCGGCAGGGCTCCCGCAGTGTCCGGAGCTCGCGCCGGCCGCCTACGCGCTACTCGCCGTGCGCGACACGGGAATCGGGATGGACGAGACCACGAAGGCCCGGATCTTCGAGCCGTTCTTCACCACGAAAGCGCCGGGCGCAGGGACGGGACTCGGCCTGGCCATCGTCGCGGAGATCGTGCGGGACTCTGGCGGCACCATCCGCGTCGAGAGTGCGCCGGGCGCGGGGAGCTCGTTCGTGATCTACTGGCCGCGCGCGGAACCGCCCACGGTCGCTAGCGTGGAGCGCGCATGAGCGCCGAGCGGAGACCGCGCCGAAGCGAGTTTCCGCGATGCGGCAACCACATACAAGAGGAAACATCCGGGCGCGCGTATCCTCGATCCTGAGGTGCTCACTGTCTTCGTCGCCACGGAGGATCCGATACATGCGCTCTCGCTCTCGGCTCGTCACGCCCCTCCTGATCGCCGGACTCCTCGCCGCGTCGGCGACCCTCGGGGCCTGCGGCGGTGCCCGCCGCGAGCGGATCTACGATCCGTACTATTACGACTACCACCGGTGGGACCGGGCGGAGCTCGGATTCTACCGGCGCTGGGAAGTCGAGACGCACCTGCCGCACCTCGACTTCGGCCGGCGCCCGGTCGAGGAGCAACACGCGTACTTCGCCTGGCGCCACGCGCGCTGACGATCGAACGGTCTTGACCGGTGGTGCCCGCGGCCCGGATACTCAGACGCAGCGGCGGCGATCGCTCGCGTCGGAGGCCGGTGGCGTGCCGACGTCGCCTTACGAGCTGCAGGACTGCCCATGCGACGGCTCCGGACCAGCCTTGTCGGCGCGCTCTCGCTCGTGCTGGCGCTCGCGGCGGCGCATTTCCTTTCGGCCCGTTGCGGCGCGGCGCGGTCCGCGACGGCGCGGTTCGAGCCGCCGCAGTCGCCGGCGTCGTACGCGAGGGCCGTCGCGACGATCGCCCGACGGCAGGCGGCAGACGACAGTGTCGCGGTGCCGGGCGCGCGCAGCATTCTCCTGACGGATGGCGCGCCGACCGCGCGCGCCATCGTCCTCCTCCATGGCCTCACCGACTCGCCGCGGCAGTTCGAGACGCTGGCGTATCGGCTCCACGCCGACGGGAACAACGTCTTCGTGCCGCGCTTCCCGCGGCACGGTCTCCGTGGCGGGGACGCCGGATCGCTCGCGGCGCTGACGGCGTCCGAGCTGCGAGGCTTCGCGGACTCGGTGGCGAGCGAGGCGGCCGGTCTCGGCGACTCCGTGATCGTCGCCGGCCTGAGCATGGGCGGCACCGCCGCCGCCTGGATCGCGCAGTGGCGCGAGGTCCGGCGTGCCGTCCTGATCGCCCCCGCTCTCGAGCCGGGCCGCGTCCCTTCGATCCTCGACCGGCCCCTCGTCGGGCTCGCGGACCGGCTGCCCGAGCTGACCAGGCGTGAGCCGCGCGACTCGGCGCGCCCCGACCGCGAGCTGGGGTTCAGCACGCGCGCCACCGCCGAGATTCTCGAGCTCGGCGCCTCGGTCTTGCGCGAAGCGGCGCACGCGGCGCCCCGCACGCAGCGGATTGTCCTACTCGTGAACGCGAACGACCGCACCGTACGGGAGTCCGCAGCCGAAGCGCTCGCACGCGACTGGGCACGGCACGGTGCGGCGGTGTCGGTCTTCGAGCTTGCGGACTCGCTGCGACTGCCGCACAACATCGTAGACCCTCCGCACGGCCGCACGCTGCGCGACGCCGTGCTCGAGCTGCTGCGCGAGGTCACGCGCGGTGAGAATCCGTCGGCGTTGGTGCATCCGCTCCCGGTGCATCCGCTCCCGGTCCCGGTGCGCTGAGCCGCGGGGGAAGGCACACGCTGTACGCCTGCTCACGGGGGCCCCGGGCGATGAGGCGCTCGAGACGGGCGTCGTCCTCGACGACCGGGGCGCGCATCGAGGCCCTCCACGTTCCGTTGCGCACGGCGTAGGCAGGACGCCGACGTAGAGCCGCCGCCGCCCCTCACGCACGGAGCGGCGGCGGCGACAGCAGGCATCCGCGGTCGTTGCGGCGGTCAGTCCCCCAGCCGCACCCGCTCGACGCGCCGCGACTTGGACAGCGCGTTGTACACGCGGAGCGTGACCACCCCGCCCTTCCCCACGCGGCCGATCGCGGCGCGCAAGTCTGCCAACGTCCGCACCGGCGCGCCCTCCACCTCCACGATCACGTCCGGCCCGCCCGAGCCGGTGGCCGCGAGCCGCCCGGCGGCCGGACCATCCTCGTCGACGTCGGTCACCACCAGACCGCGCGCACCCTCGGGCAGCTCGAGCTGCTCCACGGCGCGCGGGTCGAGCGGGGCGACGTGTATACCGAGCGGCGAGACGGACGCGCCGTCGGCCCCGTCGAAGTCGTCAGGCGTGCTGCTCGCGGCACTCGCGCTCGGCGAGTCGCCGGCGATGCGCTCCAGCGGAACCCGGATCGTCGCCCGCGCGCCGCCCTTGCGGGCGATGCCGAGCGAGACGGTGTCACCAGGCTTCCGGAACGCGATGCGCTCCTGAAGCTGGCCGACGTAGTCCACCGGCTGGCCGTCCACCGCGATGATGACGTCACCCGGCAGGAGCCCGGCCCGCTTCGCCGGCGACCGGTCGTCACCGAAGTCCTCGACCAGTACGCCGCGCGCGCCAGGCAGCCCGACGTACTCGGCGTCGTTCGCGCCCGCGTCCTGGACACTGATCCCGAGCGCCGCGCGCTCCACGCGCCCCGTCTTGAGGATCTGGTCCATCACCGCGCGCGCGAGGTCGATCGGCACCGCGAAGCCGTAGCCGGCGTTGTAGCCGGTGGGGCTGGCGATCGCGCTGTTGATCCCGATCACCTCGCCACGGACGTTCACCAGCGGCCCCCCCGAATTCCCGGGGTTGATCGCCGCGTCGGTCTGGATGAAGTCCTGAATGCTGCTGGCGGAGCTGTTCGGCAGGTCGAGCGCGCGGCCCTTGGCGCTGATGATGCCCTGCGTGACGGTGAAGGTGAGCTGCTCGCCGAGCGGGTTGCCGACCGCGAGCACCCACTCGCCGACGCGTGCCGCGTCGCTGTTCCCGAGGCGAGCTGCGGCCAGGCCGGCCGCGTCGACTTTCAGTACCGCGACGTCCGTGTTGGGGTCCGTGCCGACGACTCTCGCCTGGAACTCGCGGCGGTCGAGCAGGCGCACTGTGACCCGGGACGCCCCGTCGACGACGTGGCTGTTGGTCAGGATGTAGCCGTCGGGAGAGACGATGAACCCCGAGCCCGCGGCCCGACCGCCCCGCGGCTCCGCGGGTGGTCGGTCGCCGCCGGGGGGAAGCCCGGGGAAGTCGAAGAATTCGCGCAGCTCCGGCGGGAGCTGCGGAAGCGGCTGCCGGCGCGGCCGACGCCGGGCATTCGCCGGGCGCGCTCCGAGAGTAGCCGTGATGTAGACCACGCTGGGCTTCACCGCAGCCGCCGTGCTCGCGAACGCGTCGTTGAACTGATCGAGCGTTGCCGCCGCGGCCGCGGGCGCCGTGGTCGAGGCAGCCTGGGACGCTGCCAGCGGTCCGGGGCCGGGGTGGGAGCCCAACAGCAGCCCGGCCAAGACCACCGACGACGCGACGGCGAGCCCGACCGCCCGGAGCGGTCTCCGCCACTTGTGCTTCATCATGTCGATCCTCGCGCCTACGGCTCGACGACGATCCGGCCCTTCATCCCGAGGGCCAGGTGCGGCGTGCAGTAATAGGCGTACGTCCCCGCGGGCATGCCGGCGAAGGAGATCGTGTAGGTCGCGTTGGGGGTCGTGAGGAGCGCGCCGGCCAGTGGGGCGATCTGCTCCGACATGCTCGCCTGCAGCCGGGCCGGCGCGCCCGCTGGGAGGCTGTCCGACCAGAATGCCACGTCGTGCGGGCCGCCGGAAACGTTGGTCCACCGTACCGTGTCGCCAGCCTTGATCGTGACCGTCGCCGGGACGAAGCGGTAGCCCGTCGCGTCGCCCACCATCTGCACGTCGATCGTCCGGCCCGTCGTGGGCCGGGCCGCGCTCGCGCCCTTGGCGGCGGGCGCCGCCACCGACGGCACGGCCGCGGCGGTAGAGTCCGCGCCCCCGCCGGCGGCCGCGGCGTCACGTCCTCGGCACGCTGCGCCGAGGAGCGCGCCGGCCAGTAGGAGGCCGCACGACAGGCCGCGTCGAATGACGCCGGGAGCGGGCGGGCGCGATGGAGCTACTGTCATCTGCTGCATTGGATCGTCTCCGCACTGAACTGAGGTTGGTCGCCGGCGCGATCGGACCGGGTGCCGGTGACACTGCCGAGTCTAGAGTCGGCGGAGGCGGCGCGCCTGACCGTGGCGTGTACTCTTTCGCTCCCCCGTTCGGGGGAGTGCGCACTACCTGAACGGGTCGATCGTCAGGCGCACCTTCACGAGCCTGCCGGCGCGCGGTGGACCTCGCGCGACGCGTCGAGGTCGGCGAGGAACATCGCCTCCGCCGCGGCGCCCACGCACGCGTCGTCCACCACCGCGTCGAGCTCGAAGTTGATCGCGACGCCGAGCGGGTTGAAGTCGGTGGAGCCGACCCGGACCAGGCGGCCGTCCACGACACCCGTCTTGGCGTGCATCATTTCTCCGCCCCACTCCCAGATGCGCACGCCGCTCGCGAGCAACCGCCGGTAGTAGCGCCTCGTCAGGCGGACCATCCACGGATGGTCGTTCCGCCCGGGGAGGAGCAGCCGCACGTCGACGCCGTCGCGTGCCGCCCCGGTGAGCGCTTCGAGCTCGGAGAACGACGGCATGAAGTAGGCGTCCGCGATCCAGATCGCCCGGTCGGCGTGCGCGGCCTGGACCTGGAGCGCGCGCGCGACGCGCAGCCGCCCCGGCTCCCCCTCCACGATCCCGACGAGTGCCGGCGCCGTGCAGACCGGCCCGGGCGCGGCGGGGAGCGACGCGTCGGAGTCGAGCCGGCGCGCCGTCGTGGCGCGCGACCAGGACCGTTCGAAGGCCCGCTCCATGTCGAGCGCGGCCGGCCCCCGGATCACCAGCGCCGTGTCGCGCCACCGGGCCCCGGCCGTCCCTCGGGTCCCCCGCGTCCACTCGTGCCCCAGCCCGACGCCGCCGGTGACGCCGACCGCGCCGTCGACGACGAGGAGCTTCCGGTGATCGCGCGGCACCAGGCCGAGCCAGGGCCGCGAGAGAGCGGGGCGGTTGTACACCGCCACCTCGACGCCGGCGCGGCGCAGCGCGGCGACGAACGCCCGCGGGAGGCCGCGCGAGCCGAGCCAGTCGAACACGAGCCGCACCGACACGCCTCGCGCCACGGCGTCCGCGAGCGCGCGCGCGAACCGCTCGCCCACCTCGTCTGCGCGCACGATGTAGCTCTCCAGCCTGACCGTGGCCCCCGCGTCCGCGATCAGCGCGAGCATCTCGTCGAAGATCGCCGGGCCGTCGCGCAGGAGGCGCACCGCGTTCCCGCCGGACACGTGCGCCGCCCCGATGCGCCGCAGCTCGCGCGCGAACGTGGCGCCGCCGTCGGGCGGCCCGCACGACGGGGCGGCATTGGGCGCGGGGTCCAGCATTCCAGAAGCGGGCATCACTCAGCGCTCGCGGCCGCGCACGAGCGCCGCCAGCTCAGGGCCTGACCGGTGACGCGCGCCGTCGCGAGCAGCCCCGACGCCTCTCCCTGCTCCGCCGCCGGCGCGAGCCCGAGCGGTGCGAGCCAGCGGGAGTTGAGCCGGTCGGCCACGGCGCCGGCGGTCGGGGCGACGACCGCGATCGCCAGGGGGAGCGGCGTGAGGCGCCACCCGGAGTGCGCGGTCGAGAACCCGCGGAGCTCCTCGAAGTAGAACGGCAGGAGGAAGCTGACGGCGAACAGCGCCAGCGTGCCGAGGAGCGTGCTCGCGAGCGCCGACACGAAGGCCCGGTCGCGGAACAGCCCCAGGTCGACGACGGGGTTGGGCGCTCGGCGCTCGGCGAGGACGGCGCCGGCTAGCGCCCCGAGGCCGAGCCCCGCGGTACCTAGCAAGCTCCCCGAGCTCCATCCCCACTGCTCGCCGTGCGTCAGGCCCAGGGTCAGCGCCGCGACGCCGACGGCCAGGAGCATCGCCCCCACCGGGCCGACGCGCCCCCGCCACTCCCCGCCCCCGGGCGCCCCCCCGAAGAGGCGGAGCGTGGCGCCGATGGCGCCGATCCCGATCGGCACGTTCACGTAGAAGATCCACCGCCAGCTCAGATGCTCGGTCAGCAGCGCGCCTAACGTGGGCCCGGTGCTGGTGCCGAGCGCGACGGCGACCGCGCTCCACCCGAGCGCGCGCCCGCGTCCCGCCGGCGGGACGGCCCCGGTGAGGATCACCGCGCTGGTGGCCAGGACGAGCGCCGCGCCGACCCCTGGAGCGCCCGCGCCGCGACCAGCCAGCCGAGCGGCGCTCCGAACGCGCGGGCGATCGACGGCAGGCCGATGCTGACGATCGAGGCGTCGAGCGTCGTCATGAACATCCCGACGCACACGAGCGCGACCACCCCCCGCCGGCCCGCCATGGTACGCGCCGCGGGGTGAGCGACGGCCGACGACACCGTCGCGCCCTAGTCGCCGCTCGCGGCCCGGAGTCCGGCCAGCGCCCCCGGGTGCCGTCGCAGGAGGTACCACCAGACCGCCAGCCACCCCGCGAGGTGCGCCGGGTAGGTACTCCACCACGCCGCGGGTCCCAACCCCTCCCTGTCCAGCAGCATCGTTAGGTCGAAGAACGCGAACTCGAGCAGCGTAAGGACCACGACCGCGAACAGGAGCAGGGAGGGCTGCCGCGCGGCCCGGCGCACCGCCAGCGACGCCGCGGACGCGACGCCCACCCAGACGGCGCACAGGAACACGGTGAACGCGAGCACGCCGGCCCACGCCGGCGCCTGCGTAACGCGGTCGACGGCGAGGATACCGCGCCCCAGGAAGAGGGGGGTCCTGAACGGGGTGCGGCCGAGGGCGTCGGCGACGAACAGCCACGCCCAGGCGGCGCCCGCGCCGAGCAGGCCCGCGCGCACCCCGTCGTGCGTTGACACGGCCGACGCCACGCGCTCACCAGTATTCCTATTGCGACGCATGTGCATCTCCCCGATCGGTTGGTCGAAGCGACCGCACTGCCGACGGTCGCGATAACGCATCCTACGAGGATGACGACGCGTGATCTTGAACCTGCTTGCCCAGGGGGTCGCCGGGCCTCTCGAAGGGGCACGAACGTCGGTCCCCTTCCTGTGCGAAGACACGGGCAATCCCGTGCAAGAGCGCGATCCGTGGGCCGACGACTATCCTGCCTGGCGAGTCCGTCGC
>DATFPD010000739.1:0-1717 GCA_035265005.1 Gemmatimonadaceae bacterium | reverse complement strand
GGGGCGGCACTTCTTGTAGAGGCGCGGCACCGTCTCGGTGTTGTGGTTGTAGATGTCCGGCCCGGCCTCCAGCACCGCGCGGATCGACGACTCGCGCCCCTGGAAGTCCGGGACGAGCACCTCCACCGAGCAGTCCGGGAGGCGCTGCTTGATCTGCCGGATGGTCTCGGCGAAGATCCCGGCGCCGAAGTCGGGGAGGTCGTCGCGGTCCACCGAGGTGATCACCGCGTGCCGGAGCCGCATCTCGGCCACCGCGTCGGCGACGCGCGCCGGCTCCTCGATGTCGTACTTCGGCGGGCGGCCGTGGGCCACCGCGCAGTACGGGCAGTTCCGCGTGCAGACGTCGCCGAGGATCATGAAGGTCGCCGTGCCGTGCTCCCAGCACTCGCCGACGTTCGGGCAGTGGGCTTCCTCGCAGACCGTGTGCAGGTCCAGCTCGCGCATCAACTCCTTGAGCCGGAGGTAGTTCGGTCCGCCCGGTGCCCGCACCTTGAGCCAGCCCGGCTTCCGGGCCGGCAGGGGCTCCGTGCGGTGCCGCCCCATGATCTGATACAGCGTCTGCTCGGCCATCTATAACGGCGTCGCCCGCCTCGCGTGAGCCAGCGTGTCAGCCATCCGCGGCGCGGGCGCGGCGTACCGGCGCCCCGTCGCAACCGTTTGCCGTCGAACAATCTATCCGGCGCGGTCGCGGAAAGGCAGTGGAGGTGTCCGGTGTGAGTGACGAGAGACGGTTAGCGAAGTCCGCTACCCGAACCGCTCCATGCGGAACGGCGACAGATCCCATTTCGGCACGGCGCCCGTCACCAGGTCTGCGACCACGTCGGCGGTGAGCGGGGCCATCAGGATGCCGTTGCGCGAGTGACCGCAGGCGTAAAGGAGCGACGGCCGCTCAGGGTCCGGGCCGATGATCGGGAGCATGTCCGGCGTGACCGGTCGCAGGCCGGCCCAGCCGGCGATCAGCCGCGCACCGGCCAGGGCGGGGCAGATGGCCGTGCCGGTGGCGCGCATCTGGTCCAGCGCGGGGCGGGTGGTGGTGGCGTCGAACGCCACGCGCTCCATCGTCGCGCCCACGAGCGTCCGGCCGTCCTCGCGCGGCACCACGTAGCCACCCGCGCCGTAGACCACGTGCCGGAGCGGCGATGACGCCAGCGCGATCATCTGCCCGCGCAGCGGCTCCACCGGCACCGAGCGCGGCAGCCCGGCGATCTGTCCCGCCCACGCGCCAGCCGCCAGCACCACCCGCGCGCACGACACCCGCTCCCCGCCGCGCGTCACGACTTCCGCCCGGTCGTCGCCCAGCGCGACCGACTGCGCCGGGAGGCGCAGCACGCGCACCCGCGTTTCGGTGGCCAGCAGCGCCTCGAGCGCCCGGATCAGTACGACGTTGTCCACCGCGCCGTCGTCCGGCTGGAGGAGCGCCCCCGCCGCGTGCCCGAGCGCGGGCTCCTCGGCAGCCAGCTGCGCGGCGTCGAGCCAGGCGGCGGTCCCGCCGTCGCCCCGCGGACCCGCGAGCGCGCGCAGCTCGGCCGCCGACCGCTCGTCGAGCGCGAGCTCGAAGATGCCGAGCCGGTTGAGCGGGACGGTGAGCCCGGTGCGCTCGGCCAGCCGCGCCACGTACGACGGGTAGCGGTCGCGCGCGGCCACGGCGAAGCGGTGGGCGGCGCCGTTCGCGCGCTCCACCGAGGGCGCCAGCATCCCGGCCGCGGCGGGCGACGCC
>DATFPD010000738.1:0-5715 GCA_035265005.1 Gemmatimonadaceae bacterium | reverse complement strand
CCCGTGCCTAACGGCTTCCTGCTGGCGAGCGAGCGCGGGGGGCTCGTCCTGCGCCAGGACGGCGTGTGGGACGTGGCGCCGTCGCCCGACTGGCGCCGGCTGGCCTACGGGCTCGCCTACGTCGCGCAGGGCGGCGCGGCGGACACGCTCTCGGCCGCGCAGTGGCGGGACCTCGCGCGGCGGGTGGGACTCGACGTGCGCGTGGTGCGCCAGGCGGCGTTCGTGGTCAGCGACATGGGGGTGGCGTACGGCGCGTCGCGTGCGGCGGTGGTGGACATCGAGCGGGCCGCCGCGAGCGGGGTGGCCGGGCGCAGCCAGAGCTGGCGCGACTCGGTGACCACGCTGCTGCCGATCGCCGCCGGGTGGCGGGTGCGCTGGTCGCCGGACGGGTCGAGCGTCCTGCTCGGCGCCGGGCCGGCCCACGGGCGCGACGACGCGCCGCCCCGCGCCTGGCTGGCCGTGGACGCCCAGAAGTTCACCCCTCGCGGCGGCCCGCTGCCGGGGAGCGCCGCGGTGGCCGGCGAGGGCGCGGCCCCCGGCGTGACCGCCGCCTGGGTGGAGGGGCCGACGATCGACGTGGGAATGGCGCGGGACACGGCCCCGCCCGCGCCGATCGCCGCCGGCCGGCGCACGGTCGCCGCGCGGGAGGGCTGGATCACCGTCTCCGGCGGCGCCGGCCAGCAGGGCGTGCGCGTCGTCGGGCCGGGCGTGCCGCTCGCGGCCACGGCCGCCGGCCGGTTCATCCTCGCCCTGGCGCCGGCGCCGGACACAGCGCAATTTGTGCAACCCGTCCGGCTGGTGGTCTACCGGCTGCGCGAGTAGCCGTCCGGCTGCTTCGGGCCGGGCCCGAGCAGCTCCTTCCGCGGCCGGACCTCCCTCGACATTCGTCCCCGTCGGGCCACCCCCGCGCCGGAGCTGCGGCCCGGGCTGTGCCGCACGACGGGGTGCCGCTTCTTCCCCCGGATGGTCCGCCGCCGCCCCCACCACCCCCGCGCCCGCTTCGCGACTCCGCTGCTGCTGCTCGGCTGCCTTGCCGGCGCCGGGCGGCCGGAGCTGGCCGCCGCGCAGCGGGCCGCCCCCGGCGCCGGCTCGGCCGCCCTGCCCGTGGCGGAGCCGCCGCACCCGTACCGCCCCGGCATCGACGTCCTGGACTACGACCTGACGCTGGAGCTGCCGGCGGCCGGGCGCTCCATCGAGGGGCGGGCGGTGCTGAGCGTGCGCCGGATCCCGGCCCCGGACGGGGCGCGCCCGGACACACTCGTGCTCGACCTCGTGGGGCTGCGGGTGGACAGCGTGCTGGTGGACGGCCGCGCGGTCCGCTTCGGGCGCGACGCGGGGACGATCCGCGTCCCGCTCGCCGCGGCGGCGGGCGACTCGTTCAGCGTCGCCGTGCGCTACGGCGGCGAGCCCGACGACGGCCTCATCATCGGCGCCGACGACCGCGGGCGGTGGATGGCGTTCGGCGACAACTGGCCGAACCGCGCCCGCCACTGGATCCCCAGCGTGGACCACCCGTCGGACAAGGCGACGGTCGCCTGGACGGTGCGCGCGCCCGCGAGCCGGCGCGTGATCGCGAACGGCGTGCTGGTCGGCGAGACGACGGCGCCCGCGAACGGGCGCGCGACGGTGCGGTGGCGCGAGTCGCGCCCGGTGCCGTCGTACGTCATGGTGATCGCCGCGGCTCCGCTGGTGGAGGTCCCGCTCGGCAGCGCCGCGTGCGGGCGCAGCGAGTTCACGGGCTGCGTGGCGCAGAGCGCGTACGCGGCGCCCGAGTCGCGCGACTTCCTCCCCGGGCCGTTCGCCGAGGCGAACGCGATCGTGGACTTCTACAGCGCCGTCGTCGCGCCATTCCCGTACGAGAAGCTGGCGCACCTCCAGAGCAGCACGCGCTACGGCGGGATGGAGAACGCGAGCGCGATCTTTTACAACGACGCCGGCTTCCGCGACCGCACGCTCGGCGTCCGCACGGTCGCGCAC
This sequence comes from Gemmatimonadaceae bacterium, assembly GCA_035265005.1. GTDB lineage: Bacteria > Gemmatimonadota > Gemmatimonadetes > Gemmatimonadales > Gemmatimonadaceae > DATFPD01. The sequence goes on along the minus strand of DATFPD010000738.1, from coordinate 3,738 downwards.
GAGGTCGCGCACCAGTGGTTCGGCGACGCCGTGACGCCGCGCGAGTGGCCGCACGTCTGGCTCTCCGAGGGCTTCGCGACGTACTTCGCCGAGCTGTGGATCGAGCGCTCGCGCGGCGACACCGCCTTCCGCGACGGGATGCGCGAGCTGCGCGAGAAGGTGCTGTCGTCGCCCGTCACCCCGGCGCGGCCGGTGATCGACACGGCGCAGACCAACCTGATGGCGCTGCTCAACACGAACAGCTACGAGAAGGGCGCGTGGGTGCTGCACATGCTCCGCGCGACGCTCGGCGACTCGGCGTTCTTCCTCGCCGTGCGCGCGTACTACGAGCGCCACCGCCACGCGACGGCAGTGACCGACGACCTGCGCGTCGAGATGGAGCGCGCGTCGGGGCGGGAGCTGGGCTGGTTCTTCGACCAGTGGCTCCGCCGCCCCGGCGTGGTGGACGCCGAGGCCGCGTGGCGGTACGACGCCGCGCGCGGCCGCCTGACGCTGAGTGTGACCCAGCGCACAGGCACCCCGCCGTACCGCTTCCCACTGATGCTGGAGGTGGTCGACGCCGACGGCCGGACGCGGCGCGCGACGGTCGACGTCCCGGCCCGGCACGCGGCGACGCTCGACGTTCCCCTCACCCTCCACGGCGCGCCGCGGAGTCTCACGCTCGACCCGGACGTGCAGCTCCTCGGGACGCTGCGGGCCGTGCGGCAATGACAGCCGCGTCGCTGGATCGTCTTCATCAAGCACCGTAGCCCCCGCCATGCAGATGGAGTTCAGGTTGATGCATTCCCTCGCCCTCGCCACCACGCTCGCGCTCGCGGCCGCCAACCCCGTGTCCGCGCAGGACGAGCTGCTGCGCGCCGACTCGCTCTTCCGAAACGGGCGCGTGTTCGCCGCCGAGTCGCTGTACTACCTGGCCGCGCGTCGCGAGCCGCGGAACCCGGCGACGCGCCTCGCGCTCGGCCGCTACCTGGCGGCGCGCGGCGCGCTCAAGGTGGGCGCGGTACTGATGGAGGAGGCGCGCTTCTTCGGCGGCGACCCGGACGCTGTGGCGCGTGAGCTGGCGCCGGTGTACGCCCGGATCGGCGACTACCGCGCGCTCACGGGGCTGCCGGCCGGCGTGCTGACGTCGGCCGAGCGGGCGCGGGCCGAGTGGCTGCGGATGAACCCGCCGTCGCACGCGGGGCCCGACTCGCTGGCGGTGGCGTACGTGCCTGGCGAGGGCGAGGGCGAGGGGCTCGGCCGGGTGACGATCGTGATCGCGGGCGACACAGCCGAGGCGGTGATCGACCCGTCGGTGTTCGGCCTGGTGCTCGACACGGCCTGGCTGCGCCGAAAGGAGCTGCGCCACTTCCCGGGCGGCGGCGGCGCGTCCGCGCGCGGCGAGGTCGGCGTGACGCCGCTGGCGCGGATGGGGGCGCTCACCCTGACCAACACCGCCACGCGCTTCCTCCCCACCGGCGGCCGGCGTCGCGCGCGCATCGGCCTCGACGTGCTCGGCAACTTCGCGGCGACGTTCGACCCCTCGGCCTCGCGCATCTTCCTGCGCCGCAACGGCGCCTTCGACGACGAGGCTCCCGGCACCCACATCGCGACCCTCACCCTCCCGACCGGCGTCTGGCTGATCACCGACCAGGTCACCCCGCTCTCCAGCGAGAGCGGCCGCGCGCAGCTCAGGGGGCGGCGGTGGACGGTGAACCCGAAGCGCGGGGAGATCGTGGTCGGGGGGTGAAGCGGTGCGAGGTGCGAGCTGCGAGATGCGAGAGGGGCCTCGGGATGCGTCCCGAGGCCCCTCTCGCATCTCGCAGCTCGCACCTCGCACCGCTTCAGCGGCCAATCCTTCTCAGCTCTACCATCAAACACCTGTCCTGCACCACGTCGATGCCCGCGCGGGCGAGCTGCTCGGCGGCGGCGTCGTTGCGGATGCCGGACTGGAACCAGACCGCTTTGGGGCGCTTGGCGATGATGTCGTCCACGTGCGGCGGGATGTCGGCCGGGCGGCGGAAGACGTTGACGAGGTCCACGTCGCCCGGGACGTCGGCCACCTTCCGGTAGACGTCGCGGCCGAGGATGGTCCTGGCGTCCGGGTAGTACACCGGCACGGGGATCACCTCGTAGCCTGCCTGGTGCGCATACTCGGGCACGTAGAACGCCGGCTGGCCGGCCTGCGCCTCGGTCTTGATGCCGAGTACGGCGATGCGGCGCGTGCGCTCGAGCAGCGCGCGGATGCCGGCGCTGCTGTCGATCAGTCGGACGCGCCAGTCGCCGTTCTGGTCGCGAGAGGGGTGGGCGGGCGTCGTCATGCGGTTGGTGTACTGCGAGGAGTGTGCGAGCACAGCCGGGACTCGGCCATCGGGACTCGGCGCTCGGCGGATATGCGTCCCGCGTCCCGCATCCCGCATCCCCGCCTCCCGATTAGTTTTCCGGCGCTACTATCTCGAACGATAGAGGACTACATGCGAATGCTCGTGCTCGGAGCCGGGCTGCAGGGCTCGGCTTGCGCGTATGATCTGCTGCAGAATCCGGAGGTGTCGGAGGTGCGGCTGGCCGACCTGCACGCCGACCACCTGCCGGAGTTCCTGGCGCCATACTCCGGGAAGCGGCTCATCCCGACGCGGCTCGACGTGCGCGACGACGAGGCCGTGCGCGCGGTGATGGCGGAGTCGAACGCCGTCATGAGCGCGATCCCGTACTACTTCAACCTCGAGCTGGCGCGCCACGCCGCCGAAGTCGGCGTCCACTTCTGCGACCTGGGCGGCAACACCGAGATCGTCTTCCAGCAGAAGGAGCTCGACCCGATCGCGCGCCAGCGCAACGTCACCATCGTCCCCGACTGCGGCCTCGCGCCGGGGATGGTGAACATCCTCGCGCAGCTCGGCATCCAGCAGCTCGACAAGGTGAAGTCGGTCCGCATCTACGTCGGCGGGCTGCCGCAGAACCCGGAGCCGCCGCTCAACTACCAGATCGTCTACTCGCTGGAGGGCGTGCTCGACTACTACACGACGCTGTCGTGGGTCGTGCGCGACGGGAAGCGGATGCAGGTGAAGGCGCTCTCGGAGCGCGAGCGCGTGGACTTCCCGAGCCCGGTCGGCCAGCTCGAGGCGTTCCACACCGCCGGCGGGCTGTCGACGATGGCGTTCCGCTACGAGGGGAAGATCCCGACGATGGAGTACAAGACGCTCCGCTACCCGGGACACGCGCACATCATGGAGGCGATCCGCGACCTCGGCCTGCTGGACACGCACCCGGTGGACGTGAAGGGCATCAAGGTCGTCCCGCGCGACCTGGTGATCTCCGCCCTCACGCCGAAGCTGACGAAGCCGCACGGGCGCGACCTGGTGGCGCTGCGCGTCACCGTGGAGGGGACGAAGGACGGCAAGTCGAAGCGGCTCGGCTGGGAGCTGATCGACTTCTTCGACCAGGCGCGCGGCATCAGCGCGATGATGCGCACCACCGGCTACTCGCTCTCGATCACCGGCCAGATGCAGGCCCGCGGCGAGGTCCGCCCCGCCGGCGTCTACACGCCTGACGAGTGCATGCCCGCCGAGCGCTACATCGCCGAGCTGGGGAAGCGGGGGGTCAACATCCGGGAGATGACGTTCTGAAGAGCGGGTGCGAGGTGCGAGGTGCGAGATGCGAGAAGTGCTCGGTGACCAGTGAGACTGGCGACTGAGCACTTCTCGCATCTCGCACCTCGCACCTTCTACAGCATCTCGCACGTGTAAATCCGCTCCGGTGCCG
>DATFPD010000737.1:0-19831 GCA_035265005.1 Gemmatimonadaceae bacterium | reverse complement strand
GCTGCTGACGTCGGTGGCGAACGTGGCGACGCTGCTGCTCCTGCGCGCGGTGCGGCGCCGGCGCGAGATCGCCGTACGGCTGGCGTTAGGCGCGGGGCGCGGCCGGCTGGCGCGGCAGCTCCTCACCGAGAGCCTGCTCCTCGCCGCGGCCGGCGGCGCCGCGGCGCTGCTGGTGGCCGCGTGGGGGGGCGAGCTGCTGCGCGCGACGATGCTCCCGAACCTCGCCCCCGGCGAGGGCGCGGCGGACCCGCGCGTGCTCGCGGTCACCGCGCTGGCGGCGCTCGCGGCCGGCGTGGCGGCGGGGCTGGCGCCGGTGGTGCGCGCCGGGTCAGCCGGCGCCGCCGACGCGCTGCGGGGCGGCGCGTCCGGCGGGGAGTCGGTGCGGCGGTCGCGGATGCTCGCCGGGCTGCTCCTGGCGCAGACCGGGCTCTCGACGGCGCTGCTGGTCGGCGCGGGACTCTTCGTCCGCAGCCTGCACAACGTGCGGTCGCAGGAGCTGGGCTTCGACCCGGAGCGAGTGCTGCTGGCGACGTTCGACTTCCGCAGCGAGCCGGCCGCCGACCAGCGGGACGCCGTACACTACTCGGCGCTCGAGCGCGTCCGCGCGCTCCCCGGCGTGGCGCACGCGACGCAGGTCGAGAGCGTGCCGTTCTCATTCCACCACGTGCTGCCGGTGAGCGTGCCGGGGCATCCGGAGCCGCCGACCGTCGGCGGCCAGCTCCCGTTCCTCAATGCCGCGACGCCCGAGTACTTCCGCGTGATCGGGCTGCGGGTGGTGGACGGCCGCCCGATCACCGACGCCGACGGCCCGTCCACGCCGCCGGTGGCGGTGGTGAACGAGACGATGGCGCACCGGGTGTGGCCGGGCGAGCGCGCGGTGGGCAAGTGCTTCCGGATCACCATCCCGCCGGGCATCCCGGGCGGCTCCGCGAGCGACGAGTCCTTCCCCTGCCGCGAGGTGGTGGGCGTCGTGCGGGACGTGCGGCGCCGCTCGGTGCGGCCCGAGGACGTGACGATGCAGTACTACGTGCCCTTCGAGCAGGTGCCGATCCCCTTCCCGCGGCCGCGGGTGTCGGGACTGCTCCTGCTCGCGCGCGGCGACGTGCCGGCGGCGGCGCGCGACGTGAGGCTCGCGATGCTGGCCGCGGGGGGCGCGGACCCGGACGCACCGCTGGCGTTCGTGCGGCCCTTGCAGGAGCTGATCGCCCCGCAGCTCCGCCCGTGGCGGCTCGGCGCGTCGGCGTTCACGGCGTTCGGCGCGCTGGCGCTGGCGATGGCGGCGCTCGGACTCTACGCCGCGCTCGGCTACGCGGTGGCCCAGCGCGCGCGCGAGATGGGCGTGCGGGCGGCGCTCGGCGCGACCCGCGTGGACGTGGTGCGGCTCGTCCTCGCCGGCGCCCTGCGCGACGCCGGAGCCGGCCTCCTGCTCGGCGGCGCGGTGGCGCTGGCGGCCGGGCGGTGGGTGGCGCCGCTCCTGTTCGGCGTCTCGCCGCGCGACCCACTGGTGTTCGGCGCGGTGGCGGTCACGTTAGGCGCGGTGGCGGCGCTGGCCGCGCTGGCGCCGGCGCTCAGGGCGGCGCGGGCGGACCCGGCGGCGGTGATGCGGGCGGAGTAGGGGCGACGCGCGCACCGGTAGGGGCGAGGCAGGTCTCGCCCCTACGAGCATGCCCACCCGAACGCCAGCTCCGTGCGGTGGTCGGGGCACTGGCTGATGTGGCCGATGCCCATGTCGCCGAACATGTAGGGGAGCGTCTGGCTGGAGTCGATCTGGAAGAGGAGCTCCATGCGACGCCCGCAGACGCGGCAGACCGGGTACTCCACTCCCTGTACCCACCGCGGCCAGCCGAGCAGCTTCTCGCCGGCGTGCGGGAGGTCCCAATCCTCCAGGGCGAGCTCGTCCTCGTCGTCCAGCTCGACGCCGAGCCCCTCCAGCTCCTCGAGGTTCGGCAGGTCCTCCACCGGCGTCCAGGCGACGATGCGCTTCGCCGGGTACATCCCCTCGGGCATCGCGGCGGGGCCGCTCCACTCCTCGATCAGCCCCTCGCGCTCGGGCGCCAGCTCCGCCGGCGGGAGCAGTCGAAGCAGGGTGCTGCGCGCGTGCGGGAGGTACGCTTCGCACTCCCCCTCGCAGTGCGGCTCGGAGCTGGTGCAGTAGAAGAGCTGGAGCACCCCGCCGTCGAGGGCGGGCGCGGCCGCCTCGGGGGCGTCGCGCGCGTCGAGCTGGAGGAAGAGCTGCATCGGCCGCTCGCAGCGCCCGCAGCGGGGCCACAGCTCCATTTCCAGCAGCGCCGGCACGCCGGAGAACTTGGAGCGCGCCACGATCGCGGCGTCGTCCTCCACGACCTCCGGCAGCCACGCCGCGCGGCGGTGCCGGGCCAGCTTCTCGTTCAGCGCCTGGAGGCGGTCGATGTCCATGTCGCGGGATTGCGGAGCGGGGATTGCGGAGAGGCGATCTCGTCTCGCACTCGAATCCGAGCTCGGTCCATGCCCATCAAGGTCCGCACGAGCGGCTGCCTCTTCAGCATCATCGCATCGGTGGTGCTGACGATTCTGCTGAACCTGTTCATCCGCGGCTGCGGAGCGTAGCGCATTTCGAAAGCGCCCGTCGCACCGCGGATCAGCGCGACCGCCCGGGGCTTCGACTCGTGTCGGAGACCGGCTTCAGGCGGACCGTGAAGAGCTCGATGCCGAGCAGCTTCGCGAACTCCCGTTCATCGCCGGTCGTGTCGGGACGAATCGCCATCACGTCGCCGTCCGGCGTGACGGCCGTGAGTCCATCCCCGGGGCCGAAGCCGTAGCGCTCGCGCCGGCCCGGGCTCTCCAGCTCGGCCCAGATCCTGGCCCGACGACCGCCCCAGGGCCACCAGTGCTGCGTGGGCCGCCATCCCGCGCGCCGCTCGTTCAGGAAGCGGACGAGCCGAGCGATCTGCGCGCTGCCGGTGATCATGCGCCGGGGGGAGGCAGGGGCGCCCTCTTTGGCCGCGACCACGAAGCGCACCTCGACGCGCGTCACGTCAGTCAGCGGCGGCAGCGGAGCGCTGGACCGCGGCGAACCGCCGGCGCACGCCAGAGCGGCCAACGGCAGCAGCAGCAGCATCGCCATCTTCGCGGACGACAGCCACCGGGGCGGCGCGGGGCGGTTCGCGTCAGGCATTCCGGTACGATCAGTCACCTTCTCCCCCGGCGGCTCCGGTCCCGCGTTCCAGCGCGGCGTCGATCTCCGCCCACGCGGCGCGGTCCTCGTCCCCGTTCACGATGGGCCGGAAGCCGAACGAGCGGTAGAGCGCGATCGCCGGCAGCCGCGCGGCCGACGTGTGGAGGAAGGCGCGCCGGTGCCCCAGCTCCCGCATCCGCTCGCACACCGCCGCCACCAGCGCGCGTCCGATGCCAGCGCGCTGCCGCTCGGGCGCGACCGCCACCCAGTGCACGCGCCCCCGCGGGTCGTCTGGCCCGTCGCCCCACCAGGCCGCGGCGGTGCCGACCGCCTCGCCGCGCGCATCCACCGCGAACAGTACGCGGGCCTCGAGCGCGGCGGGGTCGGCGCCGAACGCCCGCCCGAAGAGCGACGGCGTGATCTCGTTGTACTCGTCCGCGGCCGCCTGGATGCGCGTCCAGGCGCGCTCGTCGCCGGGGCGGTAGCCGCGAATGGCGACGCCGGCCGGCGGGGGCGCGGGCGGGACCCCGTCGAGCGACGGGCGCTCCATCTCGACGTTCGCGTTCCGCTCGATCGCCGAGCCTAACGGCGGGCGCGTGCTCATCGCGGCGGCGCGAAGGCCTCGAGCAGCGCGTTGAAGCGCTCCGGCCGGTCGACGAACAGCGCGTGCCCCGCGTCCTCGAACACCTCGATGCGCGCCGAGCGTACGTGGGCCGCGACCGTGTCCGCGTGTCCGCTGCGCCGGCGCGCGCTCACGAACAGCAGCGGCCGGTCGATCCGGTCGAGGGCGGGGCGCTGGTCGCGCTCGGGCCCGAAGAAGAGGTCGGCGTAGAGCGCCATGGCGGCGTCGGCGGGGGTGCGGGCCGCCGCGTCGGTGACGCGGCGCAGGTAGTCCTCCGGCTGTGGCGTTGCGTACATCGTGGGGACGAACTCCGCCATGTACGGGCGCCACTCGCGCTGCATCCGGAGCATCGCCGCCATGCGCTGCGGCACGTCCACCGGCGTCGCCCAGACCGGGCCGTCCACCATGACGAGCGACGCCAGCCGGTCGGTCCCGAACTGGTCGACGTACGCCAGCAGCTCGGGCACCCCGAGCGACCAGCCGACGAGGGTCACGTCGCGCAGCTCGAGGTGCTCCAGCAGCTCCCGGACGTCCCTCGCGCGCCGCGCGTGGAAGTGCCCGCCCGGCGCGTGCGCGGAGAGTCCCTGCGACCGCGGGTCGAGCGCCACCACGCGGTAGCGCGCGGAGAGGGCGCGGATCTGCGGCTCCCAGATGTCCGCCGGCATCGTCCAGCCGGGTACGAAGACGATCGGCCGGCCGCGGCCGGCCTCCAGATAGTGAAGGCGGACCGAGTCGCTGGTGACGAACCAGCCACTCGACGCGACGTCGCGCGTCAGCCACGCGGCGTCCGTGGGGCGCGACCGGGGTGCGCATCCGAGCGCGAGCAGCAGCGCCGCGGCCAGGAGCCCGGCGGCACGTGTGGCCGCCCTGCGGGCGAGATGGGTGTGAGTCACGCCGGAAAGATGGCGCGCCTCCCCCACCGGCGCGACCTTCGTAGAATACGGGGTACGACTGGGTGGCTCTCGGCATCATCCCGTCGACGGGCGCGCGACATGCGTCTTCGGAGGAGTATGCCTAACTCGATCGCCACTTCCCGCTTCGGAGTCGCGCTCGCACTCGCCGTAGCAAGCTCGGCGGCTGCGCAGGCTCCGTCCGCCCCCGACCTGTCGCCGAATGGCGCCGACGACGTCGCGGCGGCACGACCCGTCACCTCGGTCCAGTCCGCCTGGCCCGTCGACTCCGGCGCCCGGGTCCGCCTGACGCTGCCCGGGAAGCTACCGGCGCTGCTCGGCGCGGGACGCAGCAGCCGCCCGTCGCTCACCGGCGAGGTGGTCGCGCTCGGCGCCGACACGCTCTTCCTGCGCGTGCACCCGGCGGCCGGGCCGGCCGCGGTGCCCCGCTCCGCCATCGACGCGATCGCGGTCAGCCGCGGCGTCCCGCGGGGACGGAGCGCGCTGCTCGGGGCGCTGGTCGGCGCGGCGGAGGGGACGACCCTCGGCTACGCGATGTACAACGCGGACATCCGCGGCCCGTACACGCGGTCGCTCGGCGGCTCGATGACGTACTGGGGATTCACGGGGGCGGCCTCCGGCGCCATCTTCGCCGCGATGCTCCCGGGCGAGCGCTGGCGCCGGCTGCCGCTCACTCGCTAGGCGGGTCGGCCGCCGCCACCACGCCCCGGATGAACGGCGCCTTGGCCTCGCTGTAGGCGCCGCGGTCGTCGGCGTGTCGGGCGGCCAGCTCGCGCTTGAGCGCCTCGTAGGCGGCCGCCGCCTCGGGGTGGGCGCGCAGGTAGTCGCGGAAGGCGAGATGGTCCCGCCATAACGCGCTGCCCAGCGCGACCATGTGCAGGTGGTGCGTGCGCGCCGCCGGCGCGAGTCCGCGCACGAAGTAGTGCCGCCCCGGGATGCCGTACTCGCCGCGGTATTCGTAGCCGGCGCCCACCAGCGCGTCGACGTACGGCTCCAGCGCGCTCTCGGGTGGGCGGCCGACGAGGATGTCGATGATCGGCTTCGCCGCCAGCCCCGGCACCGACGTGCTCCCCACGTGCTCGACGCGCGCCGGCAGCCCGCCGAACGCCTCGGCGATCAGCGCCCGCTCCTCCTCGAACGCGTCGGCCCACGCCGGGTCGTACGCCGCGAGGAGGAGCGCGCCGCTCGGCAGTCCGACCGTCGGACGCCGCTCAGTCATAGCCGCTGCAGTGCCATCGCCCGGTCGCCGGGGCGAAGTCGCACGCGAACGGCGTCGACCCCGCGTAGCGCAGGCGCAGGACGCAGCCCGTCGCGGGTCCGTGCCAGCTGCACCGAGTCGGCGGCGGTCACCGCGGGCGCGGCCACGCGTCGTCAGTCGGCCGCCGCGCCGCGGAGCCACGCCAGCACGCGGCCGGCGTCGGCGTCGGGCGGGAAGACGGGGTAGAAGACCTTCTCGATGCGCCCGCCCCGCGCCACCATCGTCAGGCGGCGGAGCAGCGTCCAGCCATCCAGCTCGAGCGTCGGCAGCCCGAGGGCCGCGGTCAGCCGGAGCGCCTCGTCGCTCAGCACCTCGAACGGCAGGTGCAGCCGGGCCGCCATCTCGGCCTGGTACGCGGGGTCCTGCGTGCTGACGCCGAACAGCTGCGCGCCGAGCGCCCGCAGCTCGCCGTGGTGGTCGCGGTAGGCGCACGACTGGGGAGTGCACCCGCGCGCGCCCGGGACCAGGTCCCAGCCGGCCGGCGGGTCGCGGTCCGGGCGCCCGGTGCGCGGATAGCAGTAGAGGACCACCGGCCCCGGGCCTAACGCAGAAAGGTCGACCGTCCGCCCGCCGGTGGACGGCAGCGAGAGGGCGGGGAGCGCCATCCCGACCAGGTGCGCGGCAGCGCCGTCGTCGACCGGGACGGGCAGGTCCGCCGGGAGCGTGTGGATGTCGTCGGAGCGCATGCTGTCGTGACGCAGTGGAATTGTTCGGCCGCTCAGGGGCGCCCCTCGTAGCACGCGAACTCCCACCCCCCGTGGGTCCGCATGCCGCGGGGCGAGTAGCCCAGCCGCTCGTAAAAGGTACGCAGCGCGGCGTTGGCGGCCAGCACGTCGAAGCGCACCGCCTCGCACCCCAGCTCGCGCGCCCGCTCCTCCACGCGCCGCATGCACCAGCCGCCGAGCCCGTCCCCCTGCGCGTCCGGGTGCACGGCGAGGCGGTTCAGGTAGAGGGCGCGCGCCACCGGACCGTCGCCCCAGAAGCCGGGCGCGTAGGGTACCGCCGGCTCCAGGGCGAGCGTGTAGGTCGCCAGCAGCCCGCCGCCGGGCTCGCGCCGCACGCCGTACAGCTCGCGCTCGGCGGCGTCCCGGCGCAGCCGCTCGAGCGGGTACGGCACCTCCCAGTTGCGGAAGCCGCGCGCCTCCGCCATGTGTCGGCCGCAGGCGGCGAGCAGCGCGTGCACCTCTTCCGCCCCCTCGGGCGCGACGCATTCCGCGCGGAGCCCGTCGTCGTCGTCGTCGTCGTCCGGCGGCCCCACGCCTAACGTTGCCGCGGCAGCGTCACCGGCTCCCAGCGCTCGGCGCCGGGGAGCGCGGCGGCGACGGCGGCCCCGCCGGCCGCGCCCACCGCGGCGCCGCCGAGGGCGCTGGCGCCCCAGGCGAGCAGCGACCGCCGCCTGCAGGAGTCGCTCTCGCAGAGCGCCACGTAGGTCAGCCCCGCGGCCACGCCGACCAGCCCGCCCACCACGCCGCCGGCCACCGCGCCCACGCGCGCGCGGTGAGCGGTCGGCGCGCGGCCGAGGGAGACGTCGAGCCGCTGCACCGAGTCGAGCGGGAGCGCCAGGCGGCGGCGCGCGAGCTCGTAGGTGAGCACGACCGAGTCGCCCGTGAGCGCGATCAGCGGACCGGCGCGGCGCAGCGGCGGGTAGCTGCGGTCGCGCGTCCAGACGCGCACCCGCTCCCCCGGGGAGACGGCCGGCGCGCCCGGCGCGGCGCGGGGCGCGGCCGCCTGGGCCTCCGCGACGCCGGCGACGCCGGCGGCCGCGACCAGCGCGATGTAGAGGATTGCCCGCACGGCTGTCGACTCCTTCGCTTGACGGTTGGGGCGCCTACCGCGGCACCAGCTCGGTGGTCGTGGCCCGCCGCCGAGGCTGCGCGAAGCCGCGGACCCATTTGCGCGAGGCCGGCGTCGGGTACTTCTCGGCGTACTCGGCGTCGACCGCGTCCATCAGCCGCTCGCTGCGCGTGCGCCGCGCCCGGACGGGAATCTCGCGCCCCGACGGGATCTGGATGGTGCCGCGCGGCTCCTCCAGGAACGCGCGATGCCAGCCGCCCGGCTTGTCGTTCCACGGGCGCACGAAGACGCGGCCGTCGACGACCACGACCCAGACGCCGGTGAACCGATGCGGCTCCAGGCCGGCGCGGACGCCGAGGATCCTGGCGGCGTCGAGGGCCTCGAGCACGGGCTTCGAGAAGCGGCGGGCTGGCGACACGCGAGGTCCTCTCGCCGTTAGGCCGACGCGGGGGCGGCCCGCCGTCTACCCCTGGCCGCGCCGCCCCGCGCGGCGCCGCGCGGCCCAGGCCAGCGCGGCGTAGGTCATCCCCCCGAACAGTACGAAATAGACGGCGCGCGTCAACGGCAGGTAGGCGCGCCCCCACACGCAGGCCTCGGAGCCGGGGGCGCGGCACTTCACCGCGAGCTCGGCGTAAGGCGCCGCGACCCCCACCAGCGCGGCGACGGCGGCGCGGGTCAGCCGGCCGAGCGCGCTCATGCGGCGGTCAGCTTCGCCCCGTCGCGTGGGCAGTACCGCTCGCCGGCCGGGTAGCGCGCGTCGCACGTGGGGCAGCGCAGCGGCGCGCCGGCCCCGGGCGAGCCCGCGCCCGCGGCGGGATCGACGAGAGCTGTGCCGTCGCGAGGGCAGTAGCGGACTCCATCGCTGTAGCTGGTGCCGCAGGTCGGGCAGATCATTCGTGCTACCTCACCGAGAGGGAATGTCCATACGTCGTGCCGAGCGTCAGTCCTCGTCTTCGATCCAGAGGAGTCCCACCGCGTCCCCGCGCACCGCGACGATGCCCGTAGAGGGTGCGCACTCACGCCATTCCCGCGAGCCGGTGATTCACGCGCTCACCCCGCCGCCGGCCGCGCGACCGACCCCGGCGCCGGCGTGCCCACCGGCGCCGGGAGCCAGCGCCGCCACCACGGCAGCCGCGCCGCGACCAGCGCGGGGCGTAGCCGGTCGCGGATGCCAGGACCATCCTGCAACCCGAGGAGGATCAGCTCGCGGGAGCCGCCCCCGTGGAAGTGGAGGCGGATGCGGCCCGAGTACGGCACGGTGCCCATGCCCCACTTCGGCCGCGCGTCGAACTCGACATCCGCGAGGGCGGCGCGCGGCAGCTGGAAGTTCCAAAGGTTAGGCGCCAGGAAGGCCTCCGCGCTCACGTCGACGCCCTCGTAGCGGCGCAGCAGACGCTCGCGCGCGTAGAACTCGGGATCGTACCACTCGCCGCCCGGAAAGATCGGCGCCGCCAGCCAGCCGCGGACGATCGCCCCGCACAGGAGCTGGTCGGTCACGAAGATCTTGTACGTGCGGTTGAGGACCAGCGTGTAGTACTCGAGGGCCACGAAGCTCCACAGGTAGCCGCGCGGCCCCGCGCGTCGGAGGAAGGGCATGGCGGAAATATAGGGTCGACGGCGTCGGCGCTTCGGTCAGTCCGCGGGCCGCCGGGCCGCCCACACGCCCAGCCTCCACGCGGCGACCCCGACCGCGGCCCCCTGCGCGAGCGCCGCGGCGAGGACCGCGGCGGCGACACCTAACGTGATGGGGATGCCGGCCGCGGCGCCGACGACCGCGCCGGCGGCGAGCGCGCCGGCCACGCCGCCGGCGGTGCCGCACAACAGTCCGTCCGTCGCGCGGAAGGGGCGCCGCTCCCGCTCCGTCAGATGGAGCCCGACGTCGCACACGCCGGCCGCCGCCACGAGGATGGCGCCTTCCAGGGCGAGGGCGGCGAACGGCAGCCAGCGCAGCCCGTCGTCGAGCCGCGCGAGATCGTCCGTCACCTCGGCCGCTCCCCAGGCGGCGCCGCCTCGTCAGCAGTCTGCGTAACGCCGGTGGGCGGGGCCGTCTGGCGCTCCGGTCCAGCCGCGAGTGACCTGGCTCCGCAGACGAGCCAGGCCTTGCTGGATGGTAGCGCCACGTTAGGCCTCTGGTCGGGCGGCGTCCCCGCCGGCCGACCGGCGCGGCGGCTCGCGCGCCAGGATCGCCGCCGGCGCGTGTCGCAGCCCGACGAGCGCGACCACCACCGGCCCCGGTTCCGAGACGCCGCCGCCCTCAGACCGGTCGCGCAGCTCGATCAGCTCGACGTAGTCCGTCGCCACCAGCTCGCCACGCTCGTCCCGCAGCTCGAGTGCCCGCCCTAACGCCGTGGCGTCGCCCAGCGCGCCCCCGGCCGCGCCCCCGGCGTTCGGGAGTCCGTGCCCGCCCCACTCGACGGGCACTGGCAGGGGCCCGGCCGCGGCGAGCTGCCAGAGCGCGGCCGAGGCGGCGCCGACCAGGGGGCTCAGCGCCGTGTAGGCCGGCAGCCGAGTGACCAGTCCGGCCGCACGCCCGTCGGTGGGCCCGGGCGCGAGGTCGACCGTGCCGACTGGCACCCCGGCGTGCGTGATCGTGAACCGCATGAGCCCTCCGTGGCCGAAGCGTATCGACCTCCGGGGCGGCTGGAGCTAGTTGCCCGCAGCCTCGCGGCGGAGCGTCGCCAGGCAGCTGTCGCAGAACGACGCCGTGCGACCGGCGGCGTCGAGGGGCGCCGCCTCGGGACCGGCCACGAAGCGCACCAGCGCGCTCCCCGTCCGCTCGTGACAGCGGGCGCAGAGCCCTGGCGCCATGGGCTCGGGATCCTTGGGCTTCGAGAACCACGCCATTCGAGACTCCTGTCGACCGCGATTGCCTGGACCGTCCCATTCAATATGTGGCGGCCCATCGCCTCGGTTGAAGTAGAGGCCCTCGTTGCCGCAGCGCGGGTCGGGGTCGAAGTGAGGCTACAGGCGCTCGTCGCCGCCGAGCCGCTGGCGCAAGGCGGCCACGTCATCACGCCACGAGTCGAACTCCAGACCGTCCTCCCAGACGTCGCGCAGGTCGGACTTCCGCCCGATACGATCCAACGCGGCGCGCGCCAGCGTCAGCCGCTGTCAGCGGTTCGCGGTCGAACGTCTCGTCATCGCAGCACCGCCCTCCAGCGGCGCGACACCAGACACGCGAGCACGGCCAGGATGATCGCCAGCCACACGGCGCCGAAGGCGAGCATGCCCGCCACGCGCGCCCCCTCGACGCCCGGGGCGCCGGCGGCCCGCGCGGCGCGCGCGATGAGCGGCAGGCGCCAGAGCACGAGCGCGAGGCCATAGACGCCGAGCGCGAGGAGCCCGAGCCACGCCGCTCGGCGCCGCCGCGCCAACCCACGGGCCACCCAGAGCGCCGCGAGCACCGTCGCTCCGGACAGGAGCACCCAGGGCCAGCGCCTGTCGGGGCCAATGAGACCGCCGAGCCCCGAGAGGAGCGACGCCGCGGCCGCGCCGAGCGCGGCGGCGCGGGCGACGGCGAGTTGCCAGGGCCGAAACGGCTCCGCCGTTTCGGCCTCCCCCACGCGATGGTCCGCCGGCAGCGACACACCGACCTCTGTCAGCCAGCCGGCCGCGTCATGGGGAGCCATCGCCGTGCGGGGCGATCGAGCTGGGGTCGCTATTCGTCGGCGACCCGTCGTACGCCGTCGGCGGGCTCTCGCCCCTCCGCCGGCGCCGCGGCAGTCGGGTGAACAACCACCACAGGGCGAGCGCGGCGAGTACCAGCCAGAAGATCGATTCCATGCTTGCTCCGATGCATGCGGCGGTCCAGCACCAAAGTCAATCTCCAAGCGCTCGTGGCGGCCGGCGAGACGGTGATAGCGCCCAGGCAAGCATCACCGTTGCACGCTCCGCAGGGGCCAGCTGCGCGGGCGGCACGAGCGGCGCGACGACCCGCCCCTCGCTCAGCGTCCTGACTCACGCGCCTTCGAGATCGGGCCGTGCTTGCGCGATGCCAGGGTCCGCACGAGCTTCGTATTGGCAACCCATACGAAGCCAGAAACTAATGTCGCGCCCTCGACGTATGGGCAAGCAATAGGAGACCGGCGGTCGCGGACCGGAACGTCCAGCCAGGCCGGACGCCGTCGGCGCGCGGAGCCCGGGATGGCAGCAGACGACTGACGTGATCGCGTCCTTTTTCGCACTGCAGCAGGTGTCAGAATGAGATCGATTCGCAGGGTGCTGGCGCGCGTGGGCGCGATCTTCCGGGGCCACCAGAACGCCGATGATGACCTCCGCGCGGAAATGGAGGCACATCTCGCCATGGAGATCGATGAGAACATCCGCCGCGGCATGCGGCCCGACGTGGCGCGTCGCCGTGCGATGCTCGCGTCGGGCGGACTCACCCAGGCCGTAGAGAGCGTGCGCGAGCAGCGCGGTCTGCCCTGGGTCGAGAGCGTCGGGGCCGATGTCCGGTATGCGGTCCGCCACTTCCGCCGCAGGCCCCTGTCGACCGTCACGATGGTCGTGGTGCTGTCGCTCGGAATCGGCACGAACGTGGTGCTGTTCACGGTGTTGAATTCGCTCGCGACGATGCCCGCGCCGGGCATCGCGCGCGACGAGGCGCTGGTGCGCATCCGCGGCACCATGCGCACGAAGGGGATGACGGGCGAAGGCGCGCGCCTGATGTCGTGGCCGGAAGTGCAGGAGTATGCCGGCCGCACGGACCTGTTCAGCGGCGTTGCCGCGCATGCCGCTGAGACCGCGCTCGTCAACGCGGGCGATGCGACGTCGACGCCCGCTACGGTGAGCCTGATCTACACGACGTCGAACTACTTCAGCATCCTCAACATCCACCCGGTGCTCGGCACGGAGCCGGCCGCGGAACCGGGCGTCATGCGGCTGACGACGCCGCCGACGGCGATGATCAGCTACGCGATGTGGCAGCAGCGGTTCGGCGGCGCGCGAGATGTGATCGGCCGTACGCTTCGGGTCGGCGACTTTCCGATCGAGATCGTGGGCGTCGCGCCGCCGCGCTTCATCGGTACGGACGGCGGCGGTGGCATGACGATGTGGGTTCCTCTTGCCGCGTATCCGCTGCTCCAGAAGCGCACCACGGCGGTATTCACCAGCTACGACAGCACGTTCCTGAGCGCGGCCGCCCGACTGCGATCAGGAATGACGACGAAAGCCGCGACGCCGATCGTTGCCGGCATGGCGGAGCGTGCGTTTCATCTTGGACCGGGCGGTGCTGCGACGCCGGTCACGGGCGCCGACGCCACGCCCGCGCGGGGTGAAACGGGCAGTGCCGACGTCGTGCCGATGCTCGCGAGCAACAGTCGCATCAGCGCGCGCGCGGACCTGCTCATCTCGGGGGCGGCAACCGCCGGGTTCGCGCTGCTCGTCCTGCTCATCACCTGCACGAACGTCAGCGCGCTCATGGTCGGGCTGGCCGTCGCGCGCCGGCGCGAGATCGGCGTTCGCCTGTCGCTGGGCGCGCCCCGCACGCGACTGGTCCGGCAACTCCTCACCGAGAGCGTCCTGCTGGCTCTCGTCGCTGCGGCTGTCGGGCTCTTCGTGACGGCGGTCGGAATCCGCCTCGTCGGTGCGGCGCTCGAGGACGTGCAGCTCGTCGTGGACTGGCGTGTCACGATCGCGACCTGCGCGGTCGCCGTCGTCACTGGAGTCCTGTTCGGGCTCTCGCCGGCGCTGCACGCAACGCGCATTTCTCTGGGCGAGGTGCTGAAGAGCTCGTCGTCGTCCGTGGCTGCGACCCGGTCGCGGCTGCAGCGGGCGCTCGTCGTCGCACAGATCACGCTCACACAGCCGCTGCTCGTCGGCCTCGGCGTCGTGGTCGCGACCATGGTCACCGACGTGGGCACCCGCGCGACGTCCAGCGTGCCCGACCGGATCGCGGAGATCGAGCTCGACACGTGGGCCGGCAGGGTGTCCGCGGCGGAACGCGCGTCCCGTGTCGCCGCGGTCGTCGAGCGCGTTGCCGCGATGCCCGGCGTCGTCGCCGCGATGCCCATGCAGCTGGGCACCGTCACCGCCCCGCTCACCGTGCATCCCGCCGACCGCATCGCGGGCGTGACGTACGATCCCGTCATGGAAGCCCGCCTGACGGCCGCGCCGAAGGGTTACTTCAACGCATTCGACATCCCGATAGTACGCGGGCGCGACTTCGACGCCGGCGAATACGTCCATGCATCCGACGACGCCGCGCGCGCCCCGTCGTTCGATCGAGTGATCATCGGCAGCGACCTTGCGCGCAGACTGTGGGGCGGCGCCAATCCGCTCGGGAAGCGCCTCGTCATGGGGACGTCGGAGCGCTCCGGCTCCCCGGCAATGGTCGTGGTAGGCGTCGTGGATGCGGCGGCCGCGGGTCCGAGCCAGCTCGCCGAGCAGATCCGCGTCTTCGTGCCATATTCGTCCATCAACACGGGAGTCATTGCGCGCACGACGGGGCCGGCGTTGCCGATGCTCAACGCGATGCGAACGGTCGTCGCGGCCGAAGCACCGCAAATGCCGATCAGAAGAGCGCAGACTGTCGAGCAGCGCGAAGCGGAGTCCCGTCGCAACCTCCTCCGCGCCAGCGGAGCCGTTGCGGGGGGCGGACTGCTCGCCCTGCTGCTGTCCGCGATCGGACTCTACGCCGTCGTATCGCTGTCGGTCGGGCAGCGCACGCGCGAGATCGGGATCCGCACGGCGCTCGGCGCGCAGCGCGTCCAGGTCGTCCGACTGTTCTTTGCGAAGGGTCTGGCCTTGAGCGCGATCGGCCTCATCCTCGGGTTGCCCCTCAGCATGGGTGTTACACGGCTCATCGCTACCGCTCTGCACTGGCCTCTGACGAGCTCGCCGCTGCTCGGCGTTGCAATCGGGGCGGTGGTGCTCGCTGTCGCGTCGGTCGCGGTGTGGATTCCGGCGCGTCGCGCCGGCACGATCGATCCGATCATGGCGCTGCGGACCGAGTGAGGGGAACGGCCATCCGTCGACGCGCCGGGAGGCTACCCGCCAGGACTCTATTGTCGTAGCCCGTCGGCTTCGGCGCCACGTTAGGCCGCGGGCCGCGAAACCGCCCGCCTCACGGCCCGCGCTCGCGCCGGCGCCGCTGGCGGGCCGCCGCCACGGCCGCGTAGAGGCTCGCCCCCAGGAGGACCACCGCCGCACCGCGCACCCTGCTCGCGGCCTCGCCCCGCGGCGGCACGCCCGAGGTCGACACCCGCGGGTTGTCCGGCAGGTACGTGACCGTGATCGAGTCGCCCACCCGCACCGCCGAGACCGGCGGCAGCCCGTGGCTCCCGGCCGGGCCCGCGCCCTCGTGCGCGACCCGGCCGACGTGGAAGAGGAACTCTACCGCGCCGCCGTGCGCCGGGCGCGTGCCGAGGACGACCGCTCGGGCCTGGACGCCGTCGCGCTCCAGGCGGCCGCGGTCGGCCCAGTCCGTCACCCAGGCGACGCCGAGGAGCGACCAGGGCAGCAGCGCGGCGACGTACCAGGGCGGGACCCACGGTCCCCGCCCCCCGGGCTCCGGCCGTGCCTCAGCGTCCATACACCGTGTCCTGGTGCGGCTTGACGCCCAAGCTAGCTGTAAGCGCCCATCTCCCCAAGCGTGTACCACCCACCGGTGTTAGAACTTGCCAGCCACGAACCCGCGATGCTTGGAGCGCTCGCTGGCTTTAACGCCACGCTAGACAGCGCGCGGCGAGATGCTCGGGTTACACCCAGCCTAGCGAGCCGCACGCCGGGCAGGGGAGCGGGACCGGCGTCTCGACGTCCGCGACGAACGTCCCGCCGTCGGGGGCCGGGACCGCCCGGTACCCGACGCCGCCGCACACGCCGCAGTCCAGCGCGCTGGCCGGGCGCTCGGGCAGCAGCTCCAGGAGCGCCGGGACCGCGAGCCGCCGCGCGATCCGTCGGAGCGCCATCCAGCGCTCGACGCCCTCGCCGCGTTCCCTGACCGTGCCGTCCTCGGTGTCGAAGTCGAAGACCGCCCCGTCGGGCCGGAGGAGGACCACCGCCCACCGGTCGTAGAGGACGGGGAAGGCGCCGAGCCGGGCGGCCTCCGGCAGGTCGCCGAACGCGGTCTCGTCTGGGCGCGCGCGGTAGGCGTCGAGGCGGCGGGTCAGGTCGAGCCAGAGCGCCGGGGAGGCGGTGCGAGCGGTGCGGGACACGACGGTGCGCTACCCGAAAGCGGTGTGCTGGCTAACGATCCGGTTCAGCGGCGGGCCGCGCCGCGGACCGTCCGCTGCAATCGGTTGTTAGGCAGCACTTCTGACAGCGGGTCACATGCGCTCTCGATACGGATCATTGGCGCGCAGAAACCTGATCACTTGCTCCCAAGCCTCACGTTCCGGATCGCTCCTCACAAGTGGCTCGAACCCCAACTGCAAATACAACGCGATCGCCGCCAACCGATCAGTCTCCGTATGAAGACGAGCTTCTCGACATCCTGCTTGCTCCGCGATCGCGAGCACACCGACAACCACAGCCCGCGCCAAGCCCTCCCGACGCCGATCCTGCTCCGTCGCAACCCAACGCAGCCAACCACACTCTGGCGCGTGAGGATGTACCTGCAACGAAGCCGTCGCAATCAGCCGCCCCTCTGCCGCGACTACCAACGTCGCCTTGATCGTCTCGTCACCGAACAGCTCATGCTCGGTACCCGCCGCATCCCAAGTCTCAGTAGGATATGCGCGGCCCAAGAGTGCCGCCAAAGGTCCAGCCTCCTCCACTTGAGCGCGCCGGACTATCAGCGACGCAGTCAGAATCGGCATCGCCGGAACACCAAGGAGCGTCGGCCGCCGCATCGCGACGGCGATCGGTACCGCAAGTGCATCGGAACTCGCATTCATCGGGATGCCTAACGCCCCAGTTAAGCTGCAGGCGCCCTCCCACCAAGCGTGTACTACTCCCCCTTGTTACTGCTCTCCAGCCACGAAACCTCGATGCCTCGAGCGCTCGTCGGCTTCAACGCCACGTTAGACAACAGGTCGCGATGCCCGCCGGCCCCGTCCCGGCGCGGCGGCCTTCCCCCGCGGCGCCCGCGCGCGCTCCGCGGCGGCGAAGGTCGCCCGCTGCTCGGCCGCGCGCGCCCGCGCCCGCTCGGTGCGCGCCGGCGTCCAGCGGCCGCGCTCGCGCACGACGCGCTTGCCGCGCGCGGCCCACTCCACGCGCTCGGCCTTCCGGAGCTTCGTGGCCCCCTCGGCCTGCACGAAGCTCAGCTCCTCCATCGGCCGGGCGCAGCAGCGGGGCCAGTCCGGCGACTCGGTTCCTAGCCGGCCGTAGACCTTCTCCCGCCGCCGCAGGCCGCCGCACGCGCGGCAGACGTACGCTCGCTTCGACACCGTCTCGGCTCCGTAGCGTGTTGTTGTCTAACGCCCCAGTTCAACTGCGAACGAGTCAAATAGAAGCGAGCGCGCAGCGCTCGTGATCCATAGATCGTTCGTCAGCTGCAATGATCGTTAGGCGGCGGGATCGCGATTACCATTGTCGGTTTCGGCGAGGTGCTGAGTGCGCTGCTTTCGCAGTGCCGTAACGCGGGCGCTAGGCCAACTCATAGCTCAAGGTGAAAGGATGCTCCATGCCGTGCCCAACGGCGGAGCTGCCGTCGCCGTAGAGGCCCTGCAGGTCTCCAGATGCGGAGCCGGGGATTACGGAATAGGACTCCTTCGCCTGCCCGCTTTCGAATATTCCAGTGCGTTGGAGCACGAAGGTGCCGGTCTTGCCGCCCATTCGTCCAACCACCCGTTCGAGGCCTACGAACGTAGCCGAGCCATCGCTGCGGTACATCATCAGGTACTCGACCTGCCCCTCCCCCTCGATATCGCCAGTGTAGGTCTTGGTGACGCTAGCCCGAGTAAGTTTTGGCCGGTCCTGGCCCTCACTATAGGGCTTTTCACCCCAGCTCTTGATGGCGAACCGAGCATTCGCGGTCTTCATGTGTCCGTTCCAGGTGATTGAGAACAGGTCCTCTGGCGCTCGCAAAGCGGTCGACTCAATCTGCGGCTCACCCGTCCGCTCCCGATAGCATCTCGACAGGTGGAAGCCGCAACGCCTCCGCAGCCGGCAGCGCTTGCCGACCGCAGCGCATCGTTAGATGACGCTGGGCTTACGTGAGCTGGCCTACTTCGAAGTCAGTTGCCGCGCTGAGGGCGCTCAACGCGTACGACCTCTGCCAGCCGGTTTACCAGCGCCAGGCCGAGACTCTCAGAGCCGAGCGGCACCGGGTCGGACTTCCGCTGACCGTGACCCCAGATCGCTCGAGGTCCGCGGTGAGAGCGTCACGGCCTCGCCTCGCGCCGCCCGCAGTGTGAGACTGCTCGCGTCCGGCGGACCCGGGGCGAGCTGTCGGAACGCCATGTCGAGCCGACCGCGAGCAGGAACAGTGCGCACACGGAGGTACGCCGCCACCAGGCTTCGATCGTGGATGATCAACTACTCGCGGAGCCCCGCCTAGGCCGACGGACGGTCCTCACCTTCCCGCTCCTTCCTCCCCCGCAGAAGAACTGATCGCCCCCATCGGACTCGAGTCCCGAAACGCCCACTCCGGGCGGCATCGCGAGCGTCTCCAAGACCTCTCCCGTTCGGGGGTCGACTCTCCTCAAATCGCTCTCGTCACCTTCCCACGTGCCGTGCCAGAGCTCTCCATCGACCCAGGTGACCCCGGTGACGAACCGGTTGGACTCGATCGTACGAAGAATCGCCCCCGTCTCGGGATCGACCTGGTGGATCTTCCGGTCCCGATACTGCCCCACCCAGAGCGTCCCCTCGGCCCACGCGAGCCCCGAGTCGCCGCCACCGGGCGAGGGGATCGTCGCGAGCACACGGCCGGTCGTCGGATCGATCTTCTGAATGCGATCCTCGGCGAGCTGAAACAGGTGCCGGCCGTCGAAGGCCGTGCCTGCATGCGCGGCGACGTCGATCGAGCGCAGCGGCTTCCCGCTCGCCGGGTCGAACGCGTTCAGCGCGTCGCCCGCGGCGAACCAGACCTGCTGGCCGTCGTACGTGACGCCATGCACGTGGTCGACGCCCGGAAAGGGCCCATACTCACGGACGATCTCGGCGGTTGGTGGAGTCATGCTGCCACGTTAGTCGGTCGGAAGCGGAACGGGGAGTAACAAGATCGTCGTGAATCCGGGCACGGGCGGGGTCACCCAGCGACGCGCTCGCCCGCGACCGAACGACTGCACCTTGCTGGCTGCCGCGAGCGAGTCGAGCGCCCGCTGTACGGTGCGCTGGCTCATTCCGAGCGCAAGCGCGAGGGCCGAGCTGGACCACGACTCACCGTCGCCGAGGGACGCGAGCACCGACGCATGCTCCTCTTCGACGGGCCGCGCCAGCACGACGACCTCGCGTGCGCGGCGCGGCGCGAGCGCGAACCCTCGCTTGGTCGCGGTCACGTCGGCCAGGGTCCCGAGGGTCGTGCGGAGCCGCGCCACCTCGACTCGCAGCCTCGCGCGATGCGAGGCGTCGGTGATCTTCGATCCGAACGCGCGCGCGATGAGCGCGTCCCTCGGCGCATCTCCCGGCCACGCCTCGCCGAGCGCGCGCGCGAGCGCGAACAACACCGGGCGCGTCGCGAGCGAGACCACCGTGCCGTCGTGGCGCACGACATGACGGCAGGCGTCCACGACGAATGCGTTCGACGTCAGCAACGCCTCGACTTCCTCGAGCAGGAGGGGTCGCTCCCCGCCGGTCGCGATCAGGCGTGCAGCGGGGGTGTTCAGCAGGAGCCGGGCGCCCTCGACCTCCGCCGTCAGCGCCGGGATACGTGCCTCGCCCGCGGCGCGCTCGGCCCGGGCGAGCGCGGCGCGCGCCTCCGTCGTCCGGAGGCGTCGCATCGCGACCCCCGCGACCATCAGCTCGTGGGCGGCCCGCAGCGCGGCCGGGAGGGGGGCGGGGTCGAGCTCGGCGAGCGCGCGCTCGGCCTCGTCGAGCTGCCCGATCAGGAGGAGGCGCCGGAGCTCGAGATAGCGCGCGTGCGCCGCGTTCACGCGGTCCCCTCGCGCCTCGAGCGTCGCCCGCGCCGCTTCGAGCGCCGTCGGCGACCAGCCCAGGTCGCGCGAGGCGAACGCGATCTCGGCCTCGGCGACCACGCACCTCGCCCGGGC
>DATFPD010000736.1:0-12557 GCA_035265005.1 Gemmatimonadaceae bacterium | reverse complement strand
AGTAGCTCTCCAGGTGCACGATGCGGCCGAGCGCGGGCATGAGCTCCAGCGCCTGGCGGGCGGGCGCCTCGTAGAGGAGCTGGTGGCCGGCGCACAGCTTGAGTCCCTTCGAGCGGGCGAGCGCGATCAGCCGCTGCGCGGCGGCCGCGGTCTCGACGAACGGCTTCTCGACGTAGACGTGGCAGCCGCCCTCCAGGGCGGTGCGGGCGAGCGCCTCGTGGGTGTGCGGGGCGGTCGCGACGTGGACGACGTCGACCTCCTGCTCGCGGGCGAGCAGCTCGTCGAGGGTGCCGTAGGTGGCGGCGTCCGGGACCAGGGCCTTCACGGCCTTCTGGCTGTCCGCGGACGGGTCCGCGACGGCGACGACCCGGACGCTGGCGCCCAGCTTCAGGATCGCGCGGATGTGGTGCTGACCCATCTTGCCGCCGCCGGCCACCGCGATGCGGAGGGGGCGGGACGCGGTGGAGGCGATACGGCCGTCTGGCGAAGTAGTCTGCGACACGCTTGGCTCGAAAACGATGGAGAGGCAGGAGGAGCTCGAGGTCGGGGTCACCCTGCCGAAAAAGGGCGGAGCAGGCGAGGTAGCCGCGACGCGGGGGGGGAAAGCAAGGCACAAGCCACGGCCTGATGCGCGTTTTCCCTCTGAGAACGCATCGAATGCCACACATTCGAGTGGCCGATTGTGGCACCGATACTACAACTGTGGTGCATGCGAGGCGCAGTGTTGCTTCGCTGCGACTTGCAACCTGGCGTGCGTTCGCGGCCGCTCGCACTATTGAGGCGCGCCGAGAGGCAGCGGGCGGGGCCGCCAGAGCCATCGCCCATTCGACCCGTGGTCAGGACCGAGCAGCTCTTCATGCATCAGCGTTCTCGCTCTTTCCGTCGTCCGCCGCCGTCGCCGTTCGCCCAGGGGGCGAGTGGCGCGGGGATGCCCATGGGGGCGCCTGCAGGGGCACCTCCAGGGGCACCTGTGGGCGCGCCGGCGGCCTACGGGCGCGGGCGACGCGCGGCGGCCGCGGCGGCGCCGGCCGGGGGGGCGGCGGGTGGGGGCACCGGCGGCTCCCTGCTCCTGCCGGGGCGCAGCATGCTGGAGTCGGCGCGCGACCCGCTGCGCTGGGCGCTCGTGGCGCTGATGATCCTGTCGATCGGGCGCCTGCACCAGTACTACAGCTTCCTGATGCCGCTCCGCCCAGGTCTCCTGGCGGTCGGGTTCTCGTCGCTCTACGCCATTCTCGTCCCGAGCTCGCTCTCGCGGGCGCGCGTGCTCGACACCTGGCAGGGGAAGCTGGTCGTGGCGCTGGCGGCGTTCACGATCGTCGGCGCGCCCTTCGGGCTGTCGATCGGTCAGTCGGCGAAGTTCTGGATGGAGTACTACTCCAAGGTCCTCGCCTTCTGGCTGCTGCTGGTCCTCGGCATCCGCCACGCCGGCGACCTCTCGCGCTTCGTCTGGGCGTACGTCATCGCCACGGCGTTCCAGTGCTACTTCTCGATCTTCGTCTTCGGGATCGAGGAGCAGTTCGGCAGCGCCACCATGCGACTGGCCGACGACGCGATGTTCATGTTCGACCCGAACGACCTCGGCGTGATCATGACAGTCGCGCTGCCGATGGCGCTGCTCAACCTCCAGCTCGGGAAGTGGAAGGGGAAAGTCTTCAGCGCGATCGTCGCGATCGCGATCGCCTGGACGATCGCGCTCAGCGGCTCACGCGGCGGCCTGATCGGGCTCGTCGTCGTCGCCCTCGCGCTGCTCTTCATGCTCAAGACGGTCTCGGTGGTGAAGCGCCTGATCTTCGTGGGCGCATGCGCCGTCGCGCTCACGCTCGCGGCCCCGGCGGGGTACTGGGAGCAGATGAGCACGATGCTGAAGATGAAGGACGACTACAACATGACGTCCGAGGACGGGCGGAAGGCGATCTGGAAGCGCGGCATGGGCTACATGTTCGACTACCCGGTCTTCGGCATCGGGATCGACAACTTCGGGCGCGCCGAAGGGACGATCTCCGACAAGGCGAAGAACCGCGACCCGGACTCCGGCCTCCTGTTCGCGGCGGCCCACAACTCGTTCGTGCAGATCGGCGCCGAGCAGGGGATCCCGGGGCTGATCATGTTCATCTCGCTCTGCTTCGGGAGCGGCGTGAGCCTGCTGCGGCTGCGCAAGCGGCTGCCGCCGGGGTGGAAGTCGGGGGACGAGGAGCAGCGCTACCTGTACGCATCGACGATGTTCCTCCCGATCTCGTTCTTCGCGTTCTGCGTGACCGGATTCTTCGTCTCCTTCGCCTGGCAGGACCTGCCGTACATCCTGGTCGCGCTCGGGATCGGCGTGCACATCTGCGTGCGGCAGAAGCTGGCCGCGGGCGCGGCCGGCGGCGCGGCGCCCATCCAGTCTGGCGCGCCGGCGCGCGGCCGCGGCGGGCGCGGTGCGGCGGCGGCGGCGACGCTGCGCACGCTCCCCCGCTGAGCGCTCGACGGTGACGCTGCGGTCGACCGTCAAGTCGGCGGTCGAGCTCCTGCTCGCGCGCGGCGGACCGGCGGCGCTCGCGCGCGGCGCGCGGCGCGAGCGCGGGCTCGTGCTCGCCTACCACAACGTGCTCCCCGACGGCGTCGCGAAGCTCGGCGACTCGTCGCTGCACCTGCCGCGCGCCGACTTCGCCGAGCAGCTCGACAGCCTGACGCGGCACTACGACGTCGTCCCGCTGGACGCGCTCGTGGGCGGTGGCACGGGCGGGGCGCAAGCCGGCGGGCGCCCGCGGGTCGCGATCACCTTCGACGACGCCTACCGCGGCGCGGTGACCGTGGGCATGCGAGAGCTGGTGCGGCGCGGGCTGCCGGCGACGATCTTCGTCGCCCCGTGGTTCGTCGAGGAGTCGCGGTCGTTCTGGTGGGACGAGCTCGCGGACCCGGGCGCGGGCGTGGTGCCTGACGCGCTGCGCGACCGCGTGCTGGACGAGCTGGCGGGGAAGGACTCCGAGGTGCGCCGGTGGGCCGCGCGGGAGGGCGTCGCCCTGCGCCCGGTGACCGAGCCCGCCGCGCGCGCCGCGACCGAGGCCGAGCTGCGCGCCGCCGCCGCCGAGCCGGGGATCACGCTGGGCTCGCACAGCTGGAGCCACCCGAACGTGGCGCGCCTCGAGCCTGACGAGCTGCGGGAGGAGCTGGAGCGCCCGCTCCGCTGGCTGCGCGAGCGCTTCGACGCCGGCCGCGTCCTGCCCTGGCTGACGTACCCCTACGGGCGCTTCTCCCCCGACGCCGAGCGCGCCGCCGCCGCCCTCGGCTACCGCGGCGCCTTCCGGGTGGACGGCGGCTGGATGGCGGCGCCCGAGCCTAACGCCTACGCCCTGCCGCGGTACAACGTGCCGTCGGGCATCTCGCGCGACGGCTTCGAGGTGCGGACGTCGGGGGCGCTGTAGGGTGTAGGGGCCCGCGCGACGCTACCGCGCCGCGCCCGCCGTTGCGATGTAGACGTGGTCGAACCGCACGTAGTCGTCGCGCAGCTTCGTGTCGCCGAGTCCGCCGAAGGTCGGCGCCACCTCGAGCCAGGTCATCGCGCTGCCGACGCAGTCGAGCCCCGTGTACTCGCCGCGGAGCACGCCGTCGACCCACCAGCGGACGGCGCCGTCGCTCCGGCCCGGGGTGTTGCCCTTGATCTGCCACTCGAGCTTGTGCCACCGCCCGACTTCCACCGGCGTGGCGTTGCGGTTCGTGCCCGGGTGGGCGCCGTAGCGGGCGCAGAACGCCACGTCCACGAAGAACGGCCCGTCGGTCAGGTTGTTGTTCGTGTCGCGCTCGCCCACCGCGCGCAGCACCGCCCACGTGCGGCCGTACGACGCGTCGGTCATGACGTTCACGATCTTGTTGATCCCGCTGACGTGTCCCTGCCAGCCGGGGCTGAACTTGAACCAGGCCCCCACGAACACCTCGCGGGCCGGCGCGGCGAAGTCGTACTCCTGGATCGCCGGCTCGCCGCCGCCCGTGTAGCCGCTCGGGTAGACCTGCTCCAGCACGGCGTCGGGCGAGAACGGCGCCGACGCGTCCTGGACGATGCGCGCGATCGCGTCGCGGTTGGCGTGCTGCCAGCCGCTCGGCGCGAGCTCGGTCCAGCCGTTGTCCGTGAGCGCCGTGAGCCCCGCCGGCTGGCAGCGCCACGGCGGCGCGCCCGTGCACTCCAGGGCGCTCTCCACCTCGGCGCTCGCCGCCACGCCCTCGGAGCAGCCGAACATCATCGCGAACGCCGCCATTCCGACGGCCGCGGTGCCCAGCACCCGTTTGATCACGAAAGCATTCATGAGCGTCGACTCGTCATCTGGCCAAGGGCAATTCCCCCTACTAACCGACGCCCAACACCCGGGCGCGGTCACCGGCCGGGGGGCGGCGGGGCGGTCGTGACCAGCAGGTCGTCCACGTACGCGTGCTGCGTCTTTGGCGCGCCGCCGCAGCAGATCGAGAACGTGAGCTGCACGGCGCTGATGCGGAGCACGTCGCTCGCGCGCAGGCTGATCCCGCTCCACTCCCCCTTGAGCGCGCCGTCGAGCCAGAAGCGCTGGGCGGCGTCGCGCTGCCCGGGGCGGTTCGCCCTGAGCCAGAACGCCACCTCGTGCCAGCGCCCGGGGGAAAAGGTGAGCGGCGTCTCGTATCGCTCCGTGCCGTCGCCGTAGCTCCCCCAGCAGCTGTGGCCGTCGCGGTCGCTCTGCATCTCCGGGTAGTACGTGTAGAAGCGCATCGGATGCCCGGTCTCGGGCTCGGGCTCCGTCACCACCATCGAGGCGAAAAAGTCCGTCCCGGTCGGACAGATGCCGGCCTTCCCGAAGGCCGACCACTCGTTGTCGCGGCGCGAGCCGTAGAAGGCGACGAACTTCGTTCCCCCGACCCACCCGGGCTCCAGCCGCACGAAGTAGCGCACGTAGAGCGAGTCGTAGCCGGGACGCAGGAAGCGCGTCAGCCAGCCGCCGTCGCCGCCGGCGGGGTGCGTGACGTCCAGGAATCGCTGCCCCGTCCGCGCGAGCGCGGGGTCGGCGACGATGCGATGCTTCCGCTCGTCGTAGCCGTCGTCCCACGCGCCGAAGCGCCCGGACTCGAAGCCCTCGTGAAAGAGCGTGTCCACGCGCGGCGTCGCCGATGCTCGCGCCGCGGCCGGCGGGTCGGCGGGTCGACACGCGACCGCGGCCACCAGCAGCAGCAGGGCGATGCCCGCTCCCGTCGTCAGCGACGTGGCTCTCACTGGTTGGCGCTCGGTCCCGGCTCCATGGTCCGTCCAGCGGGCTGCAAGACCCACACTTCGCGCGGCGCCGGCCGGGACGGCTCCCGTCAGCGCCTCGTAAGGCAGTACACCTCAACCACTTGTTCGGCGCGCCGAGGTCCGCATCGGCGCCGACCTGTGTCGCGGCGGCGGGGCGGCTGTGGCGACCGCGCAACGCATCACGCGCGCGATGGCCCCCGCGCGGCGCCGTGGAATATAGTTCAAATCGTTTGGACACATGCGTTTGTGGCCGCTGTCATGCGTCGTTCAGGAAGGGCGCCAGATCTTGCTATCCACCTCCGGGCCGCCGGGAGGTCCCGGCGTGCGGTGTCAACGGCGTTCGCTCGGCCAGATTGGAGGACGATTGTCGCAGTCAGCGGGGCAGCTTCGGAACGAGGCGTTCGATGTCGTCGTGCTCCAGGGCGACGCGCAGACGGACGAGCGGCTGCGGTGCGAGCGGGAGCTGGCCGAGTGCGGCCTGTCGCTCCCGCTGTCGTACCGCCTGGCCGCGCGCGAGTGCGCGCCGTGGTGGACCGACTCGTGGTTCGTCGCCATCCGCGACGGCGCGACGGGACGCTGCCGCGCCGGATTCGCCGTGCAGGTGAAGCGCCTCGTGATGCCGCCCGGTCACCGCGTGCTCCGCGTGGTGCGCCTCGGCGCCACGGTGCCGCCCGAGCTGGTCGACGTGGCCGCGGACGCGCTGGCCGGGCTCGTGCGCCGCGACGCGCGCACGCTCCGCCTCAACGTCGAGCTCTTCTCGGCGGAGCCGGCGCAGCGCGCCGCACTCGTGGACGCGCTGCGGCGCCGAGGCTTCACGCCGGCCGATGAGCTGAGCTGCTACCGCGAGACGCTGACGGTCGACCTCCGCCTGTCCGAGGACGCGATTCTCGCCTCGTTCCAGCGCTCGGCGCGTCGCAACATCCGCGAGATCGCGAAGCACCCCATCGAGCTGCGGCCGATCACCGACCCCGCGCTCGACGCGCGGATGAACGCGCTGCTCGAGGAGACGATGGCGCGGACGGGCGGGCGGTTCGTGGCGCAGGAGTGGGCGCCGAAGATGCGCCTCTCCGAGACGCACCCCGAGCTGTCGCGGCTCGTGGGCGTCTTCCGCACCGACGCCGGCGTGGCGGCGGGCGCGCCCGAGTCGCTGCTCGCGTTCGCGTGGGGATGCCGCCACGACGATCACGCGCAGTACGCCGACGCGGCGTCGACGCGCGAGACGGGCTCGCGGGTGGCGCTCGCGTACCCGCTGCTGTGGGATCTCATGACGTGGGCCCGCCGCGCCGGCGCCACCTGGTTCGACCTGGGCGGCGTGACGCGCGGCAGCCGCGTGGAGGGCGAGCCCCAGACGTCCGAGGGCGGCGCCGACGCGCTCGCCGGGATCTCGGACTTCAAGCGGTTCTTCACCAGCACGCTGGCGGACGTGGGGGAGGAGTGGGTGCTGGAGCCCGACACCTTCCGCGCCCGCGTCGCCAAGGCGCTGCACCAGCGGCTGTACCGCAAGGCACAGGAGCTTCAGCTTCAGCAGCAGCCGCTTCAGCAGCCGCCGCCGTCCGGGACGGCCTGACCCACCTCGAGAGGATGTCACGTTGCGCACCGAGCCCGCCGCCGCGCCGGCGGTGTCCCTTTCCCATGGCGCCATGAGCGGTGGTCCCTCCGCGCTGTCGCGGCGAACGGTCGCGACGCTGGCCGACTTCCGGGCCGTGCGTGACGAGTACGTGTCGCTGGTGGCGGCGAGCGAGCGGCCGCTGTCGCCGTTCGTGACCCACCGCTGGCTGTCCGCGTTCTGGCAGGCCTACGAGCGCCAGTACCAGGGGCGCGTGCTCTGCCTCTACGCGGGCGACGTCCTGGCCGCCGCGGTCCCGCTGATGTACGGCAAGGACGTGATGGCGCACATGAAGGTGAACCGCGTCTCCTTCCTGGGCGGCGACTGGGGGTGGAACGAGTTCCCGGTGCGCCCGGAGGCCGCCGGCGCGTGGGCGGAGGAGCTGATGGGGTGGCTCACCAAGGACCAGAGCGCGCACTGGAGCTTCATGCAGGTGGGCCCGATGCGCGTCGACTCGGCGCGCACCGCCGAGCTGACGCGGGCGTTCGAGGCGCGCGGGATCGCGTACAAGACGCTGGAGAAGACGGGTCCGTACCTCAAGCTCGCCGGCAGCTGGGACGAGTTCCTGGCCGGCAAGTCGCGGAACTTCCGCCGGACGATCAAGCGCAAGGAGACCGCGGCCGAGGAGGCCGGGATCACCGTCCGCCGCATCGTGAACCCGACGCCTGACGAGATGCGCGCGACGGTATTCGACGTGAGCCGCCGGAGCTGGCAGGGCGTGGAGGGGAAGGCGGTGGCGTCGAGCGAGGAGGGGCGCCGCTTCTACGAGCTGCTCGCGGCCGGTCAGGGGGAGCTGACGGTGGACATCACCGCGGCCTACCAGGGCGACACGTGCGTGGCCTACCTGCTCGGCGTCACCCACGGCCCCGTCTACCACGCGTTCGACACGGGCTTCGACCCCGCGTTCGCCGAGCAGTCGCCGGGGCTGCTGGTGCACTTCGCGGCGATGAAGGAGCTGTTCGGCACGGGCGTGGAGGAGTTCAACTTCGGCTTCGCGCACTCGTACAAGGAGCGCTTCGAGCCCGAGAACCACGCCGCGGTCGAGTTCCAGCTCTTCCGCACCCGCTGGTCGGGAGCGTTCGGGTCGCTCGTCGACCAGGCGAAGCGGGTGCTCGACCGGGGCTGAGCCCATCGACCGGGACGGCTTGAAGAGATTGAACCGCGGAGGACGCGGAGGTCGCGGAGGAATGCGCCCGGGGGGCCGTTACCTCCGGAGCGGCCGTCCTCCGCAACCTCCGCGTCCTCCGCGGTTCAATTCATCACCCTGCTCGTTCGAAGACGACTTGCATTCGCGGCGTGATGCCTGACGCGGGCTGTGCCTCGTCGAACTCGGCGTACGCGCCGAGCATCCGGAGCCCGGCGGCGCGGCGGGCCGCCCCGAGGGCGGCGGCGTCGCGATCGACGCCCGTCACGTCGTAGCCGCGCTCGGCGAGCGGCAGCGCGTGGCGCCCCGGGCCGCAGCAGAGGTCCAGCACGCGCGAGATCGCGGCGCGGGGAAGCGCGCGCTCGAGAAATGCCACCTCGCGCGCGAGCCCCTCGGCGTCTGTGGCGAGGGGCCCGGGGAGGAACGTGGCGAGCCAGCGAGAGGAGTAGCTGTTAGGCGCCGAGCCTCAGGCGCCGAGCCAGCGCGCCTTCCACCCCTGGAACATCAGCACCGCCCAGAGGCCGAGCGCCGTCTCGTCGCGACCCGCCTGGAGCTGGTCCCACGCCGCCCGAATGGGCGCCGAGTGAAGGATGCCGTCCCGCGTCAGGCGGTCCGCGCTCAGCAGCTCCTCGGCCCAGCCGCGGAGCGGGCCGCGCAGCCACTGCCCGAGCGGGACCGAGAGGCCCATCTTCGGGCGCTCGATCAGCTCCCGCGGCACGCGGCGGTAGAGCACCTGGCGGAGCAGCCACTTCCCCTTGCCGTCGCGGATCTTGAAGCGCGACGGGGCTCGCCACGAGAACTCCACCAGGCGGTGGTCGAGCAGCGGGACGCGCACCTCGAGGCTGTTCGCCATGCTCACGCGGTCCACCTTCGCCAGCTGGTCCTCGGTGAGGTAGGTGAGCTGGTCGGCCAGCATCATGCGGTCGAGCAGCTGCCGGGGCTCGCGCGCCGAGAGCACCTCCTCCATCCGGTCGCGGTGCCGGCGGCCGTTCACCACCAGCCCCTCGGCGTCCTGCCAGACCGACACCAGCGAGCGGTACATCCCGGGGAGCGAGTCGGCGCCCATGATGCGGCCGATCTTGTGCACCTTGTCGCCCGGCAGGCGCTGCTTGAGCGACGACGGGAGCATGGGGCGCACGAAGCGGTGCGCGCGGTCCCACCCCGCCGGCGACAGCGTGCCGATGCCCGCCGCCACCGCGCGCCGCGCCGGCCGCGGGACGCGCATCATCTTCTGCAGCATCCGCTCGCCGTAGGTGTAGCGGTTGTAGCCGCCGTACACCTCGTCGCCGCCATCGCCGGTGAGCGCCACCGTCACCTCGCGCCGCGCCACGCCGCAGATCAGGTAGGCCGGGATCTGCGACGTGTCGCCGTGCGGCTCGTCGAAGATGTCCGGCAGCTTCGGCACCACGTCCAGCGCCTCCTTGCCGGTGAGCAGGTACTCGGTGTGGTCGGTCCCGAGGTGCTTCGCGATCGCCGCCGCGTGGTGCGCCTCGTTATGCTCCTCGGCGTCGAACGCGACCGAGAAGGTCTTCACCGGCCGCGCCGCGTGCTGCTGGAGCAGCGCCACCACGACCGACGAGTCGATCCCGCCCGAGAGCAGCGCGCCCAGCGGCACGTCCGCCTCCATGCGCATCTTCACCGCGTCGGAGAGCAGGGCGTCGAACTGGTCCACCACCTCCTCGTCCGAGCCGGTGAGCTGGTCGGCGAGCCCGCGGCGCGCCACCTCCTCCACCGACCAGTAGGCCACCGAGGCGGGGAGCGGGGCGCGCGGGTCGGCGATCGTCAGCACGTGCCCCGGCGGCAGCTTGGTGATGTGCTGGTAGATCGACTGCGGGCCGGGCACGTACAGGTAGCGCAGGAAGTCCTGGAGCGCGTCGCGGTTCAGCGTGTTGTCGAACACCGGGCCGGCGGCGAGCGCCTTGAGCTCCGAGCCGAAGGTCACCACGCCCGACGGCGCGCGGTAGACGAACAGCGGCTTGATCCCCAGCCGGTCGCGGATCAGCGACAGCTCGCGCCGCTCGCGGTCCCACGCCGCGATGGCGAACATGCCGACGAAGCGTTTCACCGCCGCCTGGACGCCCCAGCGCTCGAACGACGCCAGGATGACCTCGGTGTCCGAGTGGCCGCGGAAGGTGAAGCCGTCGCGCAGCAGGTCGGCGCGCAGCTCGTTGTGGTTGAACACCTCGCCGTTGAAGACGAGCGTGAACCGCCCCGAGCCCGAGCGCATCGGCTGGTGGCCGAGCGCCGAGAGGTCGATGATCGCCAGCCGGCGGAAGCCCAGCGCCACGCCGGCCGACGGGTCGGTGAACACCCCGCTGTCGTCCGGCCCGCGGTGGGCGATCGGGTCGATCATGCGCTCGACGTCGCGAACGAGCTGCTCCTCGCGAACGCCGGCGCTGCTGAAGATTCCTGCGAAGCCGCACATGGGCAGTGGCCTTTTGGCAGATGCCTGCTGTTAGTCGTGCTGTTGGGTCGCGATCGCCGATTCCACGGTCACGCCGCGAACGACGACGTGCGGGACGACGGCCGCCGGGGTCACCGCCCGATGCACCGCCGCGATCACGCGCTCGCGCTCGCGCCTGGACAGCCGCGAGTGCGTCGGCAGCGTCACCAGCGTCCGCACCAGCTCCTCGGCGCCCGGGTAGCGGGCGGGGGCGCCGCGCAGCGCGGGGCGGAGTTG
The DNA here is from genome assembly GCA_035265005.1 of Gemmatimonadaceae bacterium. GTDB lineage: Bacteria > Gemmatimonadota > Gemmatimonadetes > Gemmatimonadales > Gemmatimonadaceae > DATFPD01. The sequence goes on along the minus strand of DATFPD010000736.1, from coordinate 1,897 downwards.
CGGGAGCGTCTCGAGCGTCGTCGGGTAGGTCGTGCCGACGCCGAGGGCGAGCGGCGGGCGGGCGAACGCGGACATGCCGTGCGCGAGGCGCACCGGGAGCCGCAGGTAGCCGGGCTCGCCGCCGGACGGCGCCCGCACCGCCTGCGTGCCGCCGCCGGGCCGCAGCCGCTCGAGGTAGAAGCGCGCGTGCGCGCGCCGCGCCTCGCCCTCGCGCTGCGCCTCGGCGCGGCTGTGGAGCACCATCGCCGCCGCGGCGCGCGTCATCGCCGCCGGCGGAACCGGCGCGTGGTATCGCGTCTCGCCCAGTCCCAGGAAGGGGAGGGAGCGCGGAAGGCGGTAGACGTTCGGGCGGCCGAGCGTCCACTGCGCCAGCGCCGCCGCCACCACGCCGCGCTCGCCGCCGGCCGCCGCCAGCTCGGCCGCCGCCGGCGCGGCCATCCCCCGCCGCACCAGCACGGCGCCGCCGCGCGCGCCCGACCACCCCTTCCCGCGCCCGAAGCTCAGCACGCTCACCCTGCCTAACGCGCCGAGCGGGCGGCCGCGGAGGCTGCCGCCGTGCCCCTGCGCCGCGTCCTCCACCACCACCGCGCCGAACTCCGCGGCCACGCCCTCGACCGCGTCCCAGTCGAGTGGGACGCCGTACAGCGGGCAGGCCACCACCGCCCGGGCGCCCTGGGCCAGCGTGCGCCGCAGCGAGTCGAGGTCCGGCGCCAGCGTCGCCGGGTCGACGTCGTAGAGCAGCACGCCGACGCGCGCCCCCACCGCGGCCGCGGCCACGTCGTAGCAGCAGAACGCCGGCAGCGCGACCAGGCGCGGCACGCCGGCGCCGCCGTCGGCCACCGCCGTCGCGATGGCGAGCTGCAGCGCCTGGGTGCCGCTGCCGCAGAGCACCGCGTCGTCCGCCGCGTACGCCGCGCGCAGGGCGTCGCGCAGCTCGGCCCGCGGGTCGTCGGCGGCGGCGGCCCGCGCGGCTGCCGCGCCGGCGCGGATCCCCCCCGCCGAGACCGGGGAGTACGTCGTGAGCTGGAAGCGGAGGCCCATGGCGGCGCTCAGGGGATCTGCCGCGCGAGGAACGGCCCGACGGCGTTCGCCACCGGCATCGGGAGGCGCTGCCAGGCGCGCACCGCCAGGCCGAACGCGCCCGCGTCCGGGTTCGGCGTCGCCGAGACGGTGTTAGGCGACCACTGGAGCCACGGCAGCGGCACGTCGCGGCCGCCCCACTGGAGCTTGAACTTGTGCGTCGGCCCGCCCGGCGTGCAGCGCCCGAAGTTGAACACGCGCGCGCCGCGCCCCACCAGGTGCTCCATCAGCCCCCAGTAGAGCAGCATGTTCGGGGACTTTGCGTTGTGCTCCCGCAGCGACGACGCCCACGTGATCTCGAACTCGTCCGCCCAGACGAAGCCGCACCCGCCCGCCACCGGCACGCCTTCGTGGTAGACGACCGCGAACAGCGCGCGCTCGCCGAACACCCGCGCGATCCGCTCGAACATGGCCCGCGGCAGCACCGGCGTCCCCAGGTCGCGCATGTTGCGCGCGAACACCTCGTAGAACGCCCCCACCTGCTCGGCGCCCACGCGGAGCTCCATGCCCTCCTTCTGCGGGCGGCGGATCTGGCTGCGCAGCTTCGACGGGAACTGCTTGAACAGCAGCTCCGGCGTCCCGGCCATGTCGAGCAGCACCGTCACCTTGCGCTCGCTCACGCCGAGCGAGCCCCCGGCCGCGGCCTCGGCGTCGCCCTCGCGCGTCCGGAGCTCGAGCAGCTTGAGCCTGGAGCGCTTCGCCTCCTCGGCCGCCCACGCCGCCAGCGCCGCGCGCGCCGCCGGCGTGCCGAGCGAGGGCGACCCGACGAAGATGCTGTGGGTCCTCTCGCTGTTCGGTTCCGTGCTCTCGGCGCTGG
>DATFPD010000735.1:0-15927 GCA_035265005.1 Gemmatimonadaceae bacterium | reverse complement strand
GGAGGCGACCGGCCCGCCGGTGCCTGGTGGTGGATCAGGTGAGGCAACGGCAACGGCTTTGACAGGAGGAGACAGGACACGACACGATGGTGAACAGGATGACGGCCGCTCGGGAGAGTACGCCTCCCGGGGCAGTTCATCCTGTTCACCATCGTGTCGTGTCCTGTCTCCTCCTGTCAAAGCCGTTGCCGTTGCCGCTGCTCGGCCGCCGGCCCGGCATCCGCCGGCCGGTAGTGGGTCAGTTTGCCGCAGCGACGAGGGGCCGGGCGCGCTGGCGCCGACGCGCCCGGTCCCGTTACGATCAAGCGAGGATGCGCCCCGCCCCACGCCCCGCCGCCGTCGTCGCGTTCGCCGCCGCGTTCGCCGCCGCGCCTGCCCGCGCGAGGGAACCCTTGGGATGTCGAGTCAAGCAGCTCGTGCAGCAGCCGTTCGCGTTCGGCATACGGCAGTGAGGCGGCTGAGCGCGGCGGCGCTGGCGCTCTCGTGCGCGGCGGCCGCCTCCGGCGCCGCGCAGGCGCCGGCCGCCCCGCGCGCGGGGCGCGTGCTCCCCGCCGTCTGCGCCCACCCCGCCGAACGCATCGAGTGGGGCGAGCGCGTGCTCTTCGCCACGCTCGGGAACGCCGACAGCGCGGGCGTCCAGCTGCCGGTGTCGTTCCGCCAGCTCATGCTGGACGACGTCACCGCTCGGCTCCGCGCGCGGCTGGCGCCTCGAAGCGAGAGCGGGGCGCCCGTGCCTCCCGCCGGACAAGGGCTGCCCGCCGGGGACTCGCTCTACACGGCGCGCGTCCTGATGACGCGCATCGGGTTCACGCTGTACGGCAGCGGCGTCGTCCGCGACGTGCGCGCCGACACCATGACGTCCGACACCTTCGGCGCCTCGCCCGGGGACTCGCTGTTCGACGCGCACGCGCGCGAGGCGATCGAGGCCTCCGCCGCCGAGGGCGTGATCGGGCCGTACTCGGACCGCGGCACCGCCGACAGCGCGCGGCTCGTCCTCCAGGTGACGTCGCAGCGCCCGCCTCCCATCGACACGACGGCCGCGGCCTGGCCGCTGTTCCGGATGGAGGTGCCGCTCGAGCGCGAGCCCGCGCCACTCAAGGGTCCGCGGGTGCAGTACCCCGAGGGGGCGCGGCGGGGCGGATTTCAGGCGACCGTGATCATGCGATTCGTCGTCGACGAGTTCGGCCGGCCGGTGCCGTCGACGATCGAGCCGGTCCGCAAGCCGGGCGACATCCCGGCGGACCTCGAGCCGATCTACAAGGAATTCGTGGTGGCCGTGCGGCGCGGCATCGAGCGGGCGACGTACCGTCCGGCCGAGATGCTCGGCTGCCGCGTCCGCCAGCTGGCGCTCCAGCCGTTCGAGTTCGGCTTCCGCTGACCCTGCCGCGGACCGTCACCACAGCCAGTGGAGGGAAAGACGGGTAGTGGGTCAGTTTGAGGCAACGACAACTGCAACGGCAAGGGCATTTTGACAGGATGCACAGGATGGTGAACAGGATGACGGCCTGTCGGGATGCATCCCGGGGCCCTGCATCCTGTTCACCATCCTGTGCATCCTGTCAAAATGCCGTTGCCGTTGCAGTTGTCGTTGCCGTTGCCGTCGCGGCGGCTGCCCTCGAACTGACCCACTACCGAAAGACGATGCAGCTGCGTGATGCGAAGGTGCTGGTGACCGGCGGCAGCTCGGGGATCGGGCTGGCGACGGCGCGGCTGCTCACCGAGCGCGGCGCGAAGGTGGCGATCTCGGGCCGGCGCGAGAACCGGCTGCGCGCGGCGGCGAAGGAGATCGGCGCGGCGCTCCGCGTCGTGGCCGAAACGTGGCCTCCACCGCCGGCTCGCGCCGGCCCCGGCGGGACGGTCTACGCCTCGACCAAGTTCGCCCTCACCGGCATGACGCAGAGCTGGCGCGCCGAGCTGCGCGCGTCGAACGTGCGCGTGATGCAGATCAACCCAAGCGAGGTGCAGACGGAGTTCTTCGACCGCGCGGGGGCGTCGCGCGAGACGAACGAGACCAAGCTCCGCGGCGACGAGATCGCCCAGGTCATCGCCAGCATGCTGGAGCTCGACGACCGCGGGATGATGGTCGAGGCGACGGTCTGGGCGACGAACCCGAAGTAGGGGCGGTGGGCCCTTTATCGATCAAGGGCCGCGACGCCCCTACTTCGTTCCCCACGCGTTCACCACGTCCGCCGCCGTGTTGCCGATGGCCGATTCGAGCGCGAAGAAGTCGCCGCGGTTGGCGTTGGTGAAGACGCTGATCACGATCGGGCCGCTCTCGGCGTAGATGACGCCGACGTCGTTGCCGATGACCGGGGGCCAGTCGCCGGTCTTGTGGCCGACGGCGGCGCGGAAGCGGATGCGCTGCGGGAGGCGCGAGAAGTAGAGCTGCCGGCGCAGCGTGCGCAGCATCTCGCGCGTGGACTCGGGGCCGGCGAGTTCGCCGCGCTGGAGCTGCACCAGGAAGCGGGACATCTCGCGCGCGGTCGTGCGGCCGAACCACTTCGCGGAGTCGGCGACGTAGGCGAAGTCGCGCGCGGCGGCGCCGGAATCGCCCGGGAAGCTGCGGTCGTACACCTCGCGGTCGGTGAGCGAGGCGTACTTCGGGTCGAGCCCCTCCCACACGCCGCGGAAGAGCTGGCCGATCGGCATCCGCAGCCGCGTCTCGCGGTAGCCGAGCGAGTCGAGCAGGCGGTTCACCCGGTCGAGCCCGACCCGCGCGATCAGGATGTCGGTCGCCGTGTTGTCGCTCGTGATGATCATCTGCGTCACGAGGTCGCGCAGCGTCGGCTGGAGCCCGATCGCGAACGTCTGCAGGAGCCCGGTGCCGCGTCGCAGCTCTTCGGGGCGGATCGTGTGGCGCTCGTCGAGGTTCAGCCGCCCCGCCTCGGCGTCTCGATAGGCGAGCACCATGACCGGGACCTTGATCACGCTCACCGTGTTCATCGGCTCGTCGGCGCGGATGGCGATCTCGCGCCCGGTGGCGAGATGCCGGGCGTAGACGGTGCTGCGCGCCGGGAGCGAGTCGAAGCGCGCGCGGACGGTGGCCTCGAGGCTCGGCGCGGGCGCGGTGGCGGGCGGCGGCGGCGGCGAGGCGGCGCGGGTGCAGGCGGCGAGCGAGAGGGCGGGAACGAGTCCCGGAAGGCGGCGCATGATGAGATCGGGTTGGGAGGCGAATCATGACGATCCGGCAGTCAACAGCTTACCACGGATGAACGCGGATGGAAGCGCGCTTCCATCCGCGTTCATCCGTGGTAAGCTGTTGTCATACCCTCTGGCCAACCTGAGCCATGCCCAGATTCGTCCTCCGAGTCCTCGTCGTCATCGGCGTGTTCGGCGCCACGCTGTCGTGCGGCCCGCGCGCGCGCGGCGGCGCGGGGGGAGCCGCGGCCGATCCGCCGCAGCTCGCCGCCATCTCGGAGGCCGACCTCCGGCGGGACCTGTTCGCGCTGGCCGGGCCGGCGATGCGCGGGCGCGAGGCCGGGACCGTCGACGAGATGCGCGCATCGATGTGGCTCGCCGAGCGGGCGCGGGAGGCGGGGCTCGCGCCGGGCGGGGATGACGGGACGTACTTCCAGCTCTGGCCGATGCGGCGCACGCACCTCGCGCCCGGCGGCCGCCTGGAGCTCGGGGGCGGCGCGCTCCGGATGATGGAGGACGTGGTCGTCGTCACGCCGACGACCGCCCGCGGCGACTGGCCGGTGCTCTACGCGGGCGAGGGGCGGGAGGCGGACGTGGCCGGCGTGGACCTCGCGGGGAAGGCGGTCGCCGTCGTGCTCTCCGAGCCCGAGGGGATGCCGCCGCTCGGCCGCGAGCTCTCGGCGCGGCGCTACGCGACGCTCGCCGTGCGGCAGCGGGCCGCGTTCCTGACGCAGCGCGGCGCGGCGGCGGTCATCCTCGTCTCGGACAGCGTCGCGGACGGCCAGTTCGACAACATCGGCGCGGGGTGGGCGCGCGGCAGCTACGCGATCGACCGCCCGTTCCGCGACGACGGCGGGCAGACGCCGCCCCCGCCGCCGACGCCGGTGCTCTGGCTGCGCCGCCGGTCGCTCGATCTCGTCAGGCGCCCGGGCGTGAGGCTCGTCGCCGACCTGCGCACGCAGAGCTTCGTCGTGCAGGGGGTGAACGTGGTGGCCCGCGCGCCGGGCGCCGACCCGGCGCTGCGGGGGCAGTACGTGCTCTACAGCGCGCACCAGGACGGGCTGGGCGTGCGCTACGCGTGGGAAGGCGACTCGGTCTGGTCCGGCGCCGACGACAACGCGACGACGAGCGTGGCGCTGCTCGCGATCGGACGCGCGCTGGTCCGCGCGCCGGCGCGCCGCTCGGCGCTCTTCGTCTGGCACGGCGCCGAGGAGGTGGGGCTGCTCGGCTCGACGTACCACGCGACCCACCTCACCGTGCCGCGCGACTCGATCGTCGCGGTGCTCAACGGCGACATGATCGGCCGCGGGGCGCCCGACACGGCGGCGCTGCTCGGCTCCCAGCCGCCCAACCGGAACGCGCCCGCGCTGGTGGCGATGGCGCTGGGCGCGAACGCGCGCGTCGCCCACTTCGCGATCGACAGCTCGTGGGACCGCCCCACGCACCCCGAGGGCTTCTTCCGCCGCAGCGACCACTGGCCGTACGCGCGCGACGCGGGGCTCCCGGTGGTCTACTTCTCCACGCTGCTCCACCCCGACTACCACACCCCGCGCGACGACCCGGACCGCATCGATTACCCGAAGCTCGCGCGCATGGCGCGGTGGATGTACGCGACGGGGTGGGCGGCGGGGAATGCGGAGGGGAGGGTGGTGGTGGAACGATGAGGGACGCGGGACTCGGGACGCATCCCGCATCCCGCATCCCGCGTCCCCCGCTGTACTTTCCAGCCATGACTCACCCCACCACCCAACCCGACCTCGTCGCCGCCGCGCACGAGGTCATGCTGCAGAACGGATTCCAGCCCGACTTCCCGCCCGAGGTGGAGCGCGAGATCGCGGCGCTCCCCGCGGACCCGTCGCCCGAGGCGGCGCGGGCGGCGGGGGCGCGGGACCTGCGCGGGCTGCTCTGGTCGTCGATCGACAACCCGGAGTCGCGCGACCTCGACCAGGTGGAGTACGCGGAGGCGGTCGCGGGCGGGGCGATCCGGCTGATGGTCGGCGTGGCCGACGTGGACGCGTTCGTGCCGAAGGGGTCGGCGACCGACGAGCACGCGCTCGCGAACACCACCTCGGTCTACACCGGCGTCGCCGTCTTCCCGATGCTCCCCGAGCGGCTCTCGACCGACCTCACGTCGCTCAACGAGGGGGAGGACCGGCTGGCGATCGTGATCGAGATGGACGTGCTGGAGGACGGCACGGTCGAGCGGTTCGGCGCCTATCGAGCGCTCGTGCACAACCGGGCGAAGCTCGACTACGAGAGCGTCGGCGACTGGATGGAGGGGGACGGGCCGACGCCGGCGAAGGCGGCGGCGGTGCCGGGGCTGGAGGCGCAGCTCCGGCTCCAGCACGAGGCGTCGCGGCGGCTGCGCGGGCTCCGGCAGCGGCGCGGCGCGCTCAACCTGGACACGCTGGAGCCGCGCCCGGTGGTGGCCGACGGCAAGGTGATCGACATCCAGCTCGTGACGCGCAACCCGGCGCGCGACCTGATCGAGTCGTACATGGTCGCGGCCAACAACGCGGCGGCGCGCTACCTGGTGGAGCAGGGCTCGGTGTCGATCCGGCGCGTGGTGCGCACGCCGCGGCGGTGGGACCGGCTGGTGGCGCTCGCCGCCGACCTCGGCGAGTCGCTCCCCGCGGAGCCGGACAGCGTCGCGCTCAACGCCTTCCTGGCGCGCCGTCGTCAGGCGGACCCGGCGCACTTCCCCGACCTCTCGCTGGCGGTGGTGAAGCTGCTCGGCCCCGGCGAGTACGTGCTGGAGCGCCGGCTCGACGCCGCGCGCCGCGGCGACGGCCACTTCGGGCTCGCCGTCGCCGACTACGTGCACTCGACCGCGCCCAACCGCCGCTACCCGGACCTGGTGACGCAGCGGCTGATCAAGGGGACGCAGGACCCGGCGCCGCCGCCGTACACCGACCGCGAGCTGGACGAGATCGCGCGCCGCTGCACCGAGCGCGAGGACGCGGCGCGCAAGGTGGAGCGCGCGATGCGCAAGCGCGCCGCGGCGGCGCTGATGGCGGGGCGCGTCGGGGACGAGTTCGTGGCCGTCGTCACCGGCGCGTCGCCCAAGGGGACGTACGTGCGGATCATCAGCCCGCCGGTGGAGGGGCGCGTGGTCGGCGGCTCGCGCGGGCTCGACGTCGGCGACACGGTGCGCGTCACGCTGGTCGGCGTCGACCAGGACAAGGGCTTCATCGACTTCGCCCACGAGGAGGAGGGGACGGAGCGGAAGCTGGAGCGCCAGCACCGGAAGCGCGCGGCCGCCGAGCGGCTGCGCTCGCGCGTCGGCGAGCTGTTCGACGCCGAGGTGACCGGCGCCACCCCGCGCGGGACGTGGGTGCGGCTGCTGGACCAGCCGGCGGGCTACGAGGGGAAGGTGGTGCGCGGCGCGCACGACCTGGAGAAGGGGCAGCGCGTGCGCGTGCGCCTGGTGGACGCCGACTCGGTGCACGGCTTCATCGACTTCGAGTACGAGCCGGGCGTCGAGCCGCGGAAGCGGGAGCGCACGGAGCGCAAGCGCAACGCCGCGCGCGCCCTCCGCGGCCGCGTCGGCCAGCGCTTCGAGGCCGAGGTCACGGGGATCACCGCCAAGGCGACCTGGGTGCGCACGCTCTCGCCGCGCAGCGACGTCGAGGGAAGACTGGTGCGCGGGGCACGCGGGGTCTCGAAGGGCGACCGCGTGCGCGTGGTGCTGCTGGCGGCGGACCCCAAGCGCGGCTACATCGATTTCGCCCGCGAGTAGCGGCGGCTCGTCACCGGCTCACGGCATCTCGCCCAACCTGGCTTTCGCGGCCGGGACGGCGCAGCAGAATTGAACCACAGAAGACACCGAGGGAGCGCCGTTAGCTGCCCGAGTGACCGAGCGAGAGCAGGCGGTCCTTGTAGGTGCGGCTGGCGGTCACGCGGGCGCCGGTCTTCAGGATGATCACGAGGCCGCCGTGGAACCACGGCTGGATCTCGCGGATGCGGTCGACGTTGACGATCGCCGAGCGGTGGACGCGGACGAAGCGGGCGGGGTCGAGGCGCTCCTCGAGGGCGTTCATCGTCTCGTGGAGCAGGTGGCGCTCGGCGCCGGCGTGGATGCGCAGGTAGTTGCCGGCGGCCTCCACCCAGTCCACGTCCGCGGCGGGGACGAAGTAGATGCGGCCGTCGTGCTTGACGAGCAGGCGCTCGGCGTAGCGCGGCGGGGCGGGCGGGGCGGCGCGCAGGTCGCGGAGCAGCGCCGCCAGATCGCCTGACGACGGGGCGGGGGCGGCCGCGCGCACGAGCCGCTTGGCGCGGTCGAGGGAGCGGGCGAAGCGGTCGCGGTCGAACGGCTTGAGCAGGTAGTCGAGCGCGTGCACCTCGAAGGCGCGGAGGGCGTGCTCGTCGTAGGCGGTGACGAAGACGACCGCCGGCATCGCCTCGACGCCGACCGCGTCGATCACCGCGAAGCCGTCGAGCGCCGGCATCTGCACGTCGAGGTAGACGAGCTCGGGGCGCCGCTCGCGGATCGCGGCCACCGCCTCGCGCCCGTCCCGGCACTCGCCCACGACCTCCACCTCGGGGTCGTCGCGCAGCAGCGTGCGCAGCCCGCGCCGGGCGAGGGCCTCGTCGTCGACGATCAGGGTGCGGATGGGAGGCACTGAGAGCAGGGATGCGGGATGGGGGATGCGGGATGCACTGCCCCGTCCCGTCGCGGTTCTGACAGCTCGCCCCGACGATACGGATGCCTACCGAGACTGAGCAAGAGCGCCGACGCCGAATCTCGCCCTTCGCCTACTGGGCGCTCTGGACCGGGCTGGCCGTGCTCTTCGCCAGCCAGAGCATCATCCTGTACGCGTACGTGGACCAGAAGCGGAGCGGGGTGATGGTGCCGCCGGGGGCGCCGAAGCGGTGGGCGCTCACGCTCGTCACGTCGCTCGCCGACTGGTACATCTGGGCGGCGCTGGCGCCCGCGATCGTCTGGCTCGGGCGGCGCGTGCCGATCGGCGGCGTGGGCGGCGGTGGCCGCGACGGTGGCGGCGGCGTGCTGCGCGGGCTGCTGGCGCATCTGGCGCTGGGCTCGGCGGTGGCGACGGCGAAGATCGCGTTCCGCTCCTGGGTCGGCGCGCACGTGAGCTGGCTCCCGGCGCAGGCGTGGCCGATCAGCCTGGTCACCTTCCCGCTCAACCTGCTCACCTACGGCGCCATCCTGGGCGCCAGCTACGCCTACGAGTACTACGAGCGGTTCCGGGAGCGCGAGCTGCGCGCGGCGGCGCTGGAGTCGCGCCTCGCCCGCGCCGAGCTGGAGGTGCTGCGGATGCAGCTTCACCCGCACTTCCTGTTCAACACGCTGCACGCGATCTCGGTGCTGGTGCGCGAGCGCGAGACCGACGCCGCCGACCGCATGCTGACGCGGCTGAGCGACCTGCTGCGGATGTCGCTCGACAACGCGGCGCGCGGCGCGCAGGAGGTGCCGCTGGCGCGCGAGCTGGAGTTCCTCGACGGCTACCTCGACATCCAGAAGACGCGATTCGGCGAGCGACTCCGCGTGCGCGTGGACGCCGAGCCCGATGCGCTGGGCGCGATGGTCCCGAGCCTGGTGCTCCAGCCGCTGGTGGAGAACGCGGTCCGCCACGCCATCGCCCCGCGCCCCGAGGGCGGCCGGCTGGACGTCACGGCCGTGGTGCGCGATGCGGTGCTCACGCTCGAGGTGCGCGACGACGGGCCGGGGCTCGACGAGGGCAGCCTCCCTGGCGAGGGGCCAGACAGCGCGCAGAGCCTGCCCCGAGCGCAGCGAGGGGTGGGGCTCTCGAACACGCGCTCGCGGCTGGAGCAGCTCTACGGCGCGCGCGGCGGCCTCTCGTTCCGCGACGCGCCGGGGGGCGGGCTGGTGGTGGCGGTGACGGTGCCGCTGCGGTACGAGGGTAAAGGCAACGGCATTTTGACAGGATGAACGGGATGGACCCATCCCGTTCATCCTGTCAAAATGCCGTTGCCGCATCCGTGTTCATCCGTGCCCAATGCTCTTCCGTCCAGTCTCCCGCGCATTTCGTCAAATCGCGATAGATAGGCTCGGCATCGGCCCGCCATCCTCGGCGCACCCACGAACTCCGAGGAGAGCCACATGGCCCGCATTCGAGCTGTACTGCTGATCGCCATGCTCGCCGCGCCGGCGGGCGCGCAGCAGATGCCCGACATCTACGACGTCGACGCGGCGCACTCGCAGGTCGGCTTCGTGGTGCGGTTCATGGGGATGACGAACGTGCGCGGCGCGTTCGCGGACGTCGGCGGGACGATCATGTACAGCGAGGGGCGGCCTGAGCGGTCGTCGGTGGCGGTGGTGATCCAGACCGCCAGCATCAACACCAACAACGGCACGCGCGACCGCGACCTGCGGAGCCCCAACTTCTTCGCCGCCGACAGCTTCCCGGTCATCACCTTCCGCAGCACGCAGGTGACGCGGGCCGCCGGCGACCGATTCGTCGCGCGCGGCCCGCTCACCATCCGCGGGATCACGCGCGAGGTGGAGATCCCGTTCGTACGCATGCACGCGCCGGTGAAGGACGCGTGGGGGAACACGAACGTCGGCTTCGCCGGCACCCTCAAGCTCAACCGGAAGGACTTCAACATCCTCGGCACCAAGTTCTGGAACAGCGAGTTCGACCCCGGGCGCATGTCGATCGCGGACACCGTCGAGGTGGAGCTGGCGATCGAGGGGAAGGTGGACAACCTGGACCGCTGGAACACGCCGAAGACCGACTCGATCGTGACGGCGGTCGAGACCGAGGGCGCCGCGGCCGTCGTCGCGCGGTACCGCGAGGCGGCGAAGTCGGACTCGACGCTGCGCCTGCGGAGCGAGGGAACGCTCAACGTGAGCGCGCGGAAGCTGATGCAGCACGGCCGCGCGAAGGACGCGATCCCGCTCCTCCAGCTCAGCGCCGAGCTGAACCCGACCTCCACCCGCCCGCTCGTCTACCTCGGCCGCGCCTACCTGCAGGCCGGCGACCGCGCGAGCGCGAAGGCGCAGTTCGCCAGCGCCGCGAAGCTGGACCCGCTGGAGGTGCGGGCGACGGAGGCGCTGCGGTACCTGCCGTAGCGGGGCGGCGCCGGCCGCCGCCCGCCCGTCAGCGTCCTCCCCTCCTCCGCTTCGCGAGCACCAGCACGTCGATCTCCCCGTTCCGCGGATTCACGAAGTCCAACCGGATGCGGCCGTCGGGCGTCTCGGAGACGGCGGCGGGAATCGAGGAGGCGGTGAGGAACCAGCCGGCGGGGAGGACGATGGCGTTCGCCGGACGGCCGAAGGCGCGGTCCCAGACGAGCAGCGAATCGCCGTCGAGGCGGTAGCGTGCGCTGTCGGTGTAGGTCTCCGCGATGCGGAGCCGCACGCTCCGCCCCGGCGGCACCGGCGCGAAGCGGATCACCACGACCTCGGTCTCCGGGCGCACCGGCTCGCCGATGTCGACGCCGGCGCGCGCGATCGCGTCGCCCTTCAGCGTCTGCGTCGTCAGGCGCTCGCCCGTGTCGAGGATCGTGGCCGACGGGTTCGACACGGTGCTGCCCGCGCGCACCACGTTGAGATAGCGGTCGGTGCCGGGGCGGCTCTCGGTGTAGTCGTGGTACAGGTCGAACGCGTGCGTCTCGGGCTGGCGCAGGAAGTACACGATCTCGCGGTCCTGGTGCGCGCGCTCGGCCAGGCGGGCGGCGGCGCGGGCGCGCGCGCCGCTGTCCGCCTGGGCGCCGGCCGGGAGCGCGGCGGCCGGGAGCGCGGCCAGGAGCAGGAGGAGGGGCGCGGCGCCGCCGCCGGCCACGCCGGCGCGCGCCCTCATGGAAGCCTCCGCGCGCGCACGACGAACGGGACCGGCGCGGGGCCGACGTTGATGAAGCTCACCGCGAGCCGCCCGTCGCCCTCCGTGCGGAGCTGCGACGGGTAGTTGCAGGCCACCAGCTCGTAGCCGGCGGGGAGCACGACGGCGTTGCGCTTGATGCCGAGCGAGCGGGAGAAGACGATCACGCGGCCGCCCTCCTCGGTCACGTAGCTGCGCGGGTCCTCGTACGTCTTGTCGATGAGGATCCGCACCTCGCCGTCACGCGGGACCGGGCGCGGCAGCCGGACCCGGATGTACTGCTGGCCGCTGTCCGCCCCCGCCACCCCGCCGGCGCGCGCTTCGGCGGGGCCGACCACGTCGAAGCGGAGCCGCCCGCCGGTCGCCCGGTCGTACACCGCCTCGTCGCTCGCCACGCTCCCCCTGCGGATCGGGTTGAAGTAGAACGCGGCGCCGGGCGTGGTCGCGGTGACCTCGTAGAGGATCCGGAACTTCGCCGTCCCCGGGGCCAGCAGCTCGTAGCGCGTGTACTCGTCGGCCTCCGCCTGCGCGGGCGCAGCGTTAGGCAACTGCCCGCGCGCGGCCGCGCCGAGCCCGGCGAGCAGCGCCAGGCCGGCGAGGCACGTCGTCCCGAAGCGGGGCGTGGTCATGGCGGCTCAGTAAATGAGGTACGGCGTCCGCGTCTCCCGGAACCGCTCCGCATCCCGATCCCACTCCGCCAGGAGCTCCCGCAGCGTGCCCGCCTCGATCGCCTTGCGGACGCGGTCGGTGCCGGCGAGGCGGTCGATCGAGCCGCCCCACTTGAAGTCGTCAGGGTGGAGGCGGCGGACGGCGTCGATCAGCAGGAGCGTCGTCGCCACCGGGCGGTAGGCCCCGCGGTCGGTGGCGACGAGGCGCACCCCGCGCAGGTGCTGGCCCGGGTACTTCGCCGCCGTTGGGCGCACGTCGAACTCGGCGACCTCGAAGCGGACGCCGGGGAGGCGCATCGCGTTCATCACCGCGACCACCGTGTCCGCGCGCAGCCAGGGGGCACCGGTCTGCTCGAACGGGCGGTCGGTGCCGCGCCCCTCGGTGAGGTTCGTCCCCTCCAGGTAGACCGTCCCCGGGTAGTGCGTGGCCGACTCCAGCGTCGGCAGGTTCGGCGACGGCGCGAGCCAGGGGAGCCCAGTCGAGTCGAACCACTGCGACCGCTTCCACCCCACCGCCGGGACGACCGTCAGGTCCACGCCGATGCGATACTCGCGATTGAACAGCCGCGCCAGCTCGCCGACCGTCATCCCGTGGCGCGACGCGATCGGGTACATGCCGACGAAGGAGGCGAACGCGGTGTCGAGGAGGTTCCCCTCGACGATCTCGCCGCCGACGGGGTTGGGGCGGTCGAGGACGACGAACGGGATCCCCTTCTCGGCGGCCGCCTGCATCGCGAGCGCCATCGTGTACGGGTAGGTGTACTGCCGCGCGCCGACGTCCTGGATGTCGAACACCAGCACCTCGACGCCCTCCAGCATTGCCGGCGTCGGCTTGCGCGTCTCGCCGTAGAGCGAGTGCACGGGGACCCCGGTCTTCTCGTCGCGCCCCGCCTCCACGCGCTCGCCGGGCGCGGCGGTGCCGCGGATGCCGTGCTCGGGGCCGTAGAGCGCCACCAGCCGCATGCCTGACGAGGGCGCGGCCAGCCGGTCGGCGGTGCTCCCGCCCCCGCGGTCTATTCCCGTGTGGTTGGTGATGAGCCCCACGCGCTTCCCGCGCAGCACCTCCGGGAGCGGTCCGGCGAAGAGCACGTCGACGCCGGGCGCGACGATGCCGGCGACGCGCGGGCGGTTCACGATCACGACGCCGCCGGCGTCGCGGGCGCCGGCCGGCGCGCCGGCCGGGGCGGGCGCCGAGCGCGGCGACAGGCAGGCGGCCAGCGGGACGATCGCCAGCGCCAGGAGGGGAGCGAGTGGGGTGCGCATGCCAGGAAGATGGCGCGCGCGCGGCGCGCATTCCAGCGGTCCGGTCGTCCGCGGCGAGTCGCCCCTCTATCCGATAGACGCCCCGCTCGCATCGGGGGCGTGCCGCGCCCGCGCGCGGCGGTGCCCGCACGGCGCAACGCCGCGCGCCGCATGACGTTAGGCGATCCGTCGCGCGGGGCACGTCGCTTGCCTTCGAGCGCACCGGGTAGGTCAGACAACCCGTCCCGAGTCGAGTCCCCCAACACCCCCGTCCCACGGAGCCGAACCATGAGCGTCAACATCCAGGAAGCCGCCAAGGTCTACACGTCGAACCCGGAGATCGCGCAGAAGAGCGACCAGGCGATGCAGCAGCTGCTCACGCGCTCGGCGACCGATGCGGAGTTCCGCCGCAAGCTGCTCACGAACCCGCGCGAGGCGCTCGCCGAGTTCAGCGGCCACGAGATGCCGGCCGGGGTGAACGTGGTGTTCATCGAGAACAAGGCCGACGCGACGATCGTCCTCCCGGACCCGGTGGACCCCTCGGCCGAGCTGTCCGAGAGCGAGCTCGAGACCGTGGCCGGCGGCATCACGCCGCTGTGCGTCTGGGGCTGCGTCGCCGGCGCGCTGTGGCTCGGCGCCGAGCTGGTGGGCGCGTACAAGGACGCGACGTCCTGACCGCGGGCCACCCCGCCCACGCACTCACCCATTGACACGCCCCCACCAGGAGACCCATCCATGCACACGTACGAGATCACCCAGGTCGCCCAGGCCGAGCCCGAGGCCTACAAGCAGAGCGAGGAGACGATCAACGGCATTCTCGAGCGGTCGGCGACCGACGCCGAGTTCCGCCAGAAGCTGATCAGCGACCCGCGCTCGGCGGTGTCCGAGTTCACCGGGCGCGAGATCGGCGAGTTCAACGTCGTCTTCGTCGAGAACAGGGCAGACGTCACGATCGTCCTCCCGGACGCCGTGGACCCGGCGGCCGAGCTGTCCGAGGCCGAGCTGGAGACGGTCGCCGGCGGCTCCGAGCTCATCGCCGCGACGCTGTGCTGCGCCGCGAGCGCGGTGGCCCTGATCCGCGCGATCTGCCGCTGAGCGAGCCCCGCCCTGGGCACGCCGCGAGCAGTCGTCGCGCGGCGCGCCCGGGGCGCCGCCGTTTTTCTCCACCCCTTCCCGTCGAGTCATGACCCCGGACCCCCGCACGCCGAACCGCCTCGTCCCCGCGCTCTTCTTCCTGGCCAGCCTGCTCGCCTTCGCGGCGGTCGCCGTGACGGTGGCGCGGACCGGCGCGGTGGCCTGGAAGTACGTCGCCGCCGGCGCCGCGATGGCGGTGCTCGGCGCCGTGTTCCGCCGCCGCGGCCGGCCCAACGGGGCGAGTGCCTAACGTGCCTGGCGTGGCGCCGGGCGCGCCGGACGCCAGGGGGGTGCTGGCCCGCCTGCGCCGCGGCTCCAGCACACTGCGGAGCCGGCTGCGCGCCCCGGGGCCGCCAGCGCCCGCCGACGCCGCCGGGGAGCGCGCGGCGGCCGAGCGCATGGCCGAGTGGTGCCGCAGCGCCGCCCGCGGCGACTGGGCGGCCTTCGAGAAGCGCCTGGCGTGGGACGGCCTCGACGCCGCGGCGGCCGCACGCGCGCTCGGCCCCGGCGGCGCGCCCGCCGACGCGAGCCCAGCGTGGCTCGCCACCTTCCGCGACGCGTACGGCACCACCCCCGCCGAGCTGGCCGCCGCCTTCGACGCCGCCGGCCCGCCGCGCGGCGACCGCGCCTGCCGACCCGCCGAGCCGCTCCCGTTCGAGGAGCTGCTCCTCCCGCTCGTCGTCCGCGCCCGAGCGCGGCTGGCCGAGCGCGCGGGCGCGGACGCGCACGCCCTGCTCGGCGACGGCGCGCACGCGGCGCTGGAGCGGGCGCTGCTCGAGCGCCTCACGCGCATCTGCGCGCGGGCGCTGTACGGCGCGTTCACCGTGTACCGCACGGTCGCGCCGCGGCCGGGGCTCGCCGCGATGCTGGCGCCCGCCTCGTCGGCGGCGCTCTACGCGTCGTTCACCGGCGCCATGCGGCGCGGCCGGCTGCTCGACTTCTTCGGCGAGTACAGCGTGGCGGCGCGGCTCTCGGCCACCGTCGCCGCGCTGTGGGTGGACGCCGTCGAGGAGTTCCTCCGACGCCTGCACGCCGACCTCCCGTCGCTGGCCGCGACCTTCGCCGGCGGCGGCGCGCTGGGCCCGGTGGTGGAGATCGACGCCGGGCTCTCCGACCCGCACGACGGCGGGCGCGCGGTGCTCATCCCGCGCTTCGCCTGCGGCACGCGCGTGGTCTACAAGCCGCGGCCGATCGACCTCGAGGCCGACTTCGGGGAGCTGGTCGAGTGGCTGAACGCGCGCTCGGGCCCGGCGCTCGCCCTCACCCGGCTCCAGCTGCTCCGCCGCGACACCCACGGCTGGATCGAGTTCGCGGCGCACGCGCCTTGCGAGTCGCCCGAGGGCGTGGCGAGGTTCTACCACCGCTGCGGCGCGCTGCTCGCCGTGGCGTACGCGCTCAACGGCACCGACTTCCACCTGGAGAACCTGATCGCGCGCGGCGAGCACCCGGCGCTCATCGACATGGAGGCGCTGCTCGCGCACCGCTTCGACCTGACGGCGCGCCTCCCCGGCCGCGAGGTGGGCGCCGCCGCGGCGGCGCGGCAGGCGCTGGAGGACTCGGTGGTGCGCGTGCACATGCTGCCGTCGCTCAAGGTGGGCGACGACGGCACGACGGTGGAGACCGGCGGGCTGGCCGGCGCGCGCGGGGCCGCCGAGCCGGTGGAGGTCTGCTACTGGCGCGACGTCAACACCGACGGGATGCGCCTCGCCCGACGCACCATCGTCGCGAGGCAGGACGGCCGGAACCTCCCCGAGCTCGGCGGCGAGCGCGTGGACGCGAGCGCGTACGTGGCCGACGTCGCCGCCGGGTTCGCCGAGGCGTACCGCCTGCTGGCCGCCGGGCGCGGCGCGCTCACGGCGCCGGACGGGATCGTCGCGCGCATGCGGCACCGGCGCGTGCGCTTCATTTTGCGCCACACGAACCTCTACGCGACGGCGATC
>DATFPD010000734.1:0-12570 GCA_035265005.1 Gemmatimonadaceae bacterium | reverse complement strand
GACAGTGGTGATGACGGCGGACCGGAGCTGCACGGCTCGCTTCGAGCGCGAGCCGGCCCGCCGGCTGCTCGTCGTCAGGACCGGCTCCGGCACGGGCCGGGTGACCGGCACCCCCGCCGGCGACCCCGGCGCCGTCGACTGCGGGCAGCTGTGCACGGTCGTCTACGACCGCAGCACGCTGGTGACGCTCACCGCGGTGCCTGACGAGAACTCGGTCTTCGCCGGCTGGTCGGGCGCCTGCAGCGGCAGCGCCGCGACCACCGACGTGCTGGTGGAGGCCGCGGACTACAGCTGCACCGCGCGCTTCGAGCTCGAGCTCCGCACGCTGACGGCGAGGGCGGGCGGGACCGGCACCGGCTCGGTGGCGAGCGCGCCGGGCGGCATCGCCTGCGGCGACGACTGCACGGAGCAGTACCCGCACGGCACCACGGTGCGGCTCACCGCCACGCCCGACGCGGGCTCGGCGTTCGTGGGCTGGACGGGCGACTGCGTCGGCAGCGAGCCGGGCACGCTCGTGACGATGGACGCCGACAAAGCGTGCACCGCCCTGTTCACCAGCGCGAAGTTCACGCTCACGGTGCAGCCCACCGGCGACGGCCGCGGCGGCGTCACGAGCGGGCCCGCGGGGATCGCCTGCGGCGACGCCGGCCAGGACTGCGCCGAGCTGTACCCGGAAGGCACCACCGTCACGCTCACGGCGCAGCCCGGGGCGAGCTCGGTCTTCGTCGAGTGGGGCGGTGCCTGTGCGGGCGAGGTCGTCACGGTCACCGTCTTCATGAACGCCAACAAGACCTGCACGGCGGAGTTCCGCGTCGGTGTGGATACCGTGCTGGTGTTCAAGAGCGGGAGCGGCAAGGGCACGGTCACCAGCAACCCGCCGGGGATCGACTGCGGGCCCGACTGCGACTACCAGTACGAGGGCTACGTCAAGGGCACCGTGGTGACCCTCACCGCCGCGCCGGCGCAGGGCTCCCGCTTCGTCGAGTGGTCGGGCGACTGCGTCGCGAACGGGGCCACGGCGACCGTCACCCTCGACGGGCACGATCGCGCGTGCACCGCCCGGTTCGACTCGGCGCTACCGAAGACGCTCACCGTGGTGCCGACCGGGAGCGGCTCGGGCAGCGTCTCGAGCCTGCCGCTGGGGATCTCGTGCGGGAACGTCTGCGCCAGCCTGTTCGAGGACGGCTCGCGCGTCGACCTGACGGCGCTGCCCGTCACCGGCTCGCGCTTCGTGTCGTGGGGGAACGCCTGCTCGGGCAGCGAACCCTTCGCGTCGGTCACGATGGACGCCGACAAGACGTGCAGCGCGCGGTTCGACCTCATCGCGTACACGCTGCGCGTCACGACGGTGGGCTCGGCGACCGGCACGGTGACCAGCGCGCCGCCGGGGATCGTCTGCGGCGCCGGCGGGAGCGACTGCGCCGAGCCGTACGCGTACCGCACCGCGGTGACCCTGACGGCGACGCCGGGGCCGAACGCGCGCTTCACCGGCTGGTCCGGCGACTGCTCGGGGAGCGACGCCGCGACCGGCGTCCTCATGGATGCCGACCGCGCGTGCACGGCGCAGTTCGACCTCGTCCTCCACACCCTCGCGGTGACGTGGGGCGGGAGCGGCACCGGCCGGGTCGCGAGCGCGCCGGGCGGAATCGACTGCGGGAACGACTGCGCGGAGCAGTTCGTCCACGGCACGACGGTGGCGCTCACCGCGCTGCCTGACGAGGGCTCGACGTTCACCGGCTGGACGGGCGACTGCGTGGGGACCGCGCCGGGCACGCTGGTGACGCTGGACGCCGACCGGGGCTGCACGGCGCTGTTCGACCGGGTGAGCTTCCGGCTCACGGCCGCCAGGGCGGGGGCCGGCGCGGGCTCGGTGGTGAGCACGCCCGCGGGGATCGAGTGCGGCAGCGTGTGCAGCGCGCCGTACGCGCCCGGCACGCCGGTGACGCTCGTGGCCACGCCGGCGCAGGGCTCGGCGTTCACCGGATGGAGCGGCAGCTGCTCGGGCTCCGCGCCCGCCGCCGCCGTGACCATGAATGCCGACCTCGCCTGCACCGCCGAGTTCAACGTCGCCACGTACCAGCTCACGGTGACCGTGAGCGGGAGCGGCGCCGGCGGCGTGGCCAGCGCGCCGGAGGGCATTGGCTGCGGGAACGGCGCGCAGGACTGCGAGGAGACGTACCTGTACCAGACGACCGTCACGCTCACCGCCACGCCCGCGCCGGGCTCGATGTTCGGGGAGTGGTCGGGCGCCTGCGCGGGGAGCGCGCCGGTCGCGACGGTGGCGATGGACGCCGCCCGGACGTGCGACGCGCGGTTCGACCCGGCCACCCGCACGCTCACCGTCGGGTTCACCGGCGGCGGCAGCGGCCAGGTCGCGAGCGCGCCGCCAGGCATCGACTGCCGCCCCGGGGGCCCCGCGTCCGTCTGCACGTCGAGCTTCGACTACGGCGCGACCGTAACGCTGACCGCGGTGCCGGCAACGGGCTCCAGCTTCGTCCAGTGGTCGGCCGACTGCGTGGGCAGCGCGCCCGCGACCACGGTCGCGATGGACGCCAACCGGATCTGCCTCGCGCAGTTCGAGGTCATCACGTACACGCTGCGCGTGACCAGGGTCGGCTCGGCCGACGGCAGCGTCACGAGCGACCCGGCCGGCATCGGCTGCGGGAACGCGTGCAGCGCCGAGTACGCGCACGGCACCACCGTGACGCTCACCGCGGCGCCCGCGGAGAACGCGGTGTTCACCACGTGGCGGGTCGGGTGCGTCGGCACGGCCCCGGGCACGACCGTGACGCTCACCGCGAACACCGACTGCGAGGCCCAGTTCGACCTCGCCCTGCGCGCGCTCACGGTGACGAAGAGCGGCGCCGGCGGCGGGCGGGTGACGAGCGCGCCGGGCGGCGTGGACTGCGGGAGCGACTGCGCCGAGCCGTACGCGCACGGGACGACGGTCGTGCTCACCGCGGTGCCTGACGAGAATTCCTTCTTCCTCGGCTGGTCGGGCGCCTGCGCCGGCTCCGCGCCCGCGGCGTCGGTGACGATGGACGCCGACAAGGCGTGCGACGCGCAGTTCGACAAGCTGGCGCTGCGGCGGCTCAGCCTGACGAAGAGCGGCGACGGCGCCCTCGCCGGCACGGTGACCAGCACGCCGCCGGGGATCACCTGCGGCTCGATCTGCGCGGCCGACTTCCCGCAGGGCGCGCAGGTGACGCTCACCGGCTCCCCGGCCGCGCCGGCGTTCGCCAGCTGGTCCGGCAACGCCGCCGGATGCTCCGGCACGTCGCCGTCGGTCACGGTCACGCTCGGCGCCGCCGACGCGACCTGCGACGCCCGGTTCAACCGCACGATCACCGCGACGGTGAGCACCGCAGGCACCGGCACCGGGACCATCAGGACCAGCAATGGGCAGATCAACTGCCCCGACATCTGCACGGGCATCTTCGCGGCGTCCACGATCATCGCCTTCACCGCGACCCCGGCCCCCGGCTCGATGTTCACCGGCTGGTCGGGCGGGAACTGCTTCGGGACGTCGACCACCGCCACCGTGTTCGCCTCGGCCCCCGTGACCTGCACGGCGACGTTCACGAGCACGGTCGGGATGACGCTGCGGCTTCTGTCGTCGCGCGACTACGGCGAGCGTGTCGAGGCGGCGACGCTCGGCGTCGGCAGCTTCCTCATCTCCTCCGGTGAGGATGGCGCCGGGACGCTGACGTCGATCAACTTCTCGAACCCGTCCAGCCCGTTCGTCACGGCGTCGGTCCCCGACTACTGCTTCGGGGCACAGTCGCTGTTCATGCTCCAGCAGACGACGAACAGCTTCATGGCGACGAGCCCCGGCACCGGACTGGGGTGCGTGAACAAGCTCGCGCCGGCGCAGACCACGCTCGTGGACTTCGGCTTCACGCCGGGCTCGGGCGCGCTGATCCCGGGGAGCAGCCCGAACGTGGCCGCGGGCTACGCGGTGGCCGACGTCGGCGGCGGCGCGCTCGAGGTGCGCCTCACCGGCCAGGCGCCGCTGCGCATTCCGCTCGCGGGAACGCCGCGGAGCTGCCCGTGGGACGTCCTCGTCACGTCGCTGCTCTACCTGGTCGTGGGGCGCGAGGGGGTCGCCGGCA
Source organism: Gemmatimonadaceae bacterium (assembly GCA_035265005.1). Taxonomy (GTDB): domain Bacteria; phylum Gemmatimonadota; class Gemmatimonadetes; order Gemmatimonadales; family Gemmatimonadaceae; genus DATFPD01. Next base: position 8,458 of record DATFPD010000734.1, on the reverse strand, counting down.
CGCCCACGGAAGGGTGCGGCAGCCGCGGCCAGCTCTACATCGTGAACCGCTCCACCAGCCAGGTCACGGGCACGGTGGAGCTGGGCGCCGCGCCGCGCGGGATCATCCTGTCGCCGGACCGTCTGTCGGCCTACATCGCCGACGCGGCCGAGGACCGGGTCTACGTGGTGAACCTCAACGCCCGGACGGTGTCGCGGACGATCGACGTGGGCGATGGGCCGACGAGCGTGGCGCTGTTCCCCGACGGCTCGCACATGGTGGTGACCAACCGGAGCACCAACCGCGTGCAGATCGTCGACGTCCGCACCGGCGCCGTCATGGGCGATGCGCCCTCGAACGGCAGCCGGCCGGCCCGCGTCTTCATCACGCCCGACGGCGGCTGCGTGGTGGTCTTGAACTACGGCGCCGACGGCGGCGCCGGCAACGCGAGCTTCTTCGCGCCGCAGTTCAGCACGGCGGGCACCATCTCGGCGGCGTCGGCGCGGCACTGACGGGGGATGAATGTCGCGTCACCCGCTCCTTCTCCGCATCGTGGATACGCAGCCGACCCACCCTTACCGGAGCGGATCATGGAAAAGCCGAGCGAGAAGATCGAGTCCCTGGGCGACCTCGAGCCCCAGACGATCGAGCAGAAGGAAGGCGGCGAGGCCGAGGCCGATTCGGTGCGCGGCGGCCGCAAGGCGGGGAAGGACCAGCACGAGTACCTGATCGTCACGATGGAGGACGTCCTGATCTCGAGCTACTCCTCCAGCACCTCCGCCTGACCACGTTCGTCGTCGGCAGGACCGGCCGCGGCCGGCCGCGGCTGTTGATCTGGCGCGTCCTCGGCGGCATCATCGGCCCGAGCGATTCTCCAGACTCCGGGACCGATCATGCCTGCCCGCCTCCTGCCGACGGCCGCCCTCGCCGCGGCCGCCCTCGCCGCCCCGCTCGGGGCGCAGCGCCCCGCCACGCCTAACGCGCCAGCCCGCGCGCCAGCCCGCGCGCCAGCCCGCGCGCCGGCCGTCGTCAGCCCGGTCGCGCCGGTGGCGCAGCGGGTCGGCGAGCGGTCGAGCGAGCTGGCCGACGTCGTGCAGCAGTACTCGGCCGACCGTGCCGCGCTCCAGCGCCGCTACGACGCCGAGTCGTCCCCTGACCGGCGGCGCCGCATGCGGGCCTTTTACGCGGGGTGGCGGGACCGGCTGCGCGAGGTCGACTTCGGCAAGCTCGGCCAGGAGGGGCGCATCGACTACGTCCTCCTCGACGCCACGCTGCGCGCGGAGCTGGCGCAGCTCGCGCAGGAGGACACGATCGCCGCGCAGGTCGCGGCGCTCGCACCGTTCGCCGGGGCGCTGGCCGAGCTGCACGAGGCCCGCCGGCGACTCGACCCGCCCGACGCGCCCGCGGCCGCGCGACTGCTGACCCAGGTGGCCCGGCAGGTGGACAGCCTGCGGAAGCAGATCGAGCAGCAGCGGCCGGCCGCGGGCGCGCCCTCCGGGGCTGCCGCTGCCGCCGCGAAGCCTGTCTCGTCAGGCGCCGGCGACACGGCGAGCGCCGCGGTTGCCGCGAGCGCCGCGAGCGCCGCGAGCAGCACGGGCGCCATGAAGCAGGCGGTCGCGAACGGCGTCGCGCACGGGGGGCTGGAGAGCGCGGTCGGCGCGGCCGGCGATACCGCGCGCCGCCCGCCGCCGCCGATCGACAGCGCGCGCATGCGGCAGATCGTCGCGCTGCGCGGGGTGCAGCAGCTCGAGTCGGCGCGGGCGACGCTCGAGCAGTGGTACCGCTACTTCGCCGGCTACGACCCGACCTTCACCTGGTGGGTGGCGCGCCCGCAGACGCAGGCGGACAGCGCGCTGCGCCGCTACGTGCGGGTGCTGCGCGAGCGCGTGCTCGGGATGCAGCAGGGGGAGGACGAGCCCATCATCGGCTACCCGATCGGCGCGGCGGCGCTCGAGGACGAGCTCTCGGCGCAGTTCATCGCCTACACGCCCGCGGAGCTGCTGGCGATCGCCGAGCGGGAGTTCGCGTGGTGCGAGCGCGAGATGCTCAAGGCGGCGCGCGAGATGGGGTTCGGCGAGGACTGGCGGGGCGTGCTCGAGAAGGTGAAGAACAGCTACGTCGAGCCGGGGAAGCAGCCGGAGCTGATCCGCGACCTGGCGAACGAGGCGATCGACTTCGTGGAGCAGCGCCAGCTCGTGACCGTCCCGCCGCTGGCGAAGGAAGTCTGGCGGATGGAGATGATGACTCCCGAGGCGCAGAAGGTGAGCCCGTTCTTCCTCGGCGGCGAGGTCATCCGCGTCTCCTACCCCACCGACGCGATGACGCACGAGGACAAGCTGATGAGCATGCGCGGGAACAACCCGTACTTCTCGCGCGCCACGGTGCACCACGAGCTGATCCCGGGGCACCACCTCCAGCAGTTCATGAACGCGCGCTACAACGCGCATCGGCAGGCGTTCCGGACGCCCTTCTGGACCGAGGGGTGGTCGCTGTACTGGGAGATGCGGCTGTGGGACCTGGGCTTCCCGCGCACGCCGGAGGACCGCGTCGGGATGCTGTTCTGGCGCATGCACCGGGCGGCGCGGATCATCTTCTCGCTCCGCTTCCACCTCGGCACCATGACGCCGCAGGAGGCGATCGACTTCCTGGTGGAGCGGGTGGGGCACGAGCGGGCGAACGCCACGGCGGAGGTGCGGCGCTCGTTCAACGGCAGCTACCCGCCGCTCTACCAGCTCGCCTACATGATCGGCGGGCTCCAGTTCCGCGCCCTGCACGACGAGCTGGTGACGCGCGGGAAGCTCTCCGAGCGCCAGTTCCACGACGCCGTGCTCCAGGGCGGCAACATGCCGGTGGACCTCGTCCGGGCGCGGCTCACCAGGCAGCCGCTGACGCGGGAGTACAAGGCGAGCTGGCGGTTCGCGGGGTCGCTGCCGTCGCAGTGAGGCTACGACGAGTCGCGCCGCGGCCCGCGCTGGTGTGCACTACGCTCCAATGAGCTGCTTCACGGCGCGGTCCGCTTCGCGGATCGAGTTGCGGTGATCCATTGCGCCGTCGAGATCGGTATTCGCGAACGCGATGCGACCGTGGGGGCGATTGCGCAGGACGTCGCGCGGCGCGGGCTTGCCGTCGACGCCGAAGAAGAAGCCGGGCTGCGGATTCACGTAGGCGTGGCCCCAGCGGTTGAGGATGATCCCGGCGATGTCGCGACGGGGGTCGAAGCCGCCCGGCGCGAACATGTCGCCGAGCTGCTCGCGGAACGCCCGCTCGTACTGCGCGAACGACGTCCCGAGCAACCGGGCCCGCCCGCGGCTGCCTTGCTCGCCGATCGGCAGCCCGGGCTGTGCGAACAGCACCTTGATGGTCAGCACCGTCGGCGAGTCCGGCCCGATGGTGGGGCTCCCCCCGCCGACGGTGGCCATCTTCCGCACGGAGAGGTAGTTGCCCAGGCCTTCGAACCATCGGCAGCCCGACATCCCCATCTTGTAGAGGAAGCGCCAGTGGCGCACGGCGATGTTCGCCATCAAGCACGGCGACCGATAGAACTGTGCGTAGGCGTCGCGATGACCCGCCGGGAGGTCGCGCACGATGTGCCTGGTCGTCCAGCTGCCGCCCGCCATCACAACGGAGCGAGCCCGTAATCTGAATAGTCGTCCGCCCTTCACGTACGTGACCGCCACGTGCGGCGCGCTGGCCGGATCGCCCTCGTGCTCGACGCGCACCACGGTGGCGTTCAGGCGGATGCGCGTCGGCTGCCCCGCGCGATCCAGCGCGGCGAAGCGGACGCGGTTGCGACACACCGCCTCGACGGTGCGCGGCCCGTCGAAGGCGTCGGGGATGAGCGTCTTCACCATCAGGCGCGCGAACCCGCTGTTGCCGTCGGCGAACATCTGGTCGCCCAGCGTGTCGTCGCCGTCGTGAGGGTACTCGGTCTCGATCGCGTAGGCGCAGTACGCCGACAGCACGTCCGGTCCCAAGCCGTAGCCGCCACCCTCCACGGGAGAGAGGAACGTCCGCACCGTCTCGCGACTGATGCGATGGCGGGCCATCAAGTGCTCTTCGAGCGTGATGGTGTCGAGCTGGCGCGCGACGGCGTCTCCCTCGGTCTGCGGCCGCGGCCCGTCGTCGCGGACCGTGTGCCAGCGCATCAGCTCCGCCTTCACCGCGTCAGGCAGCGGCGCGCCGTCCAGCTTCCTCCCCCAGGGGTCGATCACCCACACGCCGGGCCGCTGGCCGAACTGCGGTCCGAAGTAGAAGCCGTAGTTCTTCGGCTGGCCGTACGGGCTCTGACCGAGCGGCATCTCGGGCGAGGGCCCGCGCCAGCGCTGGTATTCCAGCACTGACCGGTCCATCCCGATCAGCTCGTAGAAGCGATCGGCGTAGCCGCCCTTCTGCGGCACGAGAAAGATTGCCGAGGCCTGGTGCGCGACGACCACCTGGCCGTCGACGAGGAACTCGTTGCGCTTCGCCTCGCCGCCGAAGATCGGGTGGTTGTCCAGCACGAGACAGCGGCCGCCCTTGTAGCTCTGGAAGAACACCGCCGCGGCGAGGCCGCTGAGCCCACCACCCACCGCCACCAGGTCGTACATCTCGCCGGTATCGATGGCGCCGGCGGCGGACCCCTCGAACGCCCCATCGCGCATGGCGTGCGCGGTGGTCATCACCTCGTAGGTGTTGCCGTTCGACCGGCGGTAGTCGCCGACGCCGCCGTACCCGTCGAAGGCATCGGCGGGAGACACGGTGGCCGGCGTCGGGCCGCGCACGAGCAGGCCGGCGCCCGCGAGCAGGCCTGCACCGAGCGAAGCGAACGTGGCGCCATTGATGAAGTCGCGCCGCGAGATGGGCTCGCCCATGCCGAGGCGGTCGTCCTCGTGGCCGTGCGTGGCGGGTTTGCGCGGAGCGGCCATCGGCATCTCCCTCGGTGCGGGCCCGGCGTTTTCACCCGGTGCGAAGCACGCATCGCGGCCGCGCTCACGCAAGACGGGGCCGCAGTCGCGCATTACGAGAATTTGTCGCCGGTCCGTACCATTTGGAGTGGCGAGTCGCGCACGCGCGACGTCCTCCGCTCCCTCTTGACACATCGTCCGCTCGACGCGTACGTTGCCGCCATGCACAGCGCCGGCCTCCTCCTCCTTAGCAACGCCCTCGGCCTGATTATCGGTCGGGGGCTTTCGCGCATGGGAGGCAGGTCCGAGTAACGCGGCGTTGACGCGACGGGCGGCCCCTCCCACGGTGCGTGGGAGGGGCCGCCGTCGTTCCGGGGTCCCGCCACCGTGGAGAGGTCGGCGGCCGTCGCGCCCGCGCGCCGCCGGTCGAACGCGAACCCTCCACCGCAAGCGAGCACACTCCTATGTCACCGCAGCCGCACGTCCCCCACGCCGGCGCCGACGGCGCCCAACGGTCCGCCGCCACCCGCGCCAGCTCGCGCACGGACCACTCCTGGTCCGACGACTCGCGCGCGCCGGGCCGCGTCCCGTCGGCGCCCGACACGAGCGTCCCGACCTCACCGACCGCAATTTCCCAAGCCGACGGCGAGGCTTGATGCCCGCGCGCGTCGCCTACACGCCTGACGCCGACGCGGCCCCCGGGGCGCGCGTCCGCATCTTCGACACCACCCTGCGCGACGGGGAGCAGGCGCCGGGGTGCACGATGTCGCTCCACGAGAAGCTCGCCGTCGCCGAGCAGCTCGCGCGCCTGGGCGTGGACGTGATCGAGGCCGGGTTCCCCGCGTCGTCGGAGGGCGAGCGCGATGCCGTGCGCGCGATCGCCGAGCGCGTCGGCGCGGCCGGCGGCCCGGTGATCTGCGGGCTCGCCCGCGCCACCCCCGGCGACATCGACGCCTGCGCGCACGCGCTGCAGCCCGCCGCGCGCCGGCGCATCCACACCTTCCTCGCGACCTCCGACCTGCACCTCCAGCACAAGCTCCGGATGACGCGCGCCGAGGTCGTCGCCCGCGCCGCCGAGGCGGTGGCCTACGCCCGCACGCTGGCCGAGGACGTGGAGTTCTCCCCCGAGGACGCGTCCCGCTCCGACCCCGACTTCCTGTGCGAGGTGCTGGCGGCCGCCGTCGAGGCGGGGGCGACCACGCTCAACATCCCGGACACCGTCGGCTACGCCACGCCTGACGAGTACGGCGCGCTCATCCGCCGCGTCTGCGCGCTGGTGGCCGACCGCCCGGAGGTGGTCGTATCCACGCACTGCCACGACGACCTGGGACTCGCCGTGGCGAACTCCCTGGCCGGCGTGCGCGCCGGGGCGCGCCAGGTCGAGTGCACCGTCAACGGCATCGGCGAGCGCGCCGGGAACGCGTCGCTCGAGGAAGTGGTGATGGCGCTGCGGACGCGCGCGCCGTTTTTCGGCGTGGGCACCGGCATCGTGACGCAAGAGCTCGCCCGCGCCTCGCGCGTCGTCTCGGCCTGCACCGGCGTGCACATGCCGCCGAACAAGGCCGTCGTCGGCGCCAACGCCTTCGCGCACGAAGCCGGGATCCACCAGGACGGCGTGCTCAAGCACCGCGAGACGTACGAGATCATGACCCCGGAGTCGGTGGGCGTGGACGGCACCGCGCTCGTCCTCGGCAGGCACTCGGGGCGCCGCGCCGTCTGGCAGCGGCTGCACGACATGGGCTACCGCCTCGACGAGCCGGCGTTCCTGGCCGTGTTCCAGCGCTTCAAGGAGCTGGCCGACCGCAAGAAGACGATGGACGAGCGCGACCTGGCGGCGCTCGTCACCGGCGAGGCGAGCGCGCTCCCGGCGCCGTACGAGCTCGTGCAGCTCCAGGTCGCCTGCGGCACCCACGCCATCGCCACCGCCACCGTGCGACTGCGCACGCCAGACGGCGAGACGCGCACCACGTCGGCGACCGGGAGCGGGCCGGTGGACGCGGTCTGCGGCGCCATCAACGCGGTGATCGGCGACGTCGGCGAGCTGAAGGAGTTCGCGGTGCGCGCAGTCTCCGAGGGCGTCGCGGCAACGGGCGAAGTCACCGTGCGGCTGGCGGACTTCCACAGCGAGCGGGTGTTCGTCGGCCACGGCGCCCACACCGACATCATCGCCGCGTCGGCCCAGGCCTACATCGCCGCGGTGAACCGGCTCCTCGGCGCGCGGGACGCCCGGCGCCTGACGCCGGCCGCGGGCACGCCCGCCGCCCAGCCGGCGCAGCTCGTATGACGGCGCCGCACACCAGCGCCGCGCCCGCGATCGCGATGACGCCGCGGCCGGCCGCCGCCGGCGCGCCGCGCACGCTCTTCCAGAAGGTGTGGGACGCGCACCTGGTCCGCGCCGCGACGCCGTCCACGCCGGCCGTGCTCTACGTCGACCTGCACCTGGTGCACGAGGTGACCTCGGCGCAGGCGTTCGCCGAGCTGCGCGCGCGCGGGCTCCGCGTCCGCCGGCCGGCGAGCACCGTCGCCACCATGGACCACTCGACGCCGACGACCCCGCAGCCGCATCGCCCCAGCGGCGCGCCTGCCGGGACGGTGGCCCTGCCCGTGATGGCGGACGCGCAGGCGCGCGCCCAGCTCGAGCGGCTCGCCGAGAACTGCGCCGAGTTCGGCGTCCCGCTGCACGCGCTCGGCAGCGAGCACCAGGGGATCGTGCACGTCATCGGCCCCGAGCTGGGGCTCACCCAGCCGGGGATGACGGTCGTCTGCGGCGACAGCCACACCAGCACCCACGGCGCGTTCGGGGCGCTGGCGTTCGGGATCGGCACCTCGCAGGTGGCGCACGTGCTGGCCACCCAGTGCCTGCTCCAGACGCGCCCGCGCACCATGGAGGTGCGCGCCGAGGGGCGCCTCGCGCCGGGGGTGAGCGCGAAGGACCTGATCCTCGCCGTGATCGCGAAGATCGGCGTCGGCGGCGCCACCGGGCACGTGATCGAGTACCGCGGCCCGGCCGTCGCCGCGCTCTCCATGGAAGAGCGGATGACGGTCTGCAACATGTCGATCGAGGGCGGGGCGCGGGCGGGGATGGTGGCGCCTGACGACACGACCTTCGAGTACCTGGCCGGCCGCCCGCACGCGCCCTCGGGCGCCGAGTGGGCGTGGGCGGTGAGCCGGTGGGGCCGCCTCCGCTCGGACGACGAGGCCGAGTTCGACGCGAGCGTCGCGGTCGACGCGAGCGCACTGGCGCCGATGATCACCTACGGCACGAACCCCGGCATGGGCGTCCCCGTGACCGACCGCGTCCCCGACCCCGACGCGCTGCCGGCCGGCGAGCGCGAGGGCGCCCGCAAGGCGCTCCGCTACATGGGGCTGGCGCCGGGGCAGCCGCTGCTCGGCACGCCGGTGGACGTGGTGTTCCTGGGGAGCTGCACCAACTCGCGGCTCTCCGACCTACGCGCCGCGGCCGGCCTCCTGCGCGGCCGCCGGGTGGCGCCTAACGTGCGCATGCTGGTGGTGCTGGGCTCGCAGGCGGTGAAGCGGGCGGCGGAGGCGGAGCGGCTGGACCGAGTGTTCGTGGAGGCCGGCGCCGAGTGGCGCGA
>DATFPD010000733.1:0-3882 GCA_035265005.1 Gemmatimonadaceae bacterium | reverse complement strand
CACTTCGCCTTGAGCTTCACGATCACCATCTCCGGCGGGCAGTTGAACCGTCCCGGGAGCTGGGTGCCGAGGCCGCGGTTGACGTAGAGCGGGGCGCGGTCGTTAGGGACGAAGCCTGACGCGGTCTTGCGCGTGCAGACCTTCGAGAAGGTCACCGGTGCGCCGAAGCCCGGGATGACGAACTGGCCGCCGTGGGTGTGGCCGGAGACGACCAGGTCGATGCGGCGGCGGTGGTCGGCGCCCGGCGCGGGGAAGGCGAGGACGGCGTCGGGGTTGTGCGCCATCACGATCGCCGGCAGCTCGGGGGGGTGCGCGCCGCAGCCGGCGGCGGCGTCGACCCGGTCCTCGCGCGCGTCCCCGACGCCGCCCAGCAGGAACTGGGCGCCGGGGCGAGGGCCGAGCAGCGCGCAGTCGTTCTGGAGCACGCGCACGCCGACGTTGCGCAGCCACCGCGCCACCCGCAGGCCGCCGGCGTAGTGGTCGTGGTTGCCGAGCACGGCGAACACCCCGTCGCGCGCCTGGATCCGGCGCAGCGTGGGCTCGAGCTGGGTCATCGCGCGGCGGTAGAAGCCGGCCGACAGCGCCGGCGTGTGCTTCCACGAGACCGAGAAGTCGCCCAGCAGGAGCACGGCGTTGGGGCGGGCGGCGTTCAGGCGGGTGATGGCGCGCTCCACGTGGCGCAGGCTGGACCCCGGCCAGTGGTGGATGTCGGAGATCACGCCGAGCGTGTAGCCGTCGAGCTCCGGCGCGAGCCCCGGCATCGGCAGCTCGAGCCGGGTCACCCGGAGCTCGTACGGCGCGACGAACAGGGTGTAGACGCCGAGCGAGACGACGGCGACCAGGACGAGGCCGGCGGTGACGGAGAAGTCCATCTATGGGGATCGGGGGGCTCGAACCGCGGAACGCGGGAGTGGATGCATGAAGCTCTCCACTGGATGGTGAACGGCGGTTGCCAGTCGTCAGTTGAAGTTGCCAGTGCTCAGTAGCACCGAGCATCCGGGATGGCCGAGTGCCACTGAGCACTGGCAACTTCAACTGGCAACCGGCAACTCAGCTACCGACGACTGACAACCGCCGTTCACGCGCCTTCACGCGCCTTCACGCGCCTTCACGTGCCGTTCACGCCCGCCCTTCCCCGTCCGCCTTCTGCCCTCCGTCGATCGGCCGCTCCATCGTGATCTCAGTGCTGCCGGTGCTGCCGGTGCTGCCGGTGCTGCCGGTGATGCGCGGCGTGGCGCGCGGGGTGCGCCGACGCTCCACCACCTCGCGCGTGCTCTCGCTGATGACGCGCTGGAAGCGGCGGCTCGCGAAGTAGTGCGGGATGAGATAGAGCAGCAGCCAGATCCCGAGGAGCGTCGCGTAAAGCAGCGTGCGGCTCGGCCACGACCAGCCGACGATGACCAGTACGAGGCTGATCGCGATCAGGACGCCGCTCAGCACCGAGAAGTCCAGCTCGTAGAGCACCTGCCAGGGCCCGCCCGAGCCGGCGGCGATCTTCACGCGGCCGGCGCTGATCATCCACAGCCGGCCGAGCCGGAGCGCCCGCCAGGGCGGCCAGGGCACGGGCATCCGGAAGCGCAGCCCGCCGACGCCCTGGCGCGTCACGCGCGCGCCGTGCTTCACGAGCTCCTGCTCGATGCGCGCCAGGATGGCCTCGGTCTGCCGGACGCTCGGCTCGATCCGGAGGGTAATAGCCTTCATGGGGTTGCGATCTCGAAGCTGCGACCTGCGACTGCGTCCTGCGTCCTGCGTCCTGCGTCCTCACCGCCTCGGGAGGCCGATAACCTCCCGAGGCGGTGAGGACGCAGGACGCAGGACGCAGAGCCTGTCGTGAGCGAAGCGAAGGATCGCAGCATACGATCTCTCTCGATCGAGTTCACCATCTTCCCAACCCCGCCGGCGCGGCGCCGCGGCCCGATGGCCCGCGCCGTCCGGCGCCGGCGAGGGCGAGGAGTGTCAGCACGTAGGGGAGCGCCAGAAAGAGCTGGTACGGGAGCCCCGACCCCATCGCCTGAAAGAGAAATTGCAGGGCGCTCGCGGCGCCGAACAGTAGCGCCGCCGCCACGACCCCGAGCGGGTGCCAGCGGCCGAGCGCCACCACGGCGATCGCGATGAAGCCGCGCCCGGCCGACATCCCCTCGGCGAAGGTCCCCACCTGGGCGAGGACGAGCGTCCCGCCGGCGAGCCCGCCCAGCGCGCCGCCGAAGAGGAGCGCCAGCGCGCGGGTGCGCGCGGGGGAGATGCCGGCGGCCGCGGCGGCGTCCGGGCTCTCGCCGAGCGCGCGGAGCCCGAGCCCGGCGTGCGTGCGGTACATCCACCACCAGAGGAGCGGCACCGCGGCGTAGACGGCGTAGGTGGTCACCGGCTGGGCGAAGAGCGCCCGCCCCACGACCGGGAGCCGCGACAGCCCCGGGAGCGCGAGCGCGCCGGCGGTGGGGACGGTGAGCGAGGCGCCGGTGGCGCCGTAGAGCGCGCGGTAGAGCGCGCCGGTGAGTCCCAGCGCGAACAGCGTGACCGCGGTGCCGGTGATGATCTGGTCCGCGCGCAGGCCGACGGCGAAGGCGCCGAAGAGCGCCGCCACCGCCACCCCGGCGGCCGCCGACGCCGCGAGCCCGCCCCCGACGCCGGCCGCGCCCGCGGCGACGAGCCCGGCGAAGGCGCCGGCGATGATCGCCCCCTCGAGCCCGATGTTGATGACCCCCGACCGCTCGACCACCACCTCGCCGAGCGCCGCCAGCGCCAGCGGCGTCGCCGTGCGCACCGTCGCCTCGAGGAACGCCGCCGCCGCCGCGTCAGGCATCCGTGCCCTCGTCCGCGTTCATCCGCGTCCGGCCGTTTCGGCCGGCGTGAGCTGGCGCGTTAGGCCCCGCAGGGCGCCGAGGCGGCCGGCGGCGAGGACGGCGAGGATGGCCGAGGCCTCGACCGCCGAGACGACGACCGAGGGGACGGCGGCGTCGCGCTGCATGGCGCCGGCCCCGGCCTCGAGGGCGCCGAAGGCGACCCCGGCGAGCACGACCGCCAGCGGGTGGAGCCGGGCGAGGAGCGCCACGGCGATGGCGGTGTAGCCGTAGCCCGGGGAGATGTTCTCGTAGAGCGCGTAGGTGACGCCCGCGACCTCCACCGCGCCGGCCAGCCCGGCCAGCGCGCCGCTCGCCAGGAAGGCCACGGCGGTGGTGCGCCCGACGTCGATCAGTCCTGCGCTCGCGGCCGCGTCCGGGCTGGCGCCGGCGGCGCGGACGCGGAAGCCGGTGGCGGTGGAGCGCAGCACCCACCAGAGCGCGACCGCGGCCAGCAGCGCCAGCACGAAGCCGGCGTGGAGTCGCGTGCCCGGGGGCACGCCGGGGAGGAGCGCGTCGAGCCGCGGCAGGCGCGCCGCCGCCGGCAGCTCGGCGCTCTGCGGGTAGATGCGGAGCGGCTCCTGCATCGGCCCGCGCACCAGCCACCCCACCGCGTAGAGGGCGACGAAGTTCATCATGATCGTGCTGATGACCTCGAGCACGCCGCGGCGGCGGCGCAGCCACGCCGGGCCGGCCGCCCAGAGCGCGCCCGCCGCCGCGCCGCCGGCCAGCGCCGGCAGCAGCGTTAGGCGCCCGAGCGCCGGCCCCCACGCCACGCCGGCGGCGGCCGCCGCGGCGGCCCCGGCCAGCAGCTGCCCCTCGGCGCCCACGTTCAGCACGCCGGCGCGGAAGGCGAGCGTCACGGCGAGCCCGGCGAGGACGAGCGGCGTCGCCCGCACCAGCGTCCCGGAGAGGAGCGCGTACGACGAGCCCAGCGACCCGGTCCAGAGCGCCCCCAGCGCGCGGCCGGCGTCGTACCCGCCGAGGGCGAGGAAGGCGGCCAGCGCGAGGAAGGCGACCGCGGTGGCGACGGCCGTCGTGACCG
>DATFPD010000732.1:0-3562 GCA_035265005.1 Gemmatimonadaceae bacterium | reverse complement strand
CACCCACGCCGCCGGGCGCCCCTGGGTGTGGTGGCTGTCGGCGCTGGCGTACATCGCGAACAGCTTGTTCTTCACGCGGAAGGTCGGCGAGCCCCACGCCTCCACCTCCTGCGCCTCGGGGAGGGCGAGGCAGAGCTTGCGGAGCCGGGCGAGCGGGCTGGGGGGCATGCGGGGCCTAACGGTCGGCGCGCCGGATCGCGCGCCCGGTCGGGAAGGTCCGTGCGGGCGGGGGCGGCCGCCCGCTCAGTAGTCGCCCGCGCCGCCCCGGGTGCCTGACGAGACGCGCGGCCCCGTCTGCGCGGGCGGCAGCATCGGCCCCGAGAGCCGGCGCGCCGGTGGGGCGGGAAGAGCCGGAATCGTCTGCTCGTACTGCCGGCTCCAGCGGCAGTGCCCGCACCGCTCCGTCACCAGCTCGGCGCCGGCACTCCCCGGGGCGGCCTCGCGCGCGATACGGCTGTCCGAGCGCAGCGCCCGGCGCGCGCACGACGGGCAGATCCCGCGTCGGTTCGTCAGCCCGCGGAACCCCAGCGCGCCGATCGCCGCGCCCAGCGCGATGAGCGTCGAGGCCACGACCGCGGCCCGCGTCGGCGTGCTCACCAGCGTGCCGATCATGGCGATCGCCCGCGAGGCGGCGGAATCGGCCATGCGCGCGGGCGTGGACGCCGCCGGAGCGGCCGGCGCGTTGCGCAGCACCGGCGTCGGCGGCGCGGCGGCGCCGACCTGCGTCGCGCTCCCGGGGGCGCCGGACGCGGCGCCGGTCCGCGTGGACATGGGCGGCGCGGGCCGCGCCGGGGCCGGCGCGGTCTTGGGCGGCGGCGACAGCCGCTGGACCGTGCGCGGGTCGGCGCCGAACGCCGACGCCACCGTGGCGGCCCGACGCGCCGAGTCGGCGGACGTGACCGCCGGCGTGACCCCCTTCTGCGGCCCGGACTGGCGCGCCGGGGAGGACACGGGCGTGGCGCCGATGCCGGTCGAGGACGAGCCGGCGAGCGTGGCCAGCCCCGGCGCCGGCGCGGGCGCCGAGGCCGCGGGCCGCCGGGCGGCCGTCGTCGCGCGCGCGGCGGCGACTTCGCGCGCGGCGGAGATCAGCTCGCGCACACCGCGCAGCACGCCGGCGTTCAGGTCCCGGCGCCGGAACTCGGCCAGGATCGCCTCGTCCTCGATCCGCCCCAGGCGCTCCGCCGTCAGCACCGGCTGGAGGGTGCGTCCCACGATCAGCCGCAGGTCGCGGCGCGGCGGAACGACGAGCATCAGGATGCCGTTCTCGCCCCCCGCTCCGCCGATCCCCCACTCGTCGCGGAGCGCTACCGCGAGCTCGGAGGAGCGCATGCCGGCCGTGGAGTCCACGACCACCACGGCGATCTCGGTGCCGGTCGCCCGGCGCAGCGCGGAGATCTCCTGGTTCAAGCGGTAGCGCGTGTCGCTGGCGAGATGGCTCGCCGGGTCGGAGACCCAGGTGCCGGCCGTGGGGTTCGGCCGGGACACCCAGCGGAGGTCGCGGCTGCCGCCGCTGGTGCTGCTCTCCTGCGCGACGGCCGGAGCGGCAGCGGCGGCGGCGAGGGAGAGCGCGAGGGGAAGAACGAGGCGGGGGCGCATCATCATCATGCGGCAAAGGCTCCGTGTACGGTCGGACCGGGCGGAGGTTACGGCTCCACTCTGCGATGCCGGGATGCCGTGCGCAAGCACGAGCTTCCAGCTCCTGGCTCTGATTTGACCCCGCGGACGGCCCGTTGGTGAACGGCCCTCCCGCGATTCAGACAGCCTGAAGCGCCAGAAGGGTTACGTCTTCGGCACCGGGCCGCCCCCCTTCGGGCCCAGCCACGCCGTCCGCAGCCTGAGCTGCTCCGGCGTCGGGTTCGGGTCGACGACGAAGCGCACCGGGAGGCCGCGGTCGTCCTCGATCAGGGTGATGCCGAGCTTCGCGTAGTACTCCTTCACCGGCGGGTGCTCGGCGCCCTGGACGTAGCGGGCGAAGAAGTCGCGGATCGCCGGGGAGGTGCGCTGGGCGATGATGTCGAACAGCGAGTCCTCGGGGAACGCGCGCTTCTTCCCGTAGCGCCGGGAGAGGTCGACGACCAGGTCGCGCAGGCCGTGCGCGCCGTTCGACTGCTCCAGCAGCGCGATGTCGAGCAGTCCGGCGACGACGGCGCCGCGCTGGTAGATGTTCGGGTACTGCTGCTGCCCGGAGTCGCTGTACGACGTGAGGGCGAGCTCGGAGAGGGAGTAGGTGGTGTCGTACGCCGCGTGGTCCACGCGCACCTTCTGCGCGACCGTCGCCAGGTACGCGTCCACCGACTTGAGGCCGGCCTCGAGCTGCATCTTGTGCGCGGCCCACTCGGTGGTCCCCTCGTACAGCCAGAGGTGCTGCGACGGGACCGGCGTCTCGAAGTTGAAGTGCTCGATGATCTCCGAGTGGATGTTGAGCGGCGTCACGACGTGGAAGAACTCGTGCGCGGCGATGTCCGTGACCGCGGCGCCGTACTGCGGCGTGAGGGGCGCCTCCTGGAGCACGTACTCCGAGCTGTACGAGTGCTCCCAGGCGCCGGCGGTCACGTCGTTGAAGTCGAACAGGAAGGTGTAGCGGTCCACCGGGAGCTTGCCGAGGAAGGCGCCGGCGGCCGTCAGCATGCCGCGCATCGACTCGCCGAGCCTGGGCGCGGTGATCTGCCCCGTCCTCGAGTAGCTGTAGATGTCCACCGGGACGCCGGTGACGGCCAGGCGCGTGGACGTCAGGCGGCCGAGGAGGATGGGCGAGTCCACGAGCTGGTCGAAGTCGTCCGCCTCGTAGACGCCGGCGCGCGCGCGGAGCGCGGTCCCGACCTTCCACGCCTTGGGGTAGGCGAGCCGCACCGAGATCGGCGCCGCCTGCATCCCGCTCGGGAAGCCGAAGACGCCCTGCCCGTTGATGAGCGCGTAGTCGTCCCGGAGCAGCGTGCCGCACATGGCGTACACCGGGTGCTCAGCGACCACGGTGTCGCGCGTCCCGACCACCGCGTAGCGGATCTGGCGCACCCGCGCCGGCTCGGCGACCCGCCACCGGTTGGTCGAGACGCGCTCGGTCGCGATCTCCGTCCCCTTCGCGTCGAGCGCGCGGAACCGCCGCACGAACCGCCCGATGTCCATCACCTGGTACGTCCCGGGCGCGGTGGCCGCGAACTCGAACGTGTCGCTCGGCGCGGCCAGCGAGTCGACGCGCAGCGTGACCTCGAACTCGTGCCGGGCGCGTCCGGTGACGAGGTCGACGCTGTAGCGGAGCGGGGCGCGCTTCGGCGCGGCCTTCGCGGCCGGCTGGGCTGCGGCGCCGGTCGCGAGCAGCAGCAGCGAGAGACAGACGAGCGGACGACGGGTCATGCGGTCCTCAGAAAGGGGAATCGCGAAGTGTTCGGCCGCGCGGCGCGGCACGCAAGGCCGAGCCCTGCGAGGCGGGACGAGCGCAGGGTATCGGGACGTGAAGGGCAGATCTACCACAGAGACACAGAGGACTGCTGCCGTCATTCCCGCGCACGCGGGAATCCAGTGCGTGCGAGGCCTCCTGGATTCCCGCGTGCGCGGGAATGACGAC
>DATFPD010000731.1:0-5653 GCA_035265005.1 Gemmatimonadaceae bacterium | reverse complement strand
GACGGCGGGCCGTGGTCGGGGCGACGCGTGCGTCGCCCCGACCACGGCCCATCATCCGACCGACATCCCGCCATTCATGAATCGTCGCCAGTCCCGCCACGTCGGCGTGGTGTAATACCGCCCGTCGCCCTGGGGCGCGCGCGGGACGGCGCCGAACCCCTCGGCGCGGACGCGCCTGACGAGGGCGGCGATGGCCGGCACCGCGTCGGCGAGCAGCTTCGCCCGCAGCGCGGCGGGGTTCTCGCCGGACCAGGGCACGCGCTGTCGGAGCACGACGTCGCCGGCGTCGAGGCGCGGGGTCATGTAGTGCAGCGTCCAGCCGGCGTTCTCCGGGTCGCGGTTGTAGAGCGTCCAGAACTCCGACTTCACGCCGCGGTACTGCGGCAGCAGTCCGGTGTGGAGGTTCAGGATGCCCCGCGGCGCGGCGGCCAGCGTCGCGGCCGTGATGTACGAGGTGCCGAAGCCGATGACGAGGTCGTCGGTCGCGAACGCTCGGCCGCTCACCGTGGGCACGCGCTCGTGCGGCGGCATCGGCGAGTCGGGTAGGTGCCGCGCGCCCTCGCGGCGGAACCAGCGGTTGAGCCAGGCCTGGAAGGCGAAGTTGGCGGGTCCCACGCGGCGCAGCTTCCGCAGGTAGAAGCGCCACGGCTCCCCGCCGGTCTCGACGATCAGCTCGTCGAGGCGGGCCGCCGCGTGCAGCCCCGCCGCGAAGTAGCGCGCGTAGGCCGAGTCATGCGTCACCAGGATCAGACGCATCGAAGAGGATGTCGGCGAGCTCCTGGACCGAGACGAACTTCACCCGGTAGCCACGCCGGTCGGCCATCGCGCGCAGCTGCCGCAGGTTCGCGACCAGATTCTCGTAGCTGTAGAGCCGCGTACGCCAGTCGCCCAGCGCCGAGAGGATCTCGTCGGCGTGAAAGTAGGTGACGAAGAAGTCGGACCCCGTGCGGAAGAACTCCGAGAGGAGCGAGCGGTACAGCAGCGGGGCGGTGGTCGTCGTCAGCATCACGCGCTCCGTCCCGAATCGGCGCGAGAGCAGCCGGTGCTGGAACGAGTACGCGGGAATCATGCGCACGCCGTACCAGTGCTGCGGCCGGTAGGCGAATCCCGACCAGTCGTAGGCGTCGACGGCGTTCCGCCCCGCGAACTTGACGCGCGGCACGGGGCTGTAGTCCACCCGCACGCCGGCGCGCGCCAGCTCCCGGATCGAGAAGGCGTTCTGGAAGGTCCACCCCATGTGCACCACCTCGGGGTAGCCGAGCGCCTCCGCGCCGAGCTCGATGTTCCGCACGATGTTCGACTCGGAGACGTCCTGGCGGCCGTCGCGGCCGAAGTAGTGCAGGTGCCACGCGGTCGCCGAGCCGCGGGCCGCGGCGTCGTCCCAGATGCCGCGGTACCGCTCCCAGCAGAACGCCGCCGAGCCGCAGTAGTCCCGCAGCTGCGTGTCGGCGCGGACGTTGAACGTCCAGCGGACCTCGGGCAGCTCCTCGAACAGCCGCGGCAGCGCCTCCACGCCTCGCCACGTCAAGCGCTGCGGGTACGCGTCGCGGTCCGGGTCGCAGTCGACGCCGATGGCGACGTAGAGGTCCCGCCCCGTCCCGGCCTGTCGCGCGGCGGCGGCCTCCTCGACCGCCGCCGCCGATGCTGCGCCGTGCTGCCCCTGCATCACTTCCGCAGCAGGAAGTAGTTCAGCGCGAGGCGCCCGCAGCTCCCGATGTACGTGACCGACTCGGTCTGCCGGTACGGCGAGCTGGCCAGGGGCGTGAAGACCAGACGGTAGATCCCGATCTGGAGGTCCTTCACCTGGAACTTGCCGGCGCCGTTGGTGGTCTCGGTGGCGACCAGCTCGTAGTGCGCCGTGCCATTGATGCTGTCGCCCACGAAGCGGTACAGCTGCACCGTCACGTCCTTGAGCGGGTCCGCCTTGGTGGAATCCGTGCCGGGGCCGCCCCACGCGAGCACGGTGCCGTCCAGCACCGCGCGATTTCCCTGCTCGCACACCGTCGGCGGCGGCGGGGGCGGGGGCGGCGGGATGATGGTGTCGCCGGTATCCGGCGGCGGGGGCGGGGGCAGGTTCTCCCCGCCGCCGCCACCGCCGCCTGACGAGTCGCCGGTGCCGGCGAGCGCGAGCGGCCCCGGCTTCTCAGGCCCCGTGCCCTCCGACGCACAGGCCCCCGCCACCCCGGCGGCCGCGAGAAGCGCTACGACGAACGTGAGACGTCTTGGATGAACGATCCGCACGGTCACTCTCCTGTCGATGGTTCGTGAGGGAGTAACCGCGGAGACAATCGGAGGGTCACATCCTGCTGCGTGCTGCGTGCTGCGTGCTCAGGGCCCCGGGAGGCTTCCCGGCGCAGTCGGCACGCAGCACGCAGCACGCAGCAGGATGTGACCCCTTCCCCCACCCCCGAGTTATCTCTCACGGACATGACCGCGGACATGACCGATGCGGCTCTCGTGCGGCGGGTGCGGGAGGGCGACTCGGGCGCGTTCGACGCGCTCGTGGTCCGGTATTTCGACGCGTGCGCCCGCTACGCGTTCCGCATGCTGGGGGACCGGCACGACGCGGAGGACGCGGTGCAGGAAACCATGCTCCGCGCCTACCGCTTCCTCGGCAGCTACGAGGAGCGGGACGTGTTCCGGGCCTGGCTGTATCGGATTCTCGTGAACGAGTGCCGCACCCTGGCGGGGCGACGGCGGCGGCGCGAGCGCTCGCTGACGCGCGACGACGCGGGCGTCCACGACGCGGTGGACGAGCGGGCCTGGGCGGCGGCGGGGACGAGCGGGATGCGCGACGAGCTGCAGCGACTGCTGGACGGGATGGAGCCGCTGCTGCGGGAGGCGTTCCTGCTCAAGTATATTGAGGACCGCAGCTACGACGAGATGGCGGCGATCACCGGCGCGGGAGTCTCGGCGCTCAAGATGCGCGTCAAGCGCGCCTGCGACTGGCTCCGCCCGCGGCTGGAGGTGATGTATGGCGGACTTCGATAACGACACGCCTGGCGACGTCCAGCTGCGGCGCTTCGCGGCCGGACTGCGCGACGGCGCGGTGCCCGTCGGCGACGACGCGCGCGCCCGCGTGCTCGCCGCCGTGCGCGCCGCCGCCGCCGAAGACGCGGCGGGCGTCGGCCGCGCCGCGCCGCGCCCCGGCGGCACGCTCGACTGGCTCCTCCGCCGCCGCCACGTCGTCCTCTCGCCCCTCGCCGGCGCCGCCCTCGCCGCGTCGCTCGTCGGCCTCGGGGTGGTGGGAACGTGGACGTTGACGCGGGACTCGGCGCTCGGCGTCCAGCGTCCCGAGGTCGGGCCGAGTCCCGATGGCCGAGCGCCGAGCCCCGTAGCTACCCAGTTCGTGCTCGTCGCGCCGCGCGCGAGCTCGGTGGAGCTGGTCGGGGACTTCAGCGACTGGCGCGCGCTCCCCATGCGGGCCGCCCCGCAAGGAGGCATGTGGACGGTCACCGTGCCGCTCGCCCCCGGGCGCCACACCTACTCGTTCGTCGTGGACGGGACCACGTGGATGACCGACCCCACCGCGCCGCTCGCGCCGGAAGACGGGTTCGGGTCCCGCAACTCGGTGGTCATGGTGGGAGAGGCCTCGATCTGATGCCGAGTCCGACCCGTCGCGCCCCGCGCCGCCTGATGCTCGCGCTGCTGGTGGCGGTCGCCGCCGCGGTCGCCGCCGCCACGCCGGCCGCCGCCGCCGCGGCCCACGCGTCCGCCCACGCGGCCGCGAGCCCGGCCGGCGTCCCGCTGCTCCAGGGCGGGACGCCGGCCGAAGCGCGCCTCGACGGCCGGCTCGACTCGGCCACTCGTCAGGCGGTGCAGCGCGCGATCGACGGCGCGCGCCGTGACGGGCTCCCCACCGAGCCGCTCGTCTCCAAGGCCCTCGAGGGCGCCACCAAGCACGCGCCGGGGGCTCGCATCGCGGCGGTAGTGCAGGCGCTGGCGGTCGCCCTGCGCGACGCACGCTCCGCGCTCGGCGAGCGCGCGAGCGAGAACGAGATCGTCGCCGGCGCGGCGGCGCTCCAGGCGGGAATGCGGCCGGGGTCGCTCACCCGCCTCCGCGCCGCGCGGCCGAACCGCCCGCTCACCATGCCGCTGGTCGTGCTCGCCGACCTCGTCACCCGCGGCGTCCCGGTGGACACCGCCTCGGCCGCCGTGCTCACGCTGTCGCAGCACGGCGCGAGCGACACCGACTTCATCGTGTTGCGCCGCGACGTCGAACGGGACATCATCGCTGGCGCCCCGCCCGCCGCGGCGGCGACGCTCCGCGCGCGCGGCTTCCCGCTGTCCGGGCGGCCGCCCGCCGCCACCGACGCACCCCGTCCGTCGTCTCGAGGCTCGCCGCCATGATGCATCCCCACGCGTCTCGCGCGCGGCACCGGACTGCCGCCGCCGCGCTCATCGTGCTGACGTCGCTCGGCCTCGCCGACGCGGCGTCAGCGCAAGTCGTTCCGAGCCTGGACGTCGGCACGCACGCCATCGACCAGCGCGGCGCGCCGGCGGTGAGCGGGGCGGCGCTCGCGCCCGCCGTGCGCGCGGTCGCGCCGTTCGGGAGCGTGGACGCGTCGGCGCTCCGGCTCTTCGGCGCCTCGGGCCCGGCGCGCGACCTCTGGACCGCCTCGCTAGGCGCGTCGCTCACCACGCCGCGCTCGCGCGCACTCCGCGGCGAGCTGGGCGGTGCCCTGCGCCGCGATGTCGGCCCCGCCTTCTCCGCGGTCTCGTCGGCGCAGGCGGAGACGCGGCTGCGGTACGAGCGCGCGGCGCTCGGCCTCTGGACCAGCCAGGCCACCGGTCAGGCCGAGGGCGGGCGCAGCTTCGGCGGGCTCGGCGCCGGGTTCTGGGCGCGGGTGCTCGGCGTGACGGTCACCACCTCCTTCAGCTGGATGCGGGCGCGCGACAGCATCCAGAAGCGCGTGCTGTTCGACACGACCATCACGAGCTGGCGGGACACCGCGCGCTTCCGGGACACGAGCTTCAAGACGCCCTTCGGGACCGACACCAGCGACCGCATTCCGGACGGCTACGAGCGCATCTACTTCCCGAAGGACACGACGCTCACCCGCGTGGGGTGGGGGCTCGGCGCGCTCGCCTACACCGACGTCGAGAGCGGACTCCAGTGGGCGTTCCGCGGCGTGGAGCTCGGCGCGCGCGCGGGCACGCGACTCGGCGTCGCGAACCGGAGCAGACGCCAGTGGGCGTCGGCCACCGGCTCGCTCCGCGTCTCGCGCCACGCGGCGCTGGTGATGCTCGTCGGTCGCGAGCCCGAGGACATCGCGCGGGGCATCCCGGCGCGCAGCTTCGCGTCGGTCGGGATGCGCCTGGCGCGCACGCCGCTGCTCGGGCTGAACGGACACGGCGCTCCCGCGGTGCCGCGCGAGCCGGCGGCGGCCGCCGCGCTCCCGGGATTCGAGGTCGGCGCGGGCGACGCGCCGGGGACCTACACGCTCCGCGTCCGCGCCCCCGGCGCCTCCGACGTCGAGGTCATGGGCAGCTTCACCGAGTGGCAGCCGGTGTCGCTCCGCCCGGCCGGCGAGGGCGCGTGGTCGGTCACGCTCGCCATCCCCGCCGGCGTCCACCAGATCAACATGCGCGTGGACCGCGGCAGCTGGCGCGCCCCGCCGGGCCTCACCACCGCCGTCGACGGCTTCAACGG
>DATFPD010000730.1:0-2301 GCA_035265005.1 Gemmatimonadaceae bacterium | reverse complement strand
TGCGCGCGCTCGTCGAGCGCCTGGCGCGGCGCGACCCGCGCGCCCCGTGGCCGGAGCACCCCGCCTTCGGCACACTCTCCACGCGCGGCTGGGGCGTACTCGGCTACCGGCACATGGACCATCACCTGCGGCAGTTCGGGGAGTGAGGGACGCGGGATGCGGGATGGGGGATGCGCCGGGAGGGTTTGGTGGCGCCGCGGACGCCGCCCGGCCGGGACGTGGGCGGGGCGTCGCGCGCGACGCCCCGCCGGCATCCCGATCATGAACCGCCCCGTGCGCATCCCCCATCCCCCATCCCCCATCCCCCATCCCGCATCCCCCGTCCCTCACCTCATGACCTCGCCCGACTTCCCCGCCGCCTTCCTCGCCCACTCGCGGGCGTACCTCGTGGACGATTACCTGCCGCGCATCCGGATCTGCGTCGAGCAGCTCGGCGACGAGGATCTGTGGTGGCGCCCGGGGCCCGCGTCGAACAGCGTGGGGAACCTGATGCTGCACCTGGCGGGCAACGTGCGGCAGTGGATCGTGAGCGGCGTGGGCGGCGCGGCCGACACGCGGCGGCGGCAGAGCGAGTTCGATGAGCGCGGCCCGCTCCCGCGCCAGGAGCTCCTCGCGCGACTCGGCGCCGCCGTCGACGACGCGGCCGCGGTGCTCGCGCGCGTCGACCCGTCGCGGCTCGGCGAGCTCCGGCGCATCCAGGGGCACGACGTCACCGTGATGGACGCGATCTACCATGTGGTGGAGCACTTCTCGATGCACACCGGGCAGATCATTCTCCTGGCCAAGATGCGCTCGGCGGGCGAGATCCGGTTCTACGACGTGGCGCCCGACGGGGTGGCGAAGGCAAACTGGAAGTGAGACCGCCCTGAGCGCAGCGAAGGAGCCTGCCCTGAGCCTGTCGAAGGAGCCCGCCCTGAGCCTGTCGAAGGAGCTTGCCCTGAGCGCAGCGAAGGGTCGCAATTCCCCTCCGCTCCCCTTATCCTTGCCTGAGCGAAGGTTCGCGACCACAACCGCAGTCAACGGAGGAAGCAGCGTGGGCAAGGGTGATCAGCGCTCCCGGCGCGGGAAGCTGTACCGGGGTACGCATGGCAAGCGTCGTCCGAAGAACAGAGAGCTGACCGCGGGGAGCGGCGCGCGGAAGCCCGCGGCCCCCCCCTCCAAGCCCCGGGCGACCGGCGGCGCGGGCGCCGCGGCGGGCGGCGGTGCCGCTGGGGGTGCCGCGGGTGCCGCGGGTGCCGCGGGTGCTGCGGGTGCTGCTGTCGGTGCCGCCGGCGGCGCGGGCGGCACCGCGGGCGGCGGCGGCGCGACCGCATAACGAGAGCCGCGGGCGGGAGCGACGCGGAGGAGACGCAGCAGCGATGCGCGACGAGCGAGCGGCGGCGCCCGACGGCGGCGGCGCGAAGCCGCCGAAGCCCGGTCCGGGCGAGCGCGGCGGCCGCGCCCCGGGCCGCGGGGCGGTGAAGAAGGACGAGGTCGCCGAGGCGTCGGAGGAGAGCTTCCCGGCGAGCGACCCGCCGGCCTGGACGCCCCTCCACCCGGGCGCGCCGGGCGAGCACCCGGACCATTGATGGATGAGCGACGCGCCGGCCGCGGAGAGATCCGCGGCCGGCGCGTCGTCATTCCGGATAAATAGCAGGAGCTACACCAGACAAAGACAGAAGGACGACGTTCATCGCTCCTGTCTTCTTGCGTATTTCTTCTACTTTGTATAAAGTGGCCGCGTGACCGATCGCTTTTACCTCGGGGAGTTCGAGCAGGTCGTGCTGCTCGCCGTCGCGCGTCTGGCCGGCGACGGCTACGGGATGACCGTGCGGCGCGAGATCGAGCGGCGTACCGGGCGCGCGGTCTCCATCGGCGCCGTGTACGCCACCCTCGACCGGCTCGAGCGCAAGGGGCTCGTCAGCTCGCGCGAGGGCGAGTCCACGCCCGAGCGCGGCGGGCGGGCGCGGCGCCACTTCGTGCTCGAGCGGGCCGGCGCGCAGGCGCTGCGCCGCACCCAGCGCATGCTCGAGCAGATGTGGGCCGACGTCGAGCTGGGCGCCCCGCGCAAGGCGGGCACCTCGTGAGCCGCCCGCCGCGGCTCGCCGAGTGGCTGCTCGCACGCTCCGCCCACCCCGACGACCGCGCCGCGATGCTCGGCGACCTGGCCGAGGAGTACGCCGAGCGCGGGCCCGACGCCCGCCGCTGGTACTGGGGGCAGGCGCTGCGCTCGATCGCCCCGAACCTCGCCGCTCGCTTCGCGCCATCCCGCCACCTCGACCGCGCCGACGACCCGGGCGCCGCCACGACCATGCAGACGCT
>DATFPD010000729.1:0-10817 GCA_035265005.1 Gemmatimonadaceae bacterium | reverse complement strand
CCACGACCGAGCGGCGCCTCAACAGCCCGACGCCGGCGAGGAAGCAGGCGAGGCCGTAGCCGATCACGCTGAAGACCATCGACGGGGTGACGTCGCCGCCGTGCTGGTCGAAGAGCGAGCCGACGATCTCGACGAAGCTCTTGATCGGCGGGAGTACGGGAAGGAGCGCGTTGCCGATGCTGTCCGGGCGGTGCTCGTAGATGCCGTACATGAGCCCCGTGCCGCCGATCACGCCGAGGAGCATGAGCGAGTCGTAGCGGGTGAGCACCGAGAGCAGGAAGCCGATGCCGCCGAACAGCGTGAAGAAGAGCGCCGCGGAGAGGAGCGACTCGACCAGCGCGATCGGGCGCACGAGCACCGAGAACGTCGTGAGCAGCGCCGCGACGACCGTCAGGAAGCCGAGCATCTGCGCCAGGAACGTCTGCGCGTAGTAGCGCGAGATGCTCACCGGCTTCGCGAACAGGAAGCGGTGGAAGCCCTGCGTGCGATCGCCCGAGACCATGCCGTGCACCGAGATCAGGCCGCCGATCGCCATCGCCGGAATGAGCATGCCGGCGAGCAGGCCCGGCACCTGGTCGTCGCGCCACCAGCTCGTGCTCGGATCCGACTGCCACTTGAGGTACCGGTAGTACTGCGGCGAGAAGCAGACGATGCCGATCAGCGCCATCGCCACGCCGCGCTGCCAGACGTAATCGCCGAACTGCCAGAGCGCATAACGTCCCACCCGGCCGCGGGGCGCCCTGTGCACCGCCGGCGAGTGCAGCTGCTTGGGAATCTCCATCAGCGCCATTTACGTCACCTCCCCAATAGCCTCGCGGAACTGCTGCTCCAGGGCGGATTGCACCGGCGCGAAGCCCGCGAGTAGTGTGCCTCGGACGATCAGCTCGGCGACCCCCCGGTTCAGGGCGGCCAGGTCGGATGCCTCTACTACGAACTCCCCGCGCCCGAGGTTCCGCGCCCCCGGAAAGACCTCCGGCACGACCTCGGCGCCGGCGGCGACCGAGAGCCGGTACGTCCCCGCCGCGTTCCCCGCCCCGAGCAGCGCGAGCTCGCCGCCCGCCCCGCGGACGTCCACAACCCGCTGGAGCTGCCCGCGGTCGATGATCGCGACCCGGTCGGCCAGCCGCTCCAGCTCGTCCAGGTTGTGCGACGCGATCAGGATCGCGCGGTCCGGGCGGCGGAGCTGCTCGACGATGTCGCGAAACTTGGTGGTCCACACTGGGTCGAGCCCGTGGGTCGGCTCGTCGAGTATGAAGACCGCCTCGCTGCGGAGCAACGCCTGCGCGAGCCCCAGCCGCTGGAGGTTCCCCTTCGACAGCTCCTTCACTTTCTTGCGGCGGTGCTCGTCGAGCCCCAGCCGCTCCACGACCTCGTCGACGCGCGGCTGGATCTCCCCCTCCGGCACGCCGGCGAGAATGGCATAGCGCGCGAGCGCACCGTCCACCGTCCACCGCGGGTTGATCGCGATCAGCTCCGAGAGGTAGCCCACGCCGTAGCGCTCGATGTAGGCGCGCGGCTCCATCCCGTCGATCCGCACCGTCCCCTCGGTGGGCAGGACGTAGCCGAGCAGCATCGAGATGAGCGTGCTCTTCCCCGCCCCGTTCGGCCCGGCGATCCCCATCACCTCGCCCAGCTCTATCGTGAGCGAGAAGTCCTCGACGGCCCGCACGGGGCTGCCGAAGAGCGGCTGGTAGGTCTTGCCGACGTTGCGGAATTCGATCAACCGAGGCGCCTGGGAAGGTCCTGACTATTAGACGATCTCGAAACCGCGAGTGCAACCGCTGAGGCATCGGGGACGGGGGATGGGGGATGAACTGCCGCTCGGGCTCCTTCGCTTCGCTCAGGACAGGCTCTCCCGAGGCACTTCATCCCCCATCCCCCGTCCCCCGTCCCGCTCTACGGCGTCGGAGCTGCGCCGGGCGGGGGCGCGGCGGTCATGCAGCGGGACCACTCGCCCTGGCCGGCGCGGTTGAAGAACGTCTGCGCGGCGTCGGCGCGGCCCATCCGCAGGAGGTTGCAGGCGAAGAAGCCCTGCGCGGCGCGGTCCCGGGGGTTGAGGCGGATGGCGCGCTCGTAGAACCTGGCGGCGAGCTCGTAGTTGCCGGTGGCGAACAGGTGCTGCGCCATCTCGCGCTGCGCGAGCGCGTTGCTGGGGTCGAGCGTCACGGCCGTCTGGAGCTCGCGCACGGCGATGTCGAGGTCGCCCTGCTCGCGGGCGATGCGTCCGAGATAGACGTGCGGCACCGGGTCGCGCTGGTCGCGGCGCGCGGCCTCCTCGAACTTCACCCGCGCGGCAGGCAGGTTGTGCGCGCCGTACAGCGAACGTCCCTCATCGAGCGCGCGCTCACCGGCCGTGCTCATATACCACCAGGCGCCGCCGCCCGCGAGCGCGAGCAGCGCCACGCCGG
Source organism: Gemmatimonadaceae bacterium (assembly GCA_035265005.1). Lineage (GTDB taxonomy): Bacteria > Gemmatimonadota > Gemmatimonadetes > Gemmatimonadales > Gemmatimonadaceae > DATFPD01. The sequence continues at coordinate 8,409 of DATFPD010000729.1, read as the reverse complement.
CGATGACCGGGATCAGTGGGAAGCCCCGCCGGGCGACCGGGGCCGGCTCGTACGCGTCGTTCATCGTCGTGTTCGCGAGCGCCGGCGCGCGCCCGATCGCGGCCCCCGGCGCGATGCCGGCCGGCGGCGTCTCGGGGGTGGCCAGCGCGCGCTCCATGGTCGCGTCGAGCTGCGCGAAGCCGTCGCGCGCCGCCGAGACGTCGGAGCCGGTGGGGCGGTAGTCCGGGCGGCTGGCGCGGTCGCGCGCGCCCAGGAAGCCGGCCAGGGCGTTGGTCTGCGCCAGCGACAGGAGTCCGCGCCGGCCGACTTCGGCGAGCAGCGCCTGACCGGAGAGCGGCGAGCCGCCGAGCAGCGCGCGCAGCGCCCCCTCCGTGGCGCCCCAGGCCTCGATGAGGTCGGCCGCGATGTCCTCGGGGTGGCGCGAGGCGTCCAGCCGCGCGACGATCGGGCGCGCCGCGTCGAGCGACGAGATGGCGGCGCGCTGGTTCGGAGTGGCCACGGTGGTCAGTCGTTAGGGTTCGGGGAGAGCGAGATCCTACGGTCCGGAAGCAAGTGTGGGGTCTTGATTAATCAAGACCCCACACTGTCCGGCTCGACTGCTGCCCGGCCTACCGCACGATGCGCAGCAGCCCCGCGTCCGCGCTTCCCCTGATGAACGCCTCGGCGTTGTGCGTCGGGATCGCGACGCCGGTGATCGAGTAGCCGCGCCGCGCCTCGGTCAGCATGTACTCCTGGAGCGACCGGCCGGAGAACGTGGCGTTGGCGTCGCGCATCGAGCGGACGATATCCTCCCACGAGCCCGTGAACACCCGCCCGTCGCGCACGATGCGGTGCTGCGGCATCGCGACGCTGTAAGCCATCGACGGCGGCGAGTCGGTCGGGTCGCCGGACTCGGCCTTCTTCTCGGCCAGGTCGTTGAGCAGGGCGCCGAACAGCTCTAGCTGCCCCTTCGCCGTGGCGCTCGCCTCGTCGGCGGCGCGCTGCTCGATCTCGGCCAGCATCTCGTCGATGTCGTCCGGCTCACCCGCCAGCTCGGTGAGCCGCTCGTCCCACGGCTTGAGCTCCGGGTCGTCCTCGTTCAGCCGGTAGACGGTCTTCTTCAGCTCGATCAGCCGCCAGATCCCGAACTCGTCCCAGTGGTCCTCGGGCGTCGTGCGGTCGAGCTGGTAGAGGGCGGCCTCGTACTCGCCGCGGTCGTACAGGATGTTCCCCAGGTAGATCCGCGCCTCGCTGTGCTCGCTGTCGAGCTGGAGGGCGCGGCCCAGCGTCGCGACGGCGCTGTCGTCGTCGCCCAGCCGGTGCTGGGCGTACCCGACGCACGCCACCGCCTCCGCGGAGTCCGGGGCCTGCTGCACCGCGATGTCGAAGAACTCCCTGGACTCCTCGATCATCCCCTCGCGGAACAGCGCGCGCCCCACCTGGAGCATGAGCTCGACGTCGTCCTCGTAGCCCAGCTCGATGATCTGACGAAAGCACTTCAGCGCGGCCGGCTGCTGGCCGAACTTGAGCAGCGTCTCGCCGAGTCCGGCGAGCGCGTCCTCGTGGTCCGGGTCGAGCACGAGCGCCTCTTCGAAGCTGCGGCGCCCCCACGCAAACTCCTCCCGAGCCAGCCGTGCGTAACCCACCCCGACGTGCAGCTCCACCGCGTGCGGGTAGAGCGCGAGTCCCTCACGAAGTACGTCGAGCGCCTCGTCGTACTGCCCCTCGTTGTACAGCTGATGGGCCTGCTCGTCGTACTCTTCAGAACTCAGAAAAGGGGTCGGCATATCTATGATTTCCTCCGGAGGAAAAGAGGTATGCCTATACTACCATTCCGGCGAGACCGAGTTCAACTGCCCAAACCGTCAAGTACCACGCCACGTGCGAGGGGATGAGGGAAGGGGGATGGGGGGACGCCAGACTTCCGGTGTAAACGTGCATCGCTGCGTGAAGGTTCGTCTCATCCCTCATCCCCCGTCCCCCACCCCCGTCGAGCGAAGCTCGCCCGCTATCTCCGCCGCCAGCTTCGCGTTAGCCTCGAGTAGCGCCAGGTTCACACCGAGGGAGCGGCCGGAGGTCTGGCGCTCGACGTCGGCGAGGAGGTACGGGGTGACGGCGCCGCCGCGCACGCCGGCCGCAGAGGCCCGCTCCAGCGCCGTGTGGACCGCCGCATCAACCAGATGTTGCGGGAGTGCCACTTCCGGCGGCGGCGGCTGGACCACCAGCACCGCGGCGGATCGGCCCAGGGCGCGCTGGGCGCGGAACACCGCCGCCACCTCCGCCGCCGACTCGACGCGCGCCGGGAGCGGGATCCCGGTGGTCGCCGTGAAGAAGCCCGGCAGCTCGCTCGTCCGGTAGCCGACCACGGTCACACCGAGCGTCTCCAGCCGCTCCATGGTCGCCGGGAGGTCGAGGATCGACTTCGCGCCGGCGCAGACGACGACGATCGGCGTGCGCGCGAGCTCGGGAAGGTCGCCCGACTCGTCCCACGCCGCGCCCGCGCCCTCCGCCACGCGGTGCACCCCGCCGATGCCCCCGGTGGCGAACACGGGGATCCCGGCGAGGTGCGCGATCGCCAGCGAGGCGGCGACGGTGGTCGCGCCGTCGGCGCCGGCCGCCATCGCCGGGGCGAGGTCGCGCGCGGCGACCTTCCGGATTCCGTCGCGGCGAAGGAAGCGCTCGAGGTCCTCGTCCTCGAGTCCCACGGTCGGCGCCCCGCGCACGACCGCGGTGACGGCCGGGATCGCGCCCGCACGGCGAACGGCGCCGCACATGCGCTCGGCGGCCTCGCGATTGGCGGGGATCGGGAGCCCCTGAGCCAGCACCGAGCTCTCGAGGGCGACTACCGGAGTGCGGCCCGACGAGATGGCGCGGGCGACGTCCGACTGGATCCGCAGCGAGTGAGCGGCGTTCACGCCGCTAGGACAGGCTGGTGGATTGCTGGGCTCCGGGAGTAGTGCTGCGACCAACTACACCTGCGAACTACACCTGCGACCTGCGACCTGCGACCTGCGACCTGACAGCCTCGGGACGCACCTCGCCTCCCGAGCGCAGTGAGGTCGCAGGTCGCAGGTCGCAGGTGTAGTTGGTCGCAGGTCGCAGGTGTAGTCCGCAGGTGTAGTTCCGTCACTCACCCGCCACGGCGACCGCCGTTTTCACCGGCTCGGCCGTCACGATCAGCCGGTCGGGCGCGCTGCCAAGATATGCGATCGGCCAGCAGGTGGTGAGGGTGAGCGTCGGCGTCTTCGTGGCGAAGAGTGCCGGGGCGTCCTTGTCGAGCACGCGGCGCGAGCGAACGACCCACTGCACCGTGGCGCCGCCGACGGTGCGCGTGAGGACGGTGTCGCCCACCGCGAGGCCGGCCAGCCGGCGGAAGTGGCGGTCGCGGTGCGCCGAGATCACGGCGTTGCCGGGCGTACCGGGGAGCGCGCTCCCGGGAACGTGTCCCGGACCCGCGTTCAGCTCCCGGCTGCCGACCCCCTCGACGACGATCTCGTCCACCCCGAGTCGCGGGATCACGAGCTGGGCGACGGGCGCCCCGCGCGCCAGCGTCGGGGCCGCGTCGGAGAGCGCCAGCGCGGCGGCCTCGACGCCGAGGACGGCCGCACGGGCCTGCGCCTGCTCCCACGCGGTGCGCACGCGGTCGCGCTCGACCGCGCCGCGCACGTAGGTCGTGGCGGCGTAGCCGAGCGCGAGCAGGCCGCTCGTTACGAGCGCCGCGCCGAGCGCCGAGCGCGCCGTGCCCACTGCAGGAGTGACGTCGGCTGCTCGGAGCGACGGAGGAGCACCAGGCCGGCGCCCACCGCGCCGAAGCCGAGCACGAGCATCAGCGGCAGTGGCGTGGCCGTGTCGGGCGCCTTGGCGCCCTCCTGGAACGCGACGTCGCCGCTGCTGGCGCGGCTCGTCCGACGCGCGGCCGTATCGGGGCCCGCCGCCATCCCGGTGCCCACCGAGTCCTGCACCGCCGGACGGGGCACCGCGGCGATGGTCGAGGCGGCCGAGTCCACCCACGCCTTCATGTCGGTGAGGGTCTCCTTGGCCACGCTGTCGTTCCGCTGGCGCGCCTGCTCGGCCACGACCGCCGGCGGCGCCTCGGCGGCCCGCCTGGGCGCGATCGCCGTCGTGAACTGCGCCCCAGCGGAGCCCGAACCCAGCATCAGCGCGAGCATCGCCCCGGCGCCGATGGAAATGCGATTCTTCACGATTCCTCCTTCATGGAAACAGGTGAAAGAAGGGCAGGAGCCGTGCCGGAGGATCGAGGGAAGGAGGATGCGGGATGGGAGATGAACTGCGAGAACGCCCGGCAGTTCATCCCCCATCCCCCATCCCGCATCCCCCTTCCCGACCAACTACTTCCACGCATTTATGATCGCCTCCCCGAGCCGCGCGATCGCGATTTCGGCACTATTCTCCAGCGTCCAGCTCTTGTCCTCGTTGCTCTTGGTGAGGACGCAGGCGACGACGCGGGAACGGAGGTAGAAGAGGGCGCACTCCGTGCGGACGGCGTCGGTCTCACCGGACTTGTGCGCGGCGCGGACGCCTGCGGCGTAGCGCATCATCTTCTTCTCGCTCTCGGCACGCTCGAGGAGGGCGAGCATCGTGGAGTCGGCGCGCGGGCTGACGGCCTTTCCCTGCGCGAGGAGGGCAAAGAGCTGCGCCATCTCGTTCGGCGTCGTGACGCCCAGGCCGTACTTCGCCGAGCTGTCCGGGGCGACGGTCTTGAGGCGCGTCATCGACCCCGAGTGGACCTTGCTGTGCCCCAGGCCGAGCGCCTCCATCTTGGACCACACGCGCCGGATCCCGATCCGGTCGAGGATCAGGTTCGTGGCGGTGTTGTCGCTGATGGTGATCATCAGGACCGCCGCGTCGCCGAGGGTCAGCTCGAGGCCGTTGTGGAGGAACTGGAGGAGCCCCGAGCCGCCCACCTTGTCGATGTCGAGGAGGACGATCTTGTCGGTGAGCGAGATCTGTCCCTTCTCGACCAGGTCGTAGAGCGCGACCAGCACCGGGACCTTGATCAGGCTCGCGGTCGGAAACGTCTCGTCGCCGCGGAGCGAGAGCTGCTCGCCGGTGTCCAGGTTGCGAACCGCGTACCCCATCACGCCGCGGTGCGCGGTGGCGATGGAGTCGAGGACGCGGCGGAGCGAGAGGGTGTCCGTGCGGGCGGGCGCGGGCGTCGGGGCGGCGGCCGCGGCGCGCGGCGCGCTGGTGGCCGGAGCGGACTGGCTCGTCGCGCACCCCGGGAGCAGCGACAGGAGCGCCGCGCCGGCGACGGCCCGGACGTGCCTCACGCCGAGACGTCCTCGAAGTCATCCGCCTTCCGGCTCTCCACCAGCTCGCGGTCGTGCGAGGTCGGGTCGTACATGGCGAGGAGCTTGATGGTCTCGCCGGGCCACGCGTCGAACTCCTTGCCGGTGTTCTGATACACCTTGATCTCGTGGCCGTCCTCGAACCGCATGATGATCAGCGGATAGTCGGCGTTCCGGTACTGCTTGCGAACCTTCTTCGGCGTGCGGCCGGTGGACATGCGTAGGTCTCCAGAGTGATTCGAGGTACGTAGGGCGGTCGCGCTGGGGCAAAGATCGGCGTGAGAGAGCGTTCATGCTAGAGGGGACGCGGGATGCGGGATGCGGGATGACATGTCGTCGGCGACATCCCGGGGCCCTTCATCCCCCGTCCCGCATCCCGCGTCCCTGCCGTCAGGTCACCACGCTCCCGCGCACACCGAACTCGCGCCACGCGCCCGTCGCCAGCGCTTCGTCGATCGCCGAGACGGCGGCGTCGAGCTCCGCGTCGGCGGTGTAGAAGTGGGGCGCGACGCGGATGCCGGCGCCGGGCCGGTAGTCGACCAGGATGTCGCGCGACAGCAGGTACTGCGCGACCTCGTAGCCGTGCGGGACGTCGAAGGCGACGGTGCCGCCGCGGCGGGCGGGGTCGCGCGGCGCGTTCACGCGGTAGCCGCGCTCGTCCGCCAGCGCGACCAGCCGCGAGGTCTGGCGCACGCTCTTCTGTCGGATGCGGTCGATGCCGGCGCGCCGGAGGATGCGCGGCCCCTCGGCGGCGGCGTAGAGGGCGGGGATGGCGGGGGTGCCGTTGAGCCAGCGGAACGCGCCGGTGGCGTACTCCATCTCGGCGTCGAACTCGAACGGGCGCGCGTGCGCCTGCCAGCCGGTGAAGGAGGGCGCCACGCGCGCACCGGTCTCCGGTCGCACGTAGAGGAAGCAGCCGCCCGGCCCGCCGCACAGCCACTTGAGCACGCCCCCCGTGTAGAAGTCCACGCCGAGGGCCTTCACGTCCACCGGCACGATGCCCACCGCGTGGTACGCGTCGAGCGAGACCATGGCGCCCATCTCGCGCGCGCGGCGGCAGATGGCCTCGGCGTCCATGATGAACGCCGACCGGAAGAGCACGTGCGACACGGCGACGAGCCGCGTGCGCTCGTCGATCGCCGCGAGCAGCTGGTCGGTGTGCACCGAGAGCCCGTCCTCGGCCGCCGGGACGACGACGACGCGCGCGCCGAGCCGACGCGCGAGCCCCTCGTACAGGTAGCGCACCGAGGGGAAGTCGAGCGCGGTCATCACGATGGTGTCGCGCGGCGGCGCGTAGTCGAGCGCGCTCAGCACCGCCGTCTGCGCCACGGCGATGTTGGGGAGCATCGACAGCTCGCCGGGGCCGGCGCCGATGAGCGGGGCGATCTCGTCGCCCACCTTCACCGGCATCTCCCACCACCCGCGCGCCCACGCGCGCACGCCCCACTCGCCCCACGACTCGGCGTACTCCGCCAGCCGCTCCGGCACGGTGCGCGGCATGGCGCCTAGCGAGTTCGACACCAGGTACGTCGTGCGCTCGAGGATCGGGAACTCGTCGCGGAATTCGAGTAGGGTATCCATCGCTCCAAGCACCAGATCAGAATTCGTACGCCGGGATAGCCTCGCGGATTTCTACCACAGAGGCACAGAGAACACAGAGAACCTGCACACGGGAGAGGGGTCCCCCCTGCCGGGACGAGATGTGAAGAGCCTCGAGAGGGGTCGCGGCCGCAGCCTTCTCCCCCAGTCGTTCAGCATCTCGTCTCGAGAGAGGGACACTCTCCTTGGTGCACCTCCTCTGTGTCCTCTGTGCCTCTGTGGTGGATTCTCACAAGCTCTCATTGACGGGAGCCGGCGTCCGCGAGCGGAGCAGGAATAACGCCGCAGCGGCCGCGAGGATGCCGGCGAGGACGCTCCACTCTTTGAGTGTGATCGAGGAGAGGAGTCCGAGGATCACCGCGGCGGCGACCCACGGGACGATGGCGGCGCCCGGGATGCGGAACGGGGTCCCGCCGGCGGTCTGCACGCCGCGGCGCCGCAGCTGCCAGGCGGCGAGCGCGCCGGCCAGGTAGACCAGCAGTACCGAGACGCTGGCGATGATCATGAGCTTCTCGAACGCGTTGCCCACGGCCAGCAGCAGGGCGATCACCGACTGGACGACGATCGCCACGTGCGGCGTGCGGAAGCGCGGGTGTACGGCGGCGAGGGAGCGCGGCAGGATGCCGTCGCGCGCGAAGGCGAAGAGCGCCCGCGGCATGGCGAGCGTCATCCCGCTCAGGTAGCCGAACGTCGACAGCACCACCCCGAGCGAGAGGAGCCGCGCGCCCCACGGGCCGAAGACGCGGCCCGCCGCGTCGGCGAGCGGCGTCTCGCTGGCGACGAGCGCCGGCCCCAGGACGCCCTGCGCCACCACCTGGAGCAGGACGTAGAGGACGGTCACGCACGTCATCGCCAGGAAGATGCCGCGCGGCACGGTCCGCGCCGGGTCGCGCACCTCGCCGCTCGGGACAAGCGCGCTCTCGATCCCGGCGAAGGCGAAGATGAGGAACGCCGAGGCGCGCGTGACGTCGCCCGCGGCGGGCGCCGTCTCCCACCGAAGGTTGGCGCCGTTCACGGCGCCGAGTCCCGCGGTCGCCAGCATCACCAGCGGGACGAGCTTCGCCACCGTGGACGCGGCGCTGAGCCGCGCGCCCTGCCTGACGCCGACCACGTTGGCCGCCGTGACGATCGCGAAGGTGAGCCCGAGCTCGGCCCAGCGCGCGGCCGGCCCGGAGAGCCACGCGAGGTCGGCCGACCGCGGGAGCAGGTCGACCACGCTGCGCACGAACACGGTCGACACCGCGGCAACGGCCGCCGTCCCGCCCAGCCAGAGCAGCACGCCCGTCATGAACCCGGCGAACGGCCCGAACGCGACCTCCACGTACGCGTACGGTCCGCCGGTGAGCGACACGCGGCTGCCGGCTTCGGCGAAGCAGACGACGATCAGCGCCATCACCCCCGCGCACACCAGGTAGGCGAGCGGCGCGGCCGCGCCGAGGCGTCCCGCGACGTCCGGACTCGACGGGAGTCGAAAGATGCCGCCGCCCACGGTGACGTTCACGATGCTCGCCGCGAGCCCCCA
>DATFPD010000728.1:0-6926 GCA_035265005.1 Gemmatimonadaceae bacterium | reverse complement strand
GCCATCTCCGCCCTCGCCGAGGTGCTCGAGCCGCGCAAGGGGGACTCCCGATTCCGACTCCCGCCGACGGCGGGCGCGTGGGACTCGCGGCCGGATTGGAAGGGCGCCTGGAGCTCGCTGCTGCGCTCCCTCGGCGACTGGTACAGCCGGCAGCGCAACATCGCGCTCGCGCGCAGTCTGTACGACGCGGCGGTGTCCGACTACCCGGGAAGCGGGGACGTGAACGCCATCGACATCCGCGCCATGCTTCCACTGATCCGCATCGCGGTTCGCGAGGGGAACGAGCGGCGCGTCGATTCACTGCTCCTGCTGGTCAACGGCTACTCGGAACGCGTGGTTGGTGCCAAGTCGTCGCCGGCGGCGCTGGGCGACCTCTCCTACCTGCGCTATCTCCACCTCAACCTCGGCACCCTGTTCGTCGAGCACCAGCAGTGGGCGGGTAAGCCCGCGAGCGCCGTGACTCAACTCGAGCGAATGCGCGCGACGACGGCCCGGATCGCCGAGATCTCCGGCGAAGCGGTCCGCGATCCCCCGGAGTCCCTCGAGCCTCTGCTGCGCTCGTATCGCAGGGCCGGGATGGTTGAGGAGGCTCGCCGGCTCGAAGCGGAGCTGACGGCGGCGTACCCGCCGCGGCGCGAGCAGCAGAAGGCCGGGGCGACGCGGTCCGCGCCCCGGGCGGCCCCTCCCCGGCAGGCGACGACGACGCGGCCGCCGTCGCAGCGCACTCCGCAGCCGTGAGCCGGGCGGCGGAGCGCAGGCCGTCACCCTGCTGCGCCCGCCCCTACGGCTCCGCCCGCCGCGGCGCGCGCACCGGCTCCATCACGCGCAGCACCGGGAACTCCGCGCCCGTCCGGAGCCAGCGGTCGAAGACGTTCCACACCGCCAGGCCGTCGTCGCTCTCGGGCTCCAGCAGGTACATCGCCAGCACGCCCAGCGGCTGGGCGGCGGGGACGACGAAGCCACCGGCGGGGAGCAGGCGCTCCTCGCCGCGGTCGCCGCCGCGCCACCGGCCGGCGAGCCGCACCTCGTTATGCCCCTGGAACGGGCGCGCCGAGCGGGCGGCGGAGTCGACGACGAAGGCCTGCACGCGCGCGCGGGCGTCTCCCGTCAGGCGCTCGACCACCACGCCGTGGAGCCGCAGCAGCCGCACCACCTCCTCCTGCCCGGCGTCGAGCGCGTAGCCCTCCGGGCGGGCGCGGCGGAGCGTGGGGTCGAAGCGGTCGTGGACCGGCATGCGGCGGGCGTGGAAGCGGCCGGTGCGGCGCAGCCCGCGCGGCACCCCCGGCTCGTCAGGCACCGAGTCCGGGTCGGGCGCCAGCTCCTCGGCCACCACCTCGCCGCTGTACGGGGCGCGCGTCAGCTCGGCGCGGATCGGCACCGCGGGGACGGCGCCCGCCGCGCCCGCCGCCTCCGCCGCCAGCCACCCCGAGCGGCGGTCGCGCTCGGCGGCGAAGGCCATCAGCGCGGGCCCGCGCTCGGCGGCCAGCGAGAGCAGCTCGCGCACGAACGCGTACGTCGCCCGCACGCGCCGCTCGAACGGGTCGTGCGAGTAGGCCTCGCTCAGCACCGCCACCCGCCCGCGCAGGCCGTAGTAGTTGGTGCCGAAGCGCGGGCGGTGGTCGTACGTGTACCACCCCTGCTTCGCCGTGTCGGTGTTGACGTCGGCGCCGTACTCGAGCGCGAAGTTGCCGTAGTCGAACGTCTCGAAGCCGTCGCGGGCGCGGACGCGGCGGCGCAGCTCGGGGAGCAGCGAGTCGCGCGCCCAGGCGCCGCCCGGCGCGGCCGGGTTGAGCGAGGGCGAGTAGGTGAGCGCGTAGCCGTGGAAGCTGCCGTCGGTGGTGTGCAGGTCCACGAACAGCTCGGGGTCCCACTCGGCGAACATCGCCAGCGACGCGCGCGTCTCCGGCGCCTCGGCCTTCACGTAGTCGCGGTTGAGGTCGAGGCGCTGCGCGTTCGGGCGCTCCCCCACCAGCTCGGGGCCGTTCTGCTCGGTGCGGTTGCGCGACTGCGGCGCGACCTTCTCGTTGCCGTCCGCGTTGTAGATCGGCACCGCGAGCAGCACGATCGAGTCGAGCACGTTCGCCTTCTGGTCGACGACCAGGTCGCGCACGAGCGCCAGCAGCGCCTCCTTCCCCTCCACCTCGCCGGCGTGGATGTTCGCCTGCACGTAGACCACCGGCCGCCCGAGCCGGCGCGCCTCCGCCGGCGTCCGCACGATCGGCCGCGACGCCACGACATACGGGATCTCCCGCCCCTCGACCGTCCGCCCGATCGACCCGACGTGCATCCCGCCCCGCAGCCGCTGGAGCGAGTCGAGGAACTGCACGACGTCGGCGTAGCGCGACGTCTCGCGGTACTGCGTCCGCTCGGCGCGCGTCTTCGGCAGCCGGGCGGTGTCCGCCGCCGCCCGCTGCGCCGCCTCCGTCGCGATCGCCTCGGCAATCGCCCCGCCGGCGGCCTTCATGAAACCGCATCCAGTCAGCCCAGCAGCAACGAGAATCGGCAGAGCACTGCGCAGGGTCAAGTTCATGATCGGGATGGGCTGTTCGTTTGAACCGCGGAGGACGCGGAGGTCGCGGAGGACTGCCCCGGGGAGTCTCTGTCTCCCGAGCGGCACTCCTCCGCGACCTCCGCGTCCTCCGCGGTTCAATTTACGGGCGATGCGCCGAGTGTGGCTTCCATCTCGCCCAACAATTCTTCCAGCACCGTGCGGGTGTAGGGCATCGCGGCCGGGGAGTCGGCGATCGCCTGCTGCATGAGTGTGCGGCCGCGCGCCGCGTCGCCCTCGGCGAAGGCGACTGCGGCCTCGACGCGGGCGCGGGCGCCGGGGCGGATGCCGGTGCCCTGGGTGGGGATCGCGGCGAGCAGGGCGCGGGCGCGCGCCGGGTTCCGTCGAATGTGGGCCTCGACGAACGCCTCCTCGAGTGCCGCCGGCCCGCGGAGCGCTGCCGGGAGTGCGTCGCGGATCTCGGCCAGCCGCGCCGTGAGGCGCTCGGCGCGGGCGTAGTCGCGCACGTCGAGCACGTGCTCGTAGGCCAGCAGCGTGGCGAGGGCGTCCTCGGTCGAGTCGTCAGGCACCGCGACCGCCGTGTCGGCGAGCGCGGGGGGCCAGTCGCGGGGGCGTGCGCCGCTAGTGAGCAGCCCCAGGATGCCGAACACCGCCGCCTCGCGCTCGGCCGCCGGCCCGCCGCGCCGCAGCCGCAGCAGCCGCCCGCCGTCCGACCCGCGCATCGGCAGCAGCGTGACGGCGCCGATGCCCAGCGAGAAGAGGCCGGTGACCGCGACCAGGCCGCGCGTGATCGGCCCCGTGCGCAGGGCGGCGAGCGCGCCGAAGGCCACCGCGGCGAGCACCAGACTGGCGAGCGGCCCGCCCGCCAGCAGCATCGCCACGCGGCGGCTCAGGTCGCGCGCGTCGGTGGGGTAGGAGCCGGCCATGCCGCCCCACGTTCCCAGCTCCCGGTTGAAGCGCGCGACGACCCGCCCGGTGCTCACGTCGCGCTCGACGCGCAGCGGCCCGAGGATGTAGGTGCGAAAGCGGAGCCGCGCCATCGCGCCGGCGATCAGATGACCGAGCTCGTGCCACGCGATCACCAGCCAGGCGCTGAGCACGGTGAGCACCAGCACCGCCGGCATCGCCCAGGGGCCGAAGCGCTGACGGATCGCCGCGCCGGTCTCGCGCGCCACGTCGCCGTGCGCGGCCCGCACCACGCCCCAGCCGGCGAGCGCCAGCACCGTCCCGAGTGCAGCGCCGGCGAGCGCGCCCCGGAGGCCGCCGCCGGGCGTCTGGTAGCGCGGCGCGCGCCGCGGCTGCGCCGGGGGTGTCACTGCATGACCTTCTGCCCCTCGGCGCCCTTCAGGTTCTCGTTCAGGAAGCGCGTCATCATGTCGTAGAGGTGCCCCTGGCTCACCGGCCCGCTGATCGAGTGCGTCTTGTTCGGGTAGAGCATCATGTAGAACGGCTTCCCGGCGTCCTGGAGCGCCTGGACGAGCTGGGTCGTGTTCTGCGGGTGCACGTTGTCGTCGCCGGTGCCGTGCACGAGCAGGAAGCGCGCGCTCAGGCCGTTCACGTGCGCGAGCGGCGCCGAGCGCTTGTAGCCCTCGGGGTTCCCCTGCGGCGTCCACATGAAGCGCTCGGTGTAGATCGTGTCGTAGAGGCTCCAGTCGGCCACCGGCGCCACCGCGATCGCGGTGCGGAACAGGTCGCCCCCGCGGAAGGAGGCCATCGACGTCATGTAGCCGCCGTAGCTCCACCCCCAGATGCCGATCCGCGACGCGTCCGCCCAGCCGCGCGACGCGATCCACTTCGCCGCGTCGATCTGGTCCTGCGACTCGAGCTCGCCCAGGTGGAGCTGCGTCTGCTTGCGGAAGGCGTTGCCGCGCCACGCCGAGCCGCGGTTGTCCACGACCATCACCACGTAGCCCTGCTGCGCCAGCATCAGGTGCCAGAGGTAGCGCGTGCCGCCCCAGGCGTCGTTCACCTGCGGGCTCGCCGGCCCGCCGTAGACGTACATGAGCACCGGGTACTTCCGGGTGCTGTCGAAGTCCGCGGGCACGATGCGGTACGCGTCGAGCGCCACGCCGCCCGGCGTCGGCACCTTGAGGAACTCGGGGGCGCGGGCGCGGAGCGCGGTCAGCCGCCGCTGCAGCGCGCCGTTGTCCTCCAGCACGCGCAGCGTCCGCATCGACGGCAGCTCGTAGAGCGTCGAGGTCGTCGGCTTCCCTAACGACGAGTGCTGGTCGACCAGGAAGCGGGCGCCGGGGCCGACGGTGCCCTTGTGGGTCCCCGGGGCCTGCGTCACCTGCACGCCGGGCTTCTGCCCGTCGAGCGCGTACCGGAAGAGCTGGCGCTGCGTGGGCGTCGGCGCGGCGGCCTGCACGTACACGTCGCCCCGCGCCGAGTCGTAGGCGGCGATGGCCAGGACGTCCGCCCCGTCGCGCGTGACCTGCCTGACGAGGCGGCCGCCGCGGTCGTAGAGGTACACCTGCCGCCAACCGCTGCGGTCGCTCCGCCAGAGGAGCCGGCGCCCGCCGTCGATCCAGAGCATCCCCTCGTCGTCCACGTCGACGTACGCCGAGTCGCGGTCGGTGAGCACCGTGCGCCCGGTGCCGGTGGCGGCGCTCAGCAGCAGCACGTCCGCCTGGTTCTGCCGGCGCGGCATCCGGACCACCCACAGGCTGTCGGCGCCCAGCCAGTCCATGCGCACCAGGTAGCTCCCCGTGTCCCCGCCCACCTCCAGCCAGCGCGTGGCCGGCCGCCCGCCCGGCGACAGGTCGAGCACGCCGAGTCGGACGCGCGAGTTCGGGGCGCCGGCCTTCGGGTAGCGCAGCACGCTCACGCGCGGGTAGGTGCCGAGCTCGTTCACCATCGGGAACGCCGGCACCGCGCTCTGGTCGAAGCGCCAGTAGGCGATGCGCTTCGAGTCCGGGCTCCAGCGGAAGGCGTCCTTGAGCCCCAGCTCCTCCTCGTACACCCAGTCGGTGGTGCCGTTGATGATGTCGTCGCTGCCGTCGAAGGTGAGCTGCCGCTCGCGCCCGCTGGCCAGGTCGGTCACCCAGAGGTTGTTCGCGCGCACGAACGCCACCTGCCGCCCGTCCGGCGACCACTTGGCGAACATCTGCAGGGCCGGGTCGGCGGCGCCGCTCTGGAGGCCGCGCGCCAGGAAGCTCGGCCGCTTGCCCAGGAGCTGCTCCTGCTCCGGGGGCGTGCTGTCGCGCTCCTGCCCGTGCGACACGCCGGGGGTGGTCACCGTCACGATCGGGGTCAGCTTCTTCGTCCGGAAGTCGATCACGTGGTAGACGCCGCGGGTGTTCGTGCGCCACACGGGGACCGAGCCGTGGAAGAGGAGCGCTCGGCTCTCGTCAGGCGAGAGCTCGATCTCCTCGACCTCGAACCGCGCGCCCCCCGCGTCCACGAGCGAGGCGGCGTCGGCCAGCACCGTCGAGGCGCCGGTGAGGAGGTCGACCCGGACGATGTCGCTCCCGCCGCCGGCGTTGGCCCGCACGTCCACGTACGACCGCCCGTCCTTCAGCCAGTGCACGCTCGGCAGCGTGGCACTCTTGAACTCCTCGTGGCGGAAGATGCGGTCCACCGTGAGCGTGGCGCCGCTCGCGGCCGGAGGGGTGGCGCCGGCGCGGGTGGACGGCTGGGCCCGCCCCGCGACGGACAGCGTGGCGACGGCGAGCGCGGCACCGATGCCAGCGCGGAGAGCGTGGAGGGTGTGGCGGTGCATGGGGGATGCAGAAGCGGGAGGTAGTCACTGTCGGCGGACCCGTCCGGACGGGTCCGCCCAGAATCGAATCTTACCCGGGCTCACGGCGGCTCCGGTAGCCGCGGTGACGCGGAGCAGGCCGGATGGGTCCTCGGGGAGCAGACCAGTCGCGGTTCCCGTCTCACCGCCGTGGAGGCCGAATGCGCAGAACCCTCGTCAGCGCGGCGCTGCCGCCGCTCCTCGCTCTCTCCGTCGCCGCCTGCGCCGCGCCCGAGCCCACGGGGGAGGAGCTGGGCGTCGTCCCGAACGCGCCGGTCACGCGCACGGCGCCGGGCGGCCTGCGCCTGATCGTGCGCCTCTCCGACAACCGCCCCAGGTCGGGCGAGATCTTCAGCGTCTCGTCCGTGATCGTGAACGACGGCGCGGCGCCCATCCGCGTGACCTCCCGCATCTGCGGACTCGACGTCCGCTCCGACGCCGAGCTCGCCCCGACCGGCTTCGCGATGTGCGCGGGCTACAGCATGCAGGGGATGCTCGCCCCCGGCGACTCGGTCGTCGGCTCGATGCCGATCGCCCTCAACGTCGAGCAGACCGGCACCCACACCCTCACCGTGCGCCACCTGCTGGAGCCGGACGTGTGGGTGGATGTGGGAGTGAAAGTCATCAAGTAAGGCGCAGCTTCCCTACTCTCTCACCGTAAACACCCCCACCGCTCCC
>DATFPD010000727.1:0-6089 GCA_035265005.1 Gemmatimonadaceae bacterium | reverse complement strand
CCGCCGCGCGCTGAACGAGGCCACCGGCCGCGGGCGGCTCGACGTGGGCGCCCAGCTCGACTCGATCCGCGACCGGCTCACGACTGAGCTCAACCGCCCTCTCGCTCCCGGGATGACGATGGCCGGCGCCGTGCACGAGGTGAGGATCGTGGGACTCCACACGACCCAGACCGGCTTCGTCCTCCGCGTCGTGCTCGACGGCGAGGCGAGGCTGGACGTGCAGTGACGACACCTGCGTCCTGCGTCCTGCGTCCTAACACCCTCGGGAAGCCAAGAGCCTCCCGAGCGCCCTGAGGTCGCAGCTCGCAGGTCGCAGGTGTAGTTGGTGTCGTTCGCATCGGACTCTTCCCTTCTCCACTAGCTTTTCTCTCATGACTCCCGACTCCGCCTACGCCGAGCTGCTGAGCCGGTCGCGCGAGGCGACGCTGATCGCGTCGTGCGCGAACGTGCTGGAGTGGGACCAGGAGACGTACATGCCCGCGGGGGGCGTCGAGCACCGCGGCGAGCAGCTCGGACTGCTGGCGGGGCTCGCGCACGAGCGGGCCACCGACCCGCGGATCGCCGAGCTGCTGGCGGCCGTCGAGGGGTCGGCGCTGGTGCGCGACCCGGACGCGCCCGAGTCGGTGAACGTGCGGGAGCTGCGCCGCGGGTACGACCGCGAGACGCGGCTGCCGCGGGCGCTGGTGGAGGAGATCGCTCGCACGACGCCGGTCGCGCACCAGGAGTGGACGGCGTCGCGCCGCGCGAGCGACTTCGCGCGCTTCCGCCCGTGGCTCGAGAAGATCGTGGCCCTCAAGCGGCAGGAGGCGGAGTGCGTGGGCTACGCGGCGTCGCCGTACGACGCGCTGCTCGACGACTACGAGCAGGGCGCCACCGAGGCCGAGACGGCGCGGCTCTTCGACGCGCTGCGCGCGGAGCTCGTGCCGCTGGTGCGGGCCATCGCGGGCGCGCCGCGCCGCGGCAACGCCTCGGCGCTGCGGCGCGAGATCCCGGTCGAGCGCCAGCGGGCGTTCGGCGAGGTGGTGGCCGCCGCGCTCGGCTTCGACTTCGCGTGCGGGCGGCTCGACACGAGCGCGCACCCGTTCTGCACCGGCATCGGGCCCGGCGACTGCCGCCTGACGACGCGCTTCGACCCGCACGACTTCACGGACGGCCTCTACAGCATCGTGCACGAAGTCGGGCACGGGCTGTACGACCAGGGGCTCCCGCCGGCGCACTACGGCACGCCGATGGGGCAGGCCGCGGACATGGGGGTGCACGAGTCGCAGTCGCGGCTGTGGGAGAACCGCGTCGGCCGGAGCCGAGCGTTCTGGGAGCACTTCCTCCCCGTCGCGCGGGCGTCGTTCGGCGGCGCGCTCGACGGCGTCTCGCTCGACGCGCTGCACGAGGCGGTGAACGTCGTGGCGCCGTCGCTGATCCGCGTCAGCGCGGACGAGGTGACGTACAACCTGCACGTCCTCATCCGCTTCGAGCTGGAGCGCGCGCTCCTTTCCGGCTCCCTGAGCGCGGCGGACGTTCCGGGGGCGTGGAACGAGGCCTACGCCCGCTACCTGGGCGTGACGCCGGCCGACGACGCCGAGGGATGCCTGCAAGACAGCCACTGGAGCGGCGGGCTGTTCGGCTACTTCCCGACGTACACCGTCGGCAATGTCTGCGCGGCGCAGCTCGTGGCGGCTGCCGAGCGCGACCTGGGGCCGGTGGACGAGCTCTTCCGACGTGGGGAGTTCGTGCCGCTGCTGGGGTGGATGCGCGAGCACGTGCACCGGCACGGCCGGCGCGACGCGTCGGCGTCCGCGCTGGTGCGGCGCCTGACCGGCGAGCCGCTGGACCACCGACCGCTCGTGGACTCGCTGCGCCGCAAGTACGGCGAGCTGTACGCGCTCTGAGGCGTCTCTCGCTCGTCGCGCACGCCGCGTTCGCCGTCGTGTCGGTCGGCGCGTACGCGCTGCGCCCGCCGTTCGGGCTCGCGATCGGCACGCTCGTCCCGCTGCTCGTCGGCGCGGGGTGGGTGGCGGCGCCGTGGGTGTCCTCGCTCAAGGTGGCGCAGGGCATCCGGCGGCCGGGCGGGTCGGCCGTGCACCTGCTCGCTGCCGCGCTGGCGTTCGCGGCCGGCGCGTGGGTCTACGTGACGCGGCTCGCCCCGGTCCCGGAGGGGCCCGCGCCCGAGAGCGTGCTCGTGTACATGCTGGTCCCGCTCCTGCAAGCAATCACTCTCACCGTCGCGGGCGCGGCGGCGACGGCGGGCGAGCGCCGGCCGCGGGGGTCATTGCCAGTGGGGAGAGCGCGTGACGAGTCCGATCAGAAAGGAGGGTAGGCGGGCCGGCGGCACGATCGAGCTGCCGGGGCGCCCGGGCGGCAGCGGCGGCACCGGCGCCAGCGTGACGCAGGTGCAGCTCGTCGCGGACCTGCTCGACCGCGCGATCCGCATCCCGGGCACGAACATCCGCTTCGGGCTGGATCCGATCATCGGGCTCATCCCCGGCGCCGGGGACATGGTCGGCGCGGGGCTGTCGGGCTACGTGATCGTTCTCGCCGCGCGCGCGGGCGCGCCCAGGAGCGTGCTAACGCGCATGGTCGCCAACGTCGCCATCGACAGCCTGCTCGGCTCCGTACCGGCCGTCGGCGACCTCTTCGACTTCGCGTGGAAGTCCAATACGAAGAACGTCGAGCTGCTCAAGGCGCACATCGACCGCCCCGCCGAGGCGACCGGCGCGAGCCGCGGCTTCGTGGCGATCATGCTGCTGCTGCTCGCGCTGCTCGCCGCGGGCGCGGTGTGGGCGGCGGTGGTCGTCGGCAAGCTGCTGCTCGGGCTCGTGCACGGCTGACGGGGAAGCCCCTCTGCCCCCTCTGCCGGGACGATCGAAGAGGTTCGACCACCGAGGCACAGAGACACCGAGGAAGGGCACACGGAAGAGGGGCCCCTATCGGGAGGATTCGCTGAAGAGCGATTGAACCGCAGAGGACGCGGAGGACGCAGAGGAGGGCACACAAGAGAGGGCCCCCCTGCCGGGAGGAGATGCCGAAGAGCGTTGGGGGACCCCCTCCCGTGTGCCGCCCTCTGCGTCCTCCGCGTCCTCTGCGGTTCAATCGCTCTTCAGCAAAGCCGACCGGCAGGGGGCTTCTCTCCGGTGTGCCCCTCCTCGGTGTCTCGGTGCCTCGGTGGTAGAATCCCGCAGAGCCGACTGGCAGAGGGATCGGTCCGCTACGGCGCCGGCCGAACCGGCCGGCGCGCCTTCACCGCGGCGGTCGTCGGGTAGGCCACGTCGGGGGGCGGGTCGCCTAACGGCCAGTCGTTCTCCTTGCCGGGGAAGTCCGGGCGGGGGCGGGCGTTGATCAGCGCCGCCAGGTCGAACGCCTGCTGGTCGGTGAGCGTGCCCGGGCGGTCGAAGGGCATCGCGTGGCGGATGAAGGCGGCGGCCGTGCGCACGCGCGACATCCCGGCGCCGACGTTGTAGGACTGCGGCCCCCACAGCGGCGGCGCCACGCCGCCCAGGCCGTCGGCGCCGTGGCAGCGGGCGCACTCGGCGGCGTAGGCCGCGCGGGCGCGCAGCGTGTCGCCAGCGAGCGGAGGCGTAATTGCCGGGATCCCCTGCCCCGTCATCGCGGCGCCCTGCGGCACGCCGACCGACAGGAACGCCATGTAGGCCACCATGTCGGCGACGTCGCGGCCGCGCGGCGCGAGGGCGCGCCCGTTCATGCTGCGCTCGAAGCAGTCGTTGATCCGGTCCTCCAGCGTGATCACGCGGCCGCTGCGCGAGCGGTACTGCGGGAAGCGCGCGTACACGCCGACCCACGGCATCGCGCCGGCGCGCGTCCCGTCGTCCGGGTGGCAGCTCACGCAGCGCAGGGCGTTCCCGACGTGCTCCGGCAGGCTCTCGCGCGTCGCGCGGGCGATGGCGCGGCCCCGCAGCGCGGACGCGCGCACGGCGGAGTCGCGCAGCTCGGAGTCGGCCGGCACGCGGAACGCGACGACGGACAGGGCGCCGGCGGGAGCCGCCAGTCGGATCGAGGGCTCCATTCGATACGTCCTGCGCCGCGCGCTCACGACCAGGCCCGCGCCCGCCACCGCGAGCGCGAGCGCCACCCAGGCGATCATCCAGGGAGCCGCCCGCCGGGGGAGTCCGGGACGCCCTGCCGACTCCGCCACCTACGGGCTCCGCGCCGCGCGCGCCACGCCGCCGCCGCGCGCGCCGTCGGGACGCGGCGACACGCCCTGGAGCGGCTGCACCACCGGCCAGCCGTAGAGCGGCGGCGGGAGCGGCCGCCGGAGCGCCACGCGCGGCCGACCGGGCGCGTACGTGCGGCCGGGGAGGGACGCCAGGTAGCGCTCGGCGAGCTCCACCGCGTCCAGCGGCTCCCCGCGCGGGCCGCGCACCACCGCGGCGCCGGCCCCGCCCGCGCAGCGCGCGCACCCGCTCACCACGTTAGGCTCGGCGGCGAACCAGAGGCCGGCGACCGAGAGGGCGGCCGAGTCGCCGGGCGCGAGCGCGCGGTCGCCGGCCCGGAGGTTGGCGGCCCGGCCGCCCGGGGGCGCGTAGACGTCCAGGTCGAAGCCCAGGCCGGCGTAGGCGAAGCCCCACCCGCCGGCCCAGCGCCGCGGGTCCGGGTCGAACACCCCGGCCACCGCGCTCTCGACCTGATCGCGCAGCCGCGCCGCGCGCACCGGCGCCAGCCGCGCCGCTCCCGCCCCGATCGGCAGCATGGCGTAAAGATCGCCCCGCGTCACCGGGCCCGCCAGCACGCAGCCGCCGAATCGGAAGCCGCGCAGCAGGGCGACGTCGGCGGCGGTCGCGGCGCGAATGGCGTCGGCGAGGAAGTCGTGCGCCGTCCCCTCCACCACGCCGGGGAGCGCGGCGTCCGACGCGTCGCCGCGATAGAGCGGGGCGGCCGTCCAGCCCACGACCTCGTCCAGCGGGCCGGCGAGCCGCGCACCCGGGAGCAGCGGGTTCGCGCGCCCGGCGACGAACGCCGGCCCGGCGAGAAACGGCGCGCGCACCGAGTCCACCACCGCCGCCATCGCCGGCTCCTCGGGCACGGTGTCGGTCACCGCGTGCAGCGTCCACCGCCATCCGGAGACGCGGCCGCGGTCGACGCGGAGCGCCAGCTCGCCGACCACTACCCCGTTCGCGCCGGACTCCACCAGCAGCGTGCCGGTCCCGCGCGCCACCACCGGCGTCCGCGTGGTCTCGTGGGTGTCGGCCGAGAGCACGACGTCGATCCCCGGGTGCCGCTCGGCGAGGCGCGCGTTCGCGGCCAGCCCCAGCTCCGACGCCAGGACGACGACGTCCACCCGCTCCCGCCCGCGCAGCTCGGCGGCGAGCCGCCCGACCTCGGCCTCGCCGTCGGTGAAGCGGAAGCCGCGCGTCGCGGCCGCGCCGACCGCCGGCAGCCCCCGCGCCGTCGTTAGGCCCAGGACCCCGACCCGGAGCCCCCCCGCGCGCAGCACGCGGTACGGGGGGAGGACGCGCCGGCCGCCGGCGCCGTACAGGTTGGCGGCGACCGCGTGCACGCGCGCCAGCGGCGGCCGGCCCGGGGCACCGGCGAAGATCTGGACGAAGCGCTCCGGCCCGTAGACGAAGTCCCAGTTCCCCGGCGCGTGCGCGTCGACCCGCAGGCGGTCGAGCGCCGCCGCCACCGCCTCGCCGCGCGTGAACAGCGCCTCCGCCGAGCCCTGCACCGCGTCGCCCGTGCTCAGGAGGAGCGCCGAGCCGCCGGCGCCGGCGCGGATGCGCTCGACCACGGTCGCCACCCGGGCCAGACCGCCGACCGTGCGCCCCGGTGCGGCGGCGGCGGTGCCGCACGCGGCGGGCATCGGCGTCAGGCGGGCGTGCAGGTCCCCGAGCTGGATGAGGGTGACCGTCCCGGAGTGCCGCGGTCGGTCCGCCGGCTGCGCGCCCGCGGCCGGCGGCAGCGCCGCGAGCGCCGCGGCCATGATCCTGCGCCCCAGCGCTCGCACGACCCGCCGCCTTACGACGAAACCCGAGCTACTTCTTCTCGCCCGTCGCGACCGGGAACGAGGTGTTGTGGCTCCAGTCCTCGAACGAGCCGTCGTAGAGGTGCGCGGGGTGTCCGAGCTGCCGCGCCGCCGC
>DATFPD010000726.1:0-5587 GCA_035265005.1 Gemmatimonadaceae bacterium | reverse complement strand
CTGGAGGAGCGCGCGCGGCCGCCGTCGCCCTCGTCAGGCACGGGCGCGCCGGCGGCGGCGGGCGCCGACGGGCTCCGGCTGCGCGACGTCGAGGCGGCGGCGGCGGAGGCCGGGATCTCGCGCCAGTTCGTGGCGCTCGCGGTGGCCGAGATGACGGCGGCCGCGCGCGGGGGCGCACAGGCGGCGCCGCCGAAGGAGCTGGCGCAGTGGCAGGACGTCGTGGCCACGATCCTCCTCGGCTCCACCGGCCGCAGCGTCGCCGCGTCGCGCACCGTGCCGGCCGCGCCGCGCCGCGTGCTCCAGGCGGTGGGTCGGGTGCTGCGCGCGCCCCCGTTCTCCCTGTCGCTGCGCGACGCGCCGGGCCGCCACCCGCTGGACGGCGGGGTGCTCGTCTTCGACCTGCCGGAGCTCGGCGGCACCCGCCAGAGCTACCCGTGGACGTACACGCGCTACGGCGTCCGCGCCCGCCAGCTGCAGGTCACCCTGCGGCCGCTGCCGCACGACCCGAACGCGTGCGAGGTCCAGCTCCACGTCGACATCCGCCAGGGGCTGCGCGCCAACGTCATCGCGACATCGGCGCTGACCGGCTTCTTCACCGGGGGGGGCGGCGCGGCGGGCCTCTTCGTCGCCGTGGAGAAGTTCGCGCTCGCCGGCGCGGCGCTCGGCCTACCGGCGCTCGGGGCCGCGGTCGTCGCCGGCGGCGTCTCGCTCGCCGTCCTCCGCGCCAGCTACCGGCGCGAGATCCGCAAGACCGTCGCCGAGATGGAGAGCGCGCTGGCGGCCGTCATGGCCAGCATCCGGACGGATGAGATCTTCGAATGACGTGTGGGAAGCGCGCGATGCATCCCGACGGGGTGTGGTAGGGGCGACGCCTGCGTCGCCCCCGCCGGCCGTTCTACCCGCCGTTCACACGCCAACGTGCGCCGTTCCTCCGCGCCGCGGGCCGGATGACGGCGGGGCGCACGGGGCGGCGGACCACGGCAACGACAACGGCGCGCTGTGATACGGCGGGGGCGACGCGGGCGTCGCCCCTACCACACCCCGTCGGGATGCGTCGCGCGCGACGGTGGGTTCATTCGATGTTCCCGATCGCCCACGTCCAGTACACCACCTCCTCCGGCGACATGGTGCCGAGGGCGATGCGGGCGTCGCGGTAGCCGTAGCGGCCGACGTCGAGCAGGTACTGCATACGGGAGAGGAGGGTGCCCCGGCACAACGGCTCCTCGGGGGCGGGGGCGTTCACCTCCTGCTGCATCCGGCCGAGCAGGTCGGTGAAGACCTGTGGCGGAATGCGGCCGCGCTCGGACGGGTAGACGAAGGCGAACAGCACCAGGTAGATCAGCAGCACGTGCCAGAAGCCGTCGTAGCGCGCGACGAGGCGGTTCCAGTCCATCCGGTCCGCCTGGCAGCGCAGCAGGTGGCAGATGTCGGCGCCGTCGAACCGCTCGCGCTCCATCACGAACGACTTCTGCCAGAGGAACTCCTCCGGCGGGGTGAGGCGCACCGGCATCCCGAGCACGTCGGCCTCGATCGAGTGCTCGAACCAGCCGTCGTCGATGCGGGCGACGCCGTTGCCAGAGGCGTAGACGAGGTCCACGAAGTTGTCGGCGTAGAAGGCCTTCCCGAGCCAGTGCGGGAAGGTGAGCTCGGTGCGGTAGCCTGCCCCCTCCAGCGCCCTGAGCGCGCGCTCGACGTCCTCGCGCTTGAGGAAGAGGTCGAGGTCCTTCGTGTTGCGCACGATCCCGGTGAAGTGCAGGAACGCGTGCGACCCGCCGACGAGGAACGGGATCCGCGCGTCGCTCAGCACGTGCAGCGTCCGCCGGTAGAACGTGTTCGTGTCGACGCCGGAGTCGTCTTGGGTGGATTCGTACGACATCGGGATGGGGGATGGGGGACGGGGGATGAAGGGCCGCTCGGGTGACCCACTCTGGCGCGGCGAAGGGCGCGAGAGCAGTTCATCCCCCATCCCCCATCCCCCATCCCGTCGCCTACGCAGGAACCACGCTAGCCTTACTCTTGCACCGCGCCGGGGAGCATTACCACCCGAAGAGAGCTGGGATCGTGGCCACCATCACCAACGGCGTCGTTCGCGTCGCGGCGATGAGCGACGTGCACTACGGGAAGCAGTCGCAGGGGGCGCTGGCGTCGGTGTTCGCCGAGGCGGCGCGGCTGGCCGACGTGCTCGTGATCTGCGGCGACCTCACCGACTACGGGCTCGCCGAGGAGGCGCGGCTGCTGGCGAAGGACCTGGCGGCGGTGAAGATCCCGGTGATCGCGGTGCTCGGGAACCACGACTTCGAGAGCGGCACCGAGAAGGAGGTGGCGCAGATCCTCCGCGACGCCGGCGTGACGATGCTCGACGGCGACTCGCACGAGGTGCACGGCGTCGGCTTCGCCGGCGTGAAGGGGTTCGCCGGCGGCTTCGGCCGCGGCACGCTCGGCGCGTGGGGGGAGGCGCCGATCAAGCAGTTCGTGCACGAGGCGATCAACGAGGCGCTGAAGCTGGAGTCGGCGCTGGCGCGCCTGCGCACCCGCCATCGCATCGCCGTGCTGCACTACGCGCCGGTCCGCGACACGGTCGAGGGGGAGCCGCTGGAGATCTTCCCCTACCTCGGCACGAGCCGCCTCGAGGAGCCGATCGGGCGCTACGACGTCACGGCGGTCTTCCACGGCCACGCGCATAACGGGAGCTTCGAGGGGCGCACCGCGAAAGGCGTCCCGGTCTACAACGTCGCCGTCCCGCTGCTGCGCAAGCTGCACCCCGACCGGCTGCCGTTCCACATCCTGGAGCTCCCGGTGGGCGAGCAGGCGGACGCCGACGACGCGCCGGCCGAGTCGGTGGGGCAGCCGGAGCCGAAGCGGAGGGTGGCGGACAGGACGGCGTAGGGAGCGGCGGGCCGCCGCCGCCGGCGCTCGCGCCGGGCGAGCGCCGTCGCGCTCCGCTCACTTCCCGCTCAGCCTCCAGGACCCTCGCGCCGCGTCCTCCCGGGCCGCCGCCACGGCGCGCTCGAGCGAGCGGGCGAGCGCCTCCAGCTCGGCTCTCGTCAGGCGCACGCGGACAGGGCCGGCGACGCCGCGGTCGTTCACGATCGCGACCTCCCACGGGCGCGCCCAGGGCGTGAGCTTGCGGACGGTGAAGCGGTTGGCGGCGGCGTCGCTCGAGCCGCCGGCCATGACCTGGGCGGCGGAGTTGTCCATCGTGCGGACGAGTGCCCACGGCAGCCTGTTCATTCGCACCAGGCTCTGGAGCGTGCCGAGCATCGGGGCGGCGACGCTCAGCGGCAGGTGCACGAGCGCGGAGTCGGAGCGCGCGTCGATGGAGATGGTCACCGCGGCCTCGCCGTCGACGGAGGGCGATGCGCCCTCGGCGGTGACGGCGATCGCGCCGCGCTCGCCCGTCGTCAGGCGCCCGACCTCGCGCGGGCCGGCCGGCGACCCGATCACCAGCGTCGCCGCCCTGTCGGCCACGCAGCCGAAGGCGCCCGACGCCGTGCGGCCGGGGCGCTGGTCCGCCGAGCAGGGCCAGCGGCCGGCGAAGGGCGGGAGCGCGGGCCACGCCAGCACGCTGTCGGCGATCGCGGCCAGATGGGGCGGGAAGTTCTCGGTCGCGCGCAGCCGGCGGAGCGCGGCGCGGGCGGTGGTGTCGTTCACCAGCGCCAGCATCATCGTCAGGCGGCCGCGCTGGAACGGCCCGATCTTCTCGGGGAGCCGCGCGAGCTGCGCCGCGGCGGCGGCGTTCGTCGCCGCGTGGCGGGCGACGCCGTACCAGGCGGCGAAGCTCTGGTCCTCGTAGTTCGGGTAGTCGTACGGGGCGACGCGGCGGATGAACTGGCCGGCGTCGCGCGGGCGACCGCCTTCGGCGAGCCACCAGAGCAGCATCGCGCTGTCGGCCGCGCCCGCGACGGGAGCGGCGCCGTCGAGCACCGCGGCGTGCGCGTCCAGCGTGACGGAGTCGCGCGTAGCCTCGAGCCGGCGCGCCTGCGGTCCGCAGTCGAAGCCGAACCCCTCGGCGGGGGCGCAGAAGCTCGCGCGGAGTCGCGATTCCCATTCGCCGCGCTCGAGCACGCGGCCGGAGGTGGCGTCGGGGACGCCGCAGCCGGCCGCGACGAGCACCGCGAGCGCGGCGACCCGGCCCTTCACGGCGCGCCCGCCGAGTCGCGGCGTGGCCACGCGCCCAGCGCCTCGTACGCGCGTGCCTGACGAGTGGCGGCGCCGAGCGCGGCCGCGAGGCGGTACATCTCCCACTCGCTCAGGCGTACGGCGGAGCGCGGTGTCTGCGCGGCGGCCGACAGCACGCCCACCTCCCACGCCTCGCCGAACACGGCGCGCCGGCGGACGACGAGCGCCATCGTGCCGCCGCTGCCCGGAACCTGCTCGATCCCCGGGCCGGCGCTCCCCGGTACGATCCAGGACAGGTAGGCCCGCCGCCGCATCCGGGCGACCTCGTCGAGCACGAGCGCGAGCGTGTCCGGCCGCAGGAAGAGGACGATGGCGTTGCGACCCCTATCGTCGCCGGGCGTCTCGATGAGGAGCTCGACGACCGGGCCCCACGGCTGGCGCAGCGCCCGCCCGCGCGCCGCCACGTCGAAGCGCGCGCCGCCGAGGCCGAGCTCCGCGATCGGCCGGCGCGGCGGGATCAGCCTGGCCGCCCGCGCCTCCTCGACGCGGGGGACGCAGCCGAACGCGCCGCTGGCCGTGCGGCCGGGCGTCTGGTCCTCGACGCAGGCGCGACCCTCGCCGGGCGGGAGCGCCGGCCAGGCGAGCACCGAGTCCACGATCTCCG
The DNA here is from genome assembly GCA_035265005.1 of Gemmatimonadaceae bacterium. Taxonomy (GTDB): domain Bacteria; phylum Gemmatimonadota; class Gemmatimonadetes; order Gemmatimonadales; family Gemmatimonadaceae; genus DATFPD01. The sequence continues at coordinate 804 of DATFPD010000726.1, read as the reverse complement.
CCATACCCGGCGCACCGAGGCTGTCGTCGAGCAGGCCGCCGCCGCGGAGCCGCCGCAGCACCGCGCGCGCCGCCGAGTCGTTGACCGCCGCGAGGACCCAGGCGAAGTCGCCCGCCCGGAAGCGCACGCTGTCGGCCGCGCGGTCGAGCCGCGCGCGCGCCTCGGCGGACAGGTGCGCGTAGCGGGCGAGCCCGTACCATCCGGCGTAGCTCACGCACTCGGCGCAGCCGTCGACACGCGCCTGCCGGTCGAGCGCGGCGGCGAACGTGGGCCACAGCTCGGGGCGCGCGCCCTCGGCCATCCATCGGAGTGCCGACTCGGCCAGCCCGGGCTCCCGGTCGGCGGCGACGTCGGCGAAGTAGCGCATCGCCGCGCTATCGTACGCGATGCGCCGGCGGTCGGCGTCCGTGATGCAGACGCGGCCGTCCTCGTGGAGCTGGACGAGCGCGCGCGCCTCGTCCAGCAGGGCGGCCGACGAGCTGGCCGGGTGCCAGACGCAGTCGACCGAGCTGGCCGCCGCCACCGGCGGGACATCGATGCGGCGGGGCGAGTCGGCCCGGCAGCCCGCCGTCAGGGCGCAGGCGGCGAGGAGCAGCGAGGCGCCCGCCTTCGTGGTCCACATCATCGCGCAGTACCTCCGGCCCGCGGGGCGTCTGGATTGCCCTGTCTACCGCAGGAACCGTCACGCAGTTCCGCCGATCGGCGCCGGCGCCGCGATGCACGACGAGGCCATTCCTACCAGGGAGACGACCGGACGTTGCGCCTGGATTCCCGGTCAACAGGTTGGCCGAGGACTTCCGCCGG
>DATFPD010000725.1:0-4680 GCA_035265005.1 Gemmatimonadaceae bacterium | reverse complement strand
CCCGGGCATGTTCCCGGTGATGACGTCCACCTGATGCCCGAGCCGCCGGCACTCGCGCGCCATGTAGTGGACGTGCTCGCAGACCCCGCCCAGGTGCGGGTAGTAGTGCTCGGTGACGTGCGCGATGCGTAAGTGCGGCATGAAAACAGATGCTGACGGGTCGGGTCCTACCGCGCAAGTCTGGTTCCGCGGCCGCGCCGGCCTAGCAAGAGCTTTCCACAGATGAACACGGTGGCGCTTGTATCGCTTGTCGAAGAGCTTGCGCCTGATCCCCGGTTTCGGGCCGAAATTGAGCAGCAAGCCGAGCTCGATGAGGTCGGAGGCCTGGCGCGGGGCACTTGCACGCGGCCTGGCGCGTGGGCAAGATCGGGCGTTCGCACTCGTTCGTCCCCAGTGGAGGATCTCGCGTGAGGGCTTCATCGATGATGGCGCTCGCCCTGGCGGCGGGCGCGGTCGCGCTCGGCTCGGCCGGGGCGCAGCAGCAGCCGCAGCCGCCGGAGCAGACTCAGACCCCGGCGCCGCGGCCCAGGGCGGCGGGGGTGGTGAGTCGTCAGGCGTTCACCCACCCGGCGGCGTACGACTCGCTGGCGTTCGCGGCGCTGCGGTGGCGGGAGATCGGGCCGTTCCGCGGCGGGCGGTCGGTGGCGGTCGCCGGGTCGGGGGCGCGGCCGTACGAGTACTACATGGGGACGACCGGCGGCGGCGTCTTCAAGACCGGCGACGGCGGCTACAGCTGGGCGCCGGTGACCGACAAGTACTTCGGCGGCAGCATCGGGTCAGTGGCGGTCAGCGAGTCGAACCCGGACGTCGTCTACGTGGGCGGCGGGGAGTCGCAGATCCGCGGCAACCTGGCCCACGGCGAGGGGATGTGGAAGTCGACCGACGCCGGGAAGACCTGGGTCTCGTTAGGGCTGCGCGAGACGCGGCACATCGGCCGCGTGCGCGTCCACCCGCGCGACCCGAACACCGTCTACGTCGCCGCGTTCGGCCACGCCTACGGGCCCAACCCCGAGCGCGGCGTCTACAAGAGCACCGACGGGGGGAAGGGCTGGCGGAAGGTCCTCTTCCGCAACGACTCCACCGGCGCGATCGACCTGGCGATGGACCCCTCGAACCCGGACGTGCTCTACGCCGCCTTCTGGCAGGCGGGGCGCAAGCCGTGGCTGCTCGTCTCCGGCGGCGCGGGGAGCGGGATCTTCAAGACGACCGACGGCGGCGAGCACTGGACCGAGATCACCCGCAACCCCGGGCTCCCGCAGGCGGGGCTCGTCGGCAACATCGGGCTCGCCGTCTCGCCGGCCAGGCCGGGCGTCGTCTGGGCGATCATCGAGCACGACTCGGGGGGCGTCTTCCGGTCGGGCGACGGCGGCGCGACGTGGACCCGCACCAACAGCGAGCGCAAGCTGCGGCAGCGCGCCTGGTACTACACCCGCATCCACGCCGACCCGAAGGACACCAGCGTCGTCTACGTCAACAACGTCTCGTTCCACAAGTCGACCGACAACGGGAAGACCTTCCGCGCGATGCGCGCGCCGCACGGCGACTCGCACGACTTCTGGGTGGCGCCGAACGACGCCCGCCGGATGATCGAGGGGAACGACGGCGGCGCCAACGTCTCGTTCAACGGCGGGCAGACGTGGAGCGAGCAGGACTTCGCGACCGCGCAGTTCTACCACGTCATCGCCACCGAGCACTACCCCTACAAGGTCTGCGGGGCGCAGCAGGACAACTCCACCCTCTGCGGGCCGAGCCGGCACGAGGGCGGCATCACGACGGCCGAGTGGCAGGACGCCGGCGGCGGCGAGAGCGGGTACATCGCCGCCCGGAGCGACGACCCGGACGTCGTCTACGCCGGGAGCTACGGCGGGCTGCTCACGCGCAAGGACATGCGCACCGGCTTCGAGCGGAACGTGAACCCGTGGCCGATCAACCCCATGGGGCACTCGGCCGAGGACCTCAAGTACCGCTTCCAGTGGACGTTCCCGATCGTCGTCTCGCCGCACGACCCGAACGTGCTCTACGCCGGGGCGAACGTGATCTTCCGCTCGACCAACGAGGGGCAGAGCTGGAGCCCGATCTCTCCCGACCTGACGAAGCACGACCCGGCGACGTTAGGCCCGAGCGGGGGCCCGATCACCAGGGACCAGACGAGCGTCGAGTACTACGGCACGGTGTTCACGATCGCCGAGTCGCCGGTGGCGCGCGGGGTGATCTGGTCGGGGTCGGACGACGGGGTGGTGCGGCTGACGCGCGACAACGGGCGGACGTGGCAGAACGTGACGCCGTTCGGGCTCAAGCCGTGGGGGCGCGTGTCGCTGATCGAGGCGTCGCCGCACGCGGCCGGCACCGCCTACGCGGCGATCAACCGCTACCAGATGGACGACTTCGCGCCCTACATCTACAAGACCACGGACTTCGGCAAGACGTGGGCGAAGATCGTCGACGGGATCCCCGAGACCGAGTTCGTGCGCGCGGTGCGCGAGGACCCCGAGGCGCCGGGGCTCCTCTACGCCGGCACCGAGCGCGGCGTCTGGGTGAGCTTCGACGCCGGCAGCCGCTGGCAGCGGCTCCAGCTCAACCTGCCGCCGGTGCCGGTGCACGACCTGGTGGTGAAGGAGGGGGACCTGGTCGCCGCCACGCACGGGCGCTCCTTCTGGGTCCTCGACGACCTGTCGCCGCTGCGGCAGCTCTCGTCGGAGGTCGTCGCCAAGCAGGTGCACCTCTTCAGGCCGCGCGACGCCTACCGCACCCAGTGGGGCGGCGGCTTCGGCGGCGGCGGCGGCGGGGGGAACGCGGCCAACCCGGTCGGCGCCAACCCGCCGAGCGGCGCGGTGCTCTACTACTGGCTCAAGGACGCGAACCGCGAGGTGACGCTCGACTTCCTCGACGCCCGCGGGAGCGTGATCCGCAGCCTGACGAGCCGCCAGGACTCGGCCGCCCGCGCCGACAGCCTGCGCGGCGACAGCGTGCGCACCGCGCGGCGCGACAGCCTGACGAGGGCCGGCGTCTCCGCCGACAGCCTGAAGAAGCTCGAGCAGCGCGGCGAGGGGCAGGGGGAGGGCGCGCCCGGCGGCGCCGGGGAGAGCGAGGAGGGGCCGCGCCGCGCCGCGCCGCCGCCGCGGGTGCCGAACAGGGCGGGGCTCAACCGCTTCGCCTGGAACCTGCGCTACCCGGACGCCAGCTCGTTCGAGAACCTGATCATGTGGGCCGCCGGCACGCAGGGGCCGATCGCGCCGCCGGGGACGTACAGCGTGCGGCTGCGCGTGGACGGCGGGGAGGCGCAGACGGCGACCTTCGCCCTCCGGAAGGACCCGCGCTCGAAGGCCACCACCGCCGACCTGGTGGAGCAGTTCACGCTCCTGACGAAGATCCGCGACAAGACGAGCGAGGCCAACGACGCGGTGAAGCAGATCCGCGCGCTGCGGGCGCAGCTCGCCGAGCGCGAGCAGCGGCTGCCGGCCGCCGAGCTGGCGCGCTACCGCATCCGGTCGACCGTGCTCGCCGAGCGGCTGAGCGACGTCGAGCAGGAGCTCTACCAGGTGAAGAACCAGAGCAGCCAGGACCCGCTCAACTACCCGATCAAGCTGAACAACCAGATGAGCGCCCTCGCCGGCGTGGTGGCGAGCACCGAGGCGCGCCCGACCGACCAGTCGCTGACCGCGTTCAACATCCTGGCGATCGCGATCGACCGGCAGCTCCTCAAGCTGCGCGAGACGATCCAGCTGCAGCTCCCGCCGATCAACGGCATGCTGCGGGCGGCCGGCCTCCCCGAGATCCCGGCCGACACGGGGGCGGTGAGGAGGGTGGCGGAGCGGTAGGGCGGCCGGGCACGTCGAGCAGGTGCGCGCGGAGCAGGACTCCCGCACGCACCTGCCTCATGGCATCTCCAGCGCGGCGTCCCCCACGCCAGCGGTCAGAGATGGTAGCCGAGGAGGTCGTAGGCCTGCAGCCACGCCACGAGCGCGGCGGCGGCCGCGGCGACGGTGGTGTAGTACAGCCGCGACGGCAGCGACCACTGGCGCCGACCCCATGCGGCGGCGGCGAAGTACACGAGCAGGGCCGACAGCGCGGCGAGGGCGATCGGGACGGCGAGCACCACCCGCAACAGCGGCGTCGGTCCGTAGGCGAGCTCCCGCGCGTTCGCCAGGACGGCGAGCGTGCCGCCGGTGAACGCTGCCGCGGCCAGGGCGGCGGCGTGGGCGGCGATGGCGGGCGGCCCATCCGCCCGGCGGCCGTGCGGAGCGGCGGGCGCGGCGCGGCGCAGGCGGCGCGCCGCGCCCGCCGCGGACCTGGCGACGGGGAAGGAGAGGAGCACCGCCATCGGGAGCGCGAACAGCGTGAGCTGCACGCCCGGCGTCCGAGTCCACGGCACGCGCTCGAACGCGAAGTGATCCCCGGCGATGTCGAGGAAGAGGTGGGAGACGTGACCGCGCTCGTCCTCGCGGAACGCCAGATAGTGGCCGTCCGCCCCGCGCTCGAAGCGGAGCGGGCCGACACGCCGCCACCCCTCCGCCGGCAGCGGGACCAACGCCTCCAGCGCCAGGCTGTCTCCGCGCACCCGGACGCGGACGTCCGTGGCGAGGGAGAGGACCTTCTCGGCGGAGCGCCGGGCGTTGCGGGTCCACCGGTAGCTGCCCGCGAAGCGGCGCAGGTCGCCGGGCGGCGTGCGCGCCGCAGCCG
>DATFPD010000724.1:0-14187 GCA_035265005.1 Gemmatimonadaceae bacterium | reverse complement strand
CGGCGTCACCTGCACGGTGAGCCGCGCCGCGGGGGCCGGCGCCGCCGAGCTCCGCGTCGCGGTGGCCTGCGCCTCCGCGCAGGTCGCGCCGGCGCTTCGCGACGGAGTGGCGGCCGCCGTGGCCGCGGCCGGCATTCGCGTCGGCCGGGAGCAGAACGCCCTGATCTTGACGATTCCCGCGGCCGCCGCGCCCGCCACGCCTCTCATGGCGTGAGGCACGGCACCGCATTCACGAGCCAGTCATGAAGCAAGCCGCAAAGATCCTCATCGCCGACGACGAGCAGGCGATCACCACGGGCCTCAGCGCCATCCTCTCCGACGAGGGCTACCACGTCGACATCGTCGGCGACGGGCAGAAGGCGCTCGAGCGCCTGAGCGCGGACGGCTACGGCATCGTCCTCGCCGACCTGCGCATGCCCAAGATCGACGGGATGACGCTGCTCAAGGAGCTCAAGGCGAAGCAGCTGCCCACGGAGTTCATCATGATCACGGGGCAGGGGTCGGTCGACGTCGCGATCGAGTCCATGCGCCAGGGGGCGGCGGACTTCATCGAGAAGCCCCTCAACTCGGAGCGACTCAACAAGCTCAAAGCGCAGATCCCGCGGCTGATCGAGAAGTACGCGCTCCAGCAGAAGAACCGCGAGCTGTCTACCCGTCTGGAGAACCTCACGCACTACGGCGAATTGACCGGCCAATCGGAGTCGATGCGCGAGGTCTACCAGGTGATCGACGCCGTGGCGCCCTCCACCGCGAGCGTCCTCATCCTCGGCGAATCGGGCACCGGCAAGGAGCTCGTCGCCCGCGCGCTGCACTCCAAGAGCGAGCGCGCGAAGGGGCCGTTCTTCGCCCTGAACTGCGCCGCCCTCCCCAAGGAGATCCTCGAGAACGAGCTGTTCGGCCACGAGAAGGGCGCGTTCACCGGCTCGACGAACGAGAAGCCCGGCGCCTTCGAGATGTCCAGCAGCGGGACGATCTTCCTGGACGAGGTCGCGGAGATGTCGCCCGACATCCAGGTCAAGCTCCTGCGCGCGCTCGAGTCGCGCACGGTGCGCCGGCTGGGCGGCAAGAAGGAGATCCCGGTCGACATCCGGATCGTCGCCGCGACCAACCGCGACGTCCAGAAGGCGATTTCCGACGGCGACCTGCGCGAGGACCTGTACTACCGCCTGGCCGTCGTCGACATCTACCTGCCGCCGCTGCGCGAGCGCGCCGGCGACATGCAGCTCCTCGCCGAGGAGTTCCTCACGCGCTTCGCCAGCCAGAACGGCAAGCGCATCGAGGGGTTCGACGAGGACGTGATGCAGTGGATCCTCACCTACCACTGGCCGGGGAACGTCCGCGAGCTGAAGAACGCCGTCGAGCGCGCGGTGGTCATGGCGCGCGGCACGCGGATCACCCAGTCGGACATCATCCCGCGCCACCTCCGCTCGTCGGGGGAGATGCCGGCGGCGGTGACGATCCCCGTCGGCTCGTCGGTGGCCGACGCGCGCCGCCAGCTCGTGCTGCGGACCTTCGCCTCCACCGGCGGCGACATTCCGCGCGCGGCGAAGCTGCTCGGAATCTCGGTCGGCGAGCTGCGCGCCGAGCTGGTGGCGATGATCAACGACGGCGACGCCTCCCGCCCCGCCGGGGGCGCCGCGGCGCCGGAGCGCGCCGACGGCTCGGGGCGCTCCGGCGCGGAGCAGGAGGAGGGCGACGACGAGGACGCGCCGCCGGCGCCGCCCAAGGCCGCCGCGAAGGGGCAGCGCTCGCCGCCGCCGCCGCCCCCGCCGCCGGCCAAGGGGAAGCCCGGCGCCAAGAAGCACCGCTGACCGCAGTTCGCAACCAGCTCGCAGCAGCTCCAGGCTGCACGCCCACACGAGAGGACCGACGCATGGCGCGAGGGATGATGAGGCCCGTGGAGTACGACGACAGCGATCCGTACGTGATCATCGAGAAGCACGAGGGCGGGGTCGGCGCCTTTCTGGTCGGCGTCGCCGTGGGTGCGGGGATCGCGCTCCTGTTCGCCCCGCAGTCCGGCGCCGCCACGCGTGCCGAGCTCCAGCGCTCGGCGCGCCGGGCGCGCGAGCGGGCGCAGGAGGTGGTCGATGAGACGCGCGGGCGCGTGACCGACAAGTTCCAGGAGGCGCGCGAGCAGGTCGAGAGCCGGATCGACGCCGCCCGCCGCGCGATCGACCTCAAGAAGCGCCAGGTGACCCGCGCCGTGCAGGCGGGGCGCGAGGCCGCCGAGGAGGCGCGCGATGAGCTGGAGCGCCGCATCGCCGAGACCAAGGTCGCCTATCGCGAGGGCGGCGAGACCGGCGGCGCGGCCGGAGGTGCGGCCGGCGGTGCGGCCGGCGGCGGCGACGTCTCGGGAGTGTAGCGGAGCCGGGGGGAGCGGGGAGGGCGGAACGGGATGCGTTCCCCGTTCGCCCTCCCCGCTCCCCGTCGTACATGCCGCACCGCCCGCTCGCCATCCAGCTCGGCTGGACGCTGCGCGACTACGCGAAGCGCGTCTGGGACAACAGCGGCGAGGACAACATCTTCTTCCTCGCCGGCGGGATCGCGTTCAACATCCTGCTCGCGATCGTCCCCTTCGTCCTCCTGCTCGTCAGCGGCACCGCCTACCTGCTGAACCAGTCCGAGGAGTCGTCGATCGCGGAAGTCTACGCGGTCGTCGACCGCCTCCTGCCGCCGAACCCCACCACCGGCGAGTCGCCCGTCCACCAGCTCCTGGGCGACATCATCTCAGCGCGCGGCCCGGTGGGACTCTACAGCGCGATCGGCTTCGTCTGGTTCTCGACGCGGCTCTTCGGCTCGCTGCGCACCGTGCTCGCCGACGTCTTCGACATCGAGCAGGACCGCGGGATCGTGGCCGGCAAGCTGTTCGACATCAAGGTGACCGTCTTCTCGACGCTGCTGATCGCCGCCTACACCGCGCTCAGCGCCTACCTCGCCGTCGCCACCACGCGCGGCGTGAGCGTGCTGGCGCGGGCCGGGCTGCGCGACGAGGTGATGGGGCAGATCGAGTACACGTTCGGCCGGCTGATCGCGTTCGCCTTCATCACGCTGATGTTCTGGGCGCTGTACAAGTTCCTGCCTAACCGGCGCGTCCGCCCGCAGACGGCCCTCGTCGCGGCGCTGTTCACCAGCCTGCTCTTCGAGCTGGCGAAGAACCTGTTCACGTCGTACGTGCGCAGCTTCAACCCCGGCTCCCTCTACACCGGCACCCTCGCCGCGATCGTCATCATCGTCTCCTGGGTCTACTACGCCGCGCTCATCTTCATCCTCGGCGGCGAGGTCGCCCAGGTGTACGAGCTGCGGCGCGTAAGGCGGATGCAGCGCGAGGCGTTCGAGGAGTAGGAACCGAACGGCAGGGACTGAGGCACGGAGGAAGGGGCGTCCCGAGCGGTGTCATCCTGACCCTGAGCGCAGCGAAGGGGAAGGACCCACTCGCCCTGGGCCGTGGGCAGCCACGCAGCTCGGACGGTGGGTCCCGATCCTTCGCTGCGCTCAGGACGGGCTCCTGCGGGATGACAGGGGTGGGCTGTTCCCCACGTTCTCTTCTCTCACTCCCTCAGTGCCGCAGTCCCGCTTTTCTGGCCCGGAGGTTGCCTTTGTACGCATGCGCACATTCCACAGGAGGACACTGTGCGCAAGGTCACACTGGCGCTCACGCTCGCGGCGTTCGCGAGTCTGAGCGCGTGCAAGAAGACGGGCGACGGGGAGTACGAGGTGCAGAAGCCGACCGTCGGCACCACGACGGACACGCTCCGCACGCCGACCGTCGAGATGAAGAAGGACTCGATCAACACGCCCACCGTCGGGACGAAGCCGGAAACGCTGATCGTCAACAAGCCGGTGGTCGGCTCGAAGAAGACCGAGGTCTCGGTCCCGACCGTCAAGAAGCCGTAGCACGCGGGCGCCGTCACGGCCCGTTGATCGGTTGTCGTTCGCGAGAGCCCGCGCCCACCAGGCGCGGGCTTTCTCTTTCGCCCGCGGCCGCGCCATCTTTGCGCGATGCCTACCACTTCGACGAACGCGGCGCGCATCGACCTGCGGAGCGACACCGTCACCAGGCCCACGCCGGCGATGCGCCGCGCGATGGCGGAGGCCGAAGTCGGCGACGACGTGCTGGACGGCGACCCGACGGTGCGGCGCCTCGAGGAGCGCGTCGCCGAGATGCTGGGGAAGGACCGCGCGCTCTTCTTCCCCAGCGGCACGATGGCCAACCAGGCCGGCGTGTGGCTCCTCTCCCGCCCCGGGACCGAGATCCTGCTCGACGCGAACGCGCACATCATCCACTGGGAGATGGCGGGCGCCGCGGCGCTGAGCGGCACCCAGATCCGCCCCGTGCCGGCGCAGGCCGGGCGCGCGGTGATGGACGCGGCGGCGCTCGCCGCGGCGGTGCGGCCGAAGTCCCCCCACGCGCCGCCCCCGAGTCTCGTCTGCCTCGAGAACACGCACAACGGCGCCGGGGGCAAGGTCACCCCGCCGGACGAGCTGCGCGCCCTGCGCGCGGTGGCCGATCGCCACGGGCTCCCGGTACATCTCGACGGTGCGCGGCTCTGGAACGCCGCCGCGGCGCTGGGCGTCCCGCTGCGCGAGCTGGCCGCCTGCGGCGACACGGTCATGGTCTCCTTCTCCAAGGGCTTGGGCGCGCCGGTGGGTGCGGCGCTCGCCGGCTCGGAGGCGGCAATGGCGGACGCCTGGACGGTGCGCAAGCGATTCGGCGGCGGCATGCGGCAGTCGGGAATCCTGGCCGCCGCGGCGCTCCACGGCCTCGACCACCATCTGCCGCGCCTTCCCGAGGACCACGAGCGCGCGCGCGAGCTCGCCGCCGCGCTCGACGGCGTGGGCGGCGCCCGAGTCGTGCCGCCGGACACGAACATCGTGATGGTGGACCTCCCGCCCGGCGTCGGCGCGCCCGAGCTGGTGGCGCGCGCGGCCGGTCGGGGCGTGCTGGTCTCGCCCTGGACGCCGACGCGCATCCGCGCCGTCACCCATCTGGACGCGGATCGCGATGCGGTGCGCACCGCCGGCGAGACGCTGGCTGGTATCCTCGAGTCGTGGAGCGCCGAGCCGGTCACGTCCCGTGGCGCCTGACGCGGCCGTCCACCCGCACGGACACGTCGCTGTGCTCCGGGGGCGGGCGCGCGGTGTTCGGCGGCCGGATGAACCTGCCGAAGGGCTTCTGGAGCTCGCTGGAAGAGTAGAGCGACTCGCGCTTCGCGGATCGCGTTTCACGGGTTGAACCCGCCCCCCGCCCCCTCTATATTTCGAGGTGCCCCAGGTCCCGGAGGGCGTAGGCCCGCTAACTCCGTCAGGACCCCGAAGGTAGCAGCGGCGTGTGGTGTCCTACGTTGCTCCGTCAGACCTGGGGTATTGCCGTGCGGCGGCGGTCGGGTCTCAGGTGTCGGGTGCCGAATGTTTCGGCGACGACCCGCGAGTCCGGCCGATGAGGCCGCAGAGCAGACGAAGCGCGAACGATCGGTCGTCTTGAAAGACGGCCACACGACAGAGAGATTGAGGCCCGGCGCAGATCCCTCCCGCGCCGGGCTCTCTTTTTTCGCCGACACGCCCCTCGATGTCGATTGCCCTCGCCCGGAAGTACCGCCCCAAGAACTTCGCGTCCGTCGCGGTGCAGTCGCACGTGTCGAACACGCTCAAGGGCGCGATCGCGCGCGGCCGCGTGGCGCACGGCTACCTGCTGTGCGGCCCGCGCGGAACCGGCAAGACGACCCTCGCCCGCGTGCTCGCCATGGCGCTCAACTGCGAGCGGCGATTCGACCCACTCCCCACCTCCGCGGAGTCCGGGGCAGCGAGAGCGACGGGAGCGAGCGCGACCAGCGCGAGCGCTTCAGACGAGACGCGCTCCCGCGAAGCGGGAGAACCGTGCGGCGAGTGCACCTCGTGCACGCGCATCTGGAGCGGCTCGGCGAGCCTGGACGTCGTCGAGATCGACGCGGCGTCGAACCGCGGCGTGGACGACGCCCGCGACCTGCGCGAGCGCGCGATGTACGCGCCCTCGGGCGAGGGGCGCTACAAAGTCTACATCGTGGACGAGGCGCACATGCTGACGCGCGAGGCGTGGAACGCGCTCCTCAAGGTGCTCGAGGAGCCGCCGCCGCGCGTCGTCTTCGTGTTCGCCACCACTGAGCCGCAGAAGATCGCGCAGGCGGCCGCGCCGGTGCTGAGCCGCCTCCAGCGCTTCGACCTCAAGCGCATCCCGACGAGCGAGATCCGCGACCGCCTCGCCACCGTGCTGCGCGCCGAGTCGATCGACGCCGAGCCGGACGCGCTGGGGATGATCGCCCGCGCCGCCGACGGCTCGATGCGCGACGCGCTCAGCCTCACTGACCAGGTGATCTCGATCGGCGCCGGCGCGGTGACGGCCGACCGCGTGCGGGAGGCGCTCGGTCTCGTCCCCGAGGACGAGTACATCGCGATGCTGGACCTGATCTCGGAGCGCCGCGCCGGGGACGTCTTTCCCACCGTCGCGCGGCTGGCCGAGTTCGGGGTGGACTTCGGCTCCTTCCTCGCGGGGCTCGCCGAGACGCTGCGGGCGGCGCTGGCGGTGGAGCTGGGCGGCGGCTCCGCGAGCGGCGTGTCCGAGCGCATGCGCGCGGCGCTCGAAGAGCGTCGCGGCCGGTTGGCCGCCGGGGATCTGCTTCGGATGCTCGGCGCCGTGTCGGAGCTGGAGCCGCGATTCAGAAAGAGCGGGCAGCAGCAGCTCCTCCTCGAGACGCTGCTCGTCCGATTCGCGCTGCTCGACCGCTCGGTGGCGCTCGAGGAGGTGCTGCGAGGGCTCGCGTCGGGCGGCGCCGGGTCGGCGGGCGGGGGCGGGGACAGCCCGCCCGCGGGTCGCGCGCCGGCCGCGACCGCTCGCGCCCCGATCGACCCGGGCGCCGGCCGCGCCGATCGCTCGCTCCGGCCGCCCTGGCCGCAGCAGACCGCCGCCACGGCGCCGGCAGCTCCCGGACGAGACCATGCGCCGCGCGCGCAGGCTCCGGCACCGGACCGCGGCGCGCGGGCGTGGCAGGCGTCCACCGCGGCGGCGCCGGCGCTCGCCGCCGCTCCCGCCGCGGTGGAGCTGGACGATCGCGTCGCCGGCACCATCGGCACCATCGGCACCATCGGCACGCCCGAGGTCGCCCCGCTCGAGCTCAACCGCGTGATCGAGAAGTGGGACGACGTGGTCGCCCGGATCCGCGACGCGGGCAAGGCCGCGCTGGCCGGCGCACTCACCCACATGCTCCCGAGCGCCGTGAACGCGCGCGGCGACGTCACGCTCTCGCTCGACGAGCCCAACGAGTTCTTCGAGCGCGCCTTCGACGCCGCTCGCGCGGACATCGTCGCCGCGCTCCGCGAGCACTTCCCGTCGGCCCAGCGCGTCGCCCTCAAGCGCCCGGACGCAGCGCCCGCCGCCCCCACCGCATCGCTCCGCCGCGTCACCGCCGAATCGCTCAAGCAGGAGCGCATGGCCAACCTCCGCAAGCGCGACCCCGTCCTCGGCGCGGCCATCGACGAGCTGGATCTGGAGCTGATGGACTGACAGAGCTGCGACCTGCGAGCAGCTTTTGTCCTTGCTCTCCATCCCCGCGTCCCGCTAGCTTTTACGAGTTCTTCGCAGGCGTCTCGAACGCACCGCACACGGGTCGAAATGGCCGACTTCATGAAGGTCCTGCAGCAGTTCCAGCAGATGCAGGGCCGGCTTCAGCAAATTCAGGATGAGCTCGCGCAGAAGACCGTCTCTGCGTCGGCCGGTGGCGGGATGGTCACCGTCGAGGCGGACGGGAAGGGGCAGGTCCGGCGGATCAAGATCGACCCGAGCGTCGTGAACGCGAGCGACGTCGAGATGCTCGAGGACCTGATCGTGGTGGCCGTCTCGGAGGCGCAGAAGAAGGCCTCGACGCTGGCGCAGGAGGAGATGGGGAAGCTGGCGGGCGGGATGAACCTGCCGTTCAAGCTGCCCTTCTGACGGGCCGCCCGACATGCACGCTTCCTGCGGTGGGAGCGGGACGTGCCGAGCCCGACCCGTGATTACCCGACCGCACTCCGGCTGAAGTGTCCGCCATTGACGACCTCGCGACCGAGCTGGCGAAGCTCCCTGGCATCGGCCGGAAGACGGCGCTGCGGTTGACCTACCATCTCCTCAAGCAAGCGCCGGAGCAGAGCCGCCGGCTGGCCGATGCGCTGACGACGCTCAGCGAGCGCGTCCGCCCCTGCGCGCGCTGTTTCAACCTGACCGAGGAAGAGGTCTGCTCGATCTGCCGCGACCCGCGCCGCGACCCGGCGCTGCTCTGCGCGGTCGAGGAGTCCTCCGACATCGGCGCGATCGAGCGGGCGGGCGAGTTCCGCGGGTTCTACCACGTGCTCGGCGGCCGACTCTCCCCGCTGGACGGCATCCATCCGGAAGACCTGACCATCACCCAGCTCGTGGAGCGGGTCGGCGCGGGGCCGGTGTCCGAGGTCATCGTCGCCACGAACCCGAGTCTCGAGGGGGAGGCGACGGCGCTCTACATCCAGCGGCAGCTCGCGGCCCTGCCGGTGCGCGTCACGCGCATCGCGCGCGGCCTCCCGGTGGGCGGCGACCTCGAATACGCGGACGGCGTCACGATCGCCCAGGCGATCACGGCGCGGCGGGAAATGCAATGACAAGTCGGGACGGGAGATGGGGGACGAGGGATGCGATGCTCTCTGCCAGGCACGGTTCGGAGCGCGCCGTGCATCTCGACGGAGCCGTCTTTCATCCCCCGTCCCCCATCCCCCATCCCGCACGATTCATCGCGCTCGGCTTCATCGGCGGTCTCGCCCTGGGCGCGCTGGCGTGGACCGGGGCGCTGCGGGTGAGCCGGCGGGAGCTGTTCAACGCGTCGCCGCTGCGGCGCTTCGCGGCGCTCAGCTACCTGGGCGGGAACCCGAGCGCGGAGAACGCCCGGCTGCTGCGGGACTACATCGGGTGGGAGAGGCGGCCGGTGCTTCGGCGCCGCGCCGAACGGCTGCTGCGGCGGGTCGAGAGCGACCTCGGGTAGCTGGTCCGGAAAGCGAATCCAGGAGAGCCATGAGCGTTGGTGCAGGCAGCTGGTCGTTCACCGAGGAAGACTTCGGGGCGATCACGCGCGCGCTCCAGAAGTTCCTCTACGACAGCAACGCGCGCTGTGCGCTGCTCGTGGACCGCACCGGGCAGCTCGTGGCCACGGTGGGCGAGCAGCCGAAGTTCGACCCGACCGCCTTCGCCACGCTGACCGCCGCCGACTTCTCGGCGAACGACCAGCTCGCGCGGCTGATCGGCGAGACGGACTTCAACTCGCTCTTCCACCAGGGGGAGCGGGAGTCCATGTACCTGGCCGACGTCGCGCGTCGCGTGATCCTGGTCGTGCTGTTCGACAACCGGACCACGCTCGGCCTCGTCAGGCTCAAGCTCAAGACGACCGTGGACGAGCTGCGCCAGCTGTTCGAGCAGGTGTTCGCGCGCGGCACCGGCGGGCAGGGGCAGCAGCCCAGCATCCTGGCCGGCGCCGACGACGAGATCGACAGGCTGTTCCAATAGAGGAGACACGCAGCCATGTCGATGATCAACTACGCGTCGCGCGAGATCAACTGCAAGATCGTCTACTACGGCCCCGGCTTGGGCGGCAAGACGACGAACCTCGAGGTCGTCTACGCGAAGGTGCAGCCGGACACGCGCGGCAAGCTCATCTCGCTGGCCACGGAGACCGAGCGCACGCTCTTCTTCGACTTCCTGCCGGTCGACCTGGGGACGATCCGCGGCTTCAAGACGCGCTTCCACCTGTACACGGTGCCCGGCCAGGTCTACTACAACGCCAGCCGAAAGCTGATCCTGAAGGGCGTCGACGGGATCGTGTTCGTCGCCGACTCGCAGGTCGAGCGCATGGAGGCCAACCAGGAGTCCATGCAGAACCTGTACGACAACATGGCGGAGTACGGCTACGACCTGACGAAGATGCCGTTCATCATCCAGTACAACAAGCGCGACCTGCCGAACGCCGCCCCGGTGAAGGAGCTCCAGGCGTCGCTCAACCCGGGGTGGGAGGTGACCGAGCCGTCGCGCCAGCGGCTGGCGCCGGACCCCTACCACGCCGGCGAGAACCTCGTCGAGCAGCTTCCGTCCGGCGAGTGGGTGGAGCACGCGACGTACTTCGAGGCGGTGGCCGTCACCGGCGAGGGGGTGTTCGACACCCTCAAGGCGGTGAGCAAGCTGGTCCTGAAGGCGCTGGCCTAACGCGCGAGGGGGCGCGGGCTCGTGAACCTCCCGAACGCGCTCACCGTCGGTCGCATCGCGGTCACGCCGGCGATCGCCCTGCTGCCGCTGCTCCCGTCGTGGCAGTGGCGGCTGGCGGCGTTCGTCCTGTACATCATCGCCGCCGTCACCGACTACTACGACGGCATGCTCGCGCGCTCGCGCAACCTGATCACCAGCCTCGGCCAGCTCCTCGATCCGCTCGCCGACAAGCTGCTGCTGGTGGCGACGTTCGTCCCGATGTACCTGCTGATGCACGCGCCGGCCGCCGTAGACTGCGCCCCCGGCGCGCCGGGCGCAGACTGCACCCTGCCGGACCTCCGCTTCGCGACGCCGTTCGGCGCGGTGGGGCTCCCGCTCTGGGTCGTGCTCGTCGTCGTCGGGCGCGAGGCGTTCATGACCATCTTCCGCCAGGCGGCGGCGCGGCGCGGCGTCATCATCGCGGCGATGGGTCCGGCCAAGTGGAAGACCGGGTTCCAGCAGACGTGGGTCGGCGCGGCGTTCTTCTGGTTCTTCGCCGCCACCCTCGCCGTCGGCCGCGGCTGGTCGGCCGAGCGCGACGCGGCCTGGCGGCTCTTCGCGCAGTTCAACGGCATCGTCGGCACCCTGACGATGGGCGTCGCCGTGCTGCTCACGCTCTACTCGCTCTGGATCTACCTGCGCCGCTACGGCGGACTCTTCTTCGGCGCCAAGGCGGGGGCCCGCTAGCCCGATGGACGTCGAAGTCGTCACGATCGGCGACGAGCTGCTGCTCGGCTTCACGATCGACACCAACGGCGCCCACCTGTCGCGCGAGCTGGCTACCGTCGGCGTCAGCGTCGTCAGGCGCGTCACCGTGGGCGACGCGGCCGACGGCATCGCCCGAGCGGTTGGCGAGGCGCTCGACCGCACCGGCGCGGTGATCACCACCGGCGGCCTCGGGCCGACGAGCGACGACCTCACCAAGCAGTCGATCGCCCGGCTGTTCGGCCGCGGGCTCCGGCTCGACGAGGAAGCCTACGCGCGGATGGCCGAGCGCTGGCGCTCGCGCTTCGCCGGACCGATGCCGGAGGCCAACAAGAACCAGGTCATGATCCCCGACGGCGCCCGGGTGATCCCGAACCGCCACGGCTCGGCCCCGGGCATCTGGCTGGAGGACGAGCGCGGGCGCTGGGTGGCGATGCTCCCGGGCGTGCCGCGCGAGATGCGCGGGATGCTGGCCGACGAGCTCAAGCCGATGCTCGAGCGCCGCGCGGCCGAGCGCGGCGGCGGCCGGGGCCGCGCCGTCGTCCGCTCCCGCACGCTGCGCACGACCGGGATCGCCGAGTCGAAGCTGGCCGAGCTGCTCGAGGGCGTCGACGCGCAGCTCGGCGACCTCTCGCTGGCGTACCTGCCGGGCCCGGACGGCGCCGACCTCCGACTCACCTCCCGCGGCCTCGACGTCGACCGGACCGACCAGGCGCTCGACACCGGCGCGGCGCTGCTGCGCGGGCGGGTGGGGAAGTGGATCTACGGCGAGGGCGACTCGGACCTCGCGGCGCTCGTCCTCGACCTGTGCCGCGAGCGGAAGCTGCGGATCGCGGTGGCCGAGAGCTGCACCGGCGGCCTGCTCGGCGCGCGCCTCACCTCGCGCCCCGGCTCCAGCGACGTCGTGCTGGGCGGCGTGATCGCCTACGCGAACGAGGTCAAGGAGGCGCTGCTCGGCGTCCCTGCGGACGACCTGCGCGCGCACGGGGCGGTGAGCGAGCCCGTCGCCCGCCGGATGGCCGCGGCCGCGCGCGAGCGCACCGGCGCCGAGATCGGGATCGGCATCACCGGGATCGCCGGCCCGGGCGGGGGCACGCCGGAAAAGCCCGTGGGCACGGTCTGGATCGCCGTGGACCTGAACGGCGACGTGCGGGTGCTGCACACTGTGCTGTGGGGGAACCGCGAGGAGATCCGCCACCGCGCCACGCAGTCGGCGCTGGAGATCATCCGCCGCGACCTCTCGGCCCCCACCCCGGCCGCCTAACGGGACGGCGGCTGCGCGGCCGCTGCCCGCCGCGGCCGCCCGCCGTTCTGGCGCTCGGCGGCGCGCACGGCCGCCGCACCGGCGGCCCGCGCCGTCCCGCCGCTGCCCCGGCGGCAGACCGGGTGGGGTATGCCGGTTGCACCTGCCTGGGAGACCCGAGAGATTCCTTAGGGACGCGCGCGCCGCCCGGCGGCGCGCCTCACAGCACAGGTCGGTCACGGACCACGGACGAGCGATGGCTTTTTCGAACGATCAGACGAAGGGCGCGGGCGGGACCGCGGACGACGCGAGCCGCGAGCAGGACGTGAACGGGTCCGCGGACGCGGCCGACCCCGAGCTGCATCCCTCCGCGTCCGACGCGCAGGGCGCGGGGAGCGCGGCGCAGGGCGCGGCCCCGGCTGGGGCGCAGCCGGACGAGCACCGCGAGCGCTACCTGCGCCTCGCGGCCGAGTACGACAACTACCGCAAGCGCACGGCGCGCGAGCGGCAGGAGGCTGGCGCGCGCGCCCAGGCCGAGCTGGTGAGGCACCTGATCGACGCGCTCGACGACATCTCGCGCTTCGCGCACCTGGACCCGGGCACGACCGACACGGCGACCGTGGTGCAGGGCGTGGACATGGTCGAGCGCAAGCTCCTCAAGTCGCTCGGCGCCGCGGGCCTCCAGGTGGTGAACCCGGTGGACCAGGCGTTCGACCCCGCGCTCCACGAGGCGGTGGCGACCGAGCCCGCGCTGTCGAGCGAGGACGACCACATGGTCGCGCGCGTCTACCAGCCCGGCTACCTCTTCAACGGCCAGCTGCTGCGCCCGGCGCGCGTCGTCGTGAAGCAGTGGTCGTGATCGCCGCCTGACGACGTCGAATGGCCCAGACGAAAGACTACTACGCGGTCCTCGGCGTCTCGTCCACGGCGACCCAGGACGAGATCAAGAAGCAGTACCGCCGCCTGGCGAAGAAGTACCATCCCGACGCCAACGCCAACGACCCGAAGGCCGCCGACAAGTTCAAGGAGATCTCGGAGGCGTACAACGTCGTCGGCGACTCCGAGAAGCGGAAGCAGTACGACGAGATGCGCCGGCTTGGCGCGTTCGGCGGCTTCGGGGGCTTCGGCGGCGGCGCGGGCCGCGGCGGGCGGAGCTCCGGCGGCGCGGGCACGCGGCCCGGCGGGGGCTTCGGCGGAGGCGCGGGCGGGCCCGGCGGCGGGTCGTTCGAGGACTTCGACATCGGTGGGCTCGGCGGCCTCGGCGACCTGTTCGGCGCGATGTTCGGCGGCGGTACCGCGGGGCGCGGCCGCGCGCGCGGTCCCGAGCAGGGCCAGACGGTCGAGATGTCGATGGACGTCGACTTCCGCACCGCGGCGCTCGGCGGCAAGGTGCAGGTCGAGATGGAAGTCACCGAGGAGTGCGAGACCTGCAAGGGGAGCGGCGCCGCTCCGGGCGCCACGCTCAAGACCTGTCCCGAGTGCAACGGCCGCGGCACCGTCTCCTTCGGCCAGGGGAGCTTCGCCGTCAACCGCCCGTGCCCGATGTGCCTGGGCCGCGGCCAGGTGCCCACCGAGCGCTGCCCGACCTGCGGCGGCGCGGGCGAGGTGCGGTCGCGGAAGAAGGTGAACATCACCGTCCCCGCCGGCGCCGACACGGGCACCAAGATCCGGCTCAAGGGGCAGGGCGGGCGCGGCGTGAATGGCGGTCCCGCCGGCGACCTGGTGATCACCTTCCAGGTGAAGCCCGACCGCTTCTTCCGCCGTGAGGGGCTCGACGTCGTCGCCACGGTGCCGATCAACATCGCCCAGGCGACGCTCGGCTCCCGCATCAGCGTGAAGACGCTCGACGACAAGAAGGTCGCGCTCAGGATCCCGCCCGGCACGCCGTCCGGCAAGCGCTTCCGCGTCCGCGGCCAGGGCATCGACAAGAACGGCCAGAAGGGCGACCTCATCGTCGAGATCACCATCACCGTCC
>DATFPD010000723.1:0-9712 GCA_035265005.1 Gemmatimonadaceae bacterium | reverse complement strand
GGTGTTCCAGGTGCGCTCGAAGTTCGTCGGGTTGTTCGCGTTCAGGAAGAACTCGCGGTTCTCGGCGTAGTTCGTCCAGTGCGCGTCGCCGAGCATGCCGAGCGCGTCCTTCTCCGGGATCGAGTAGCCGGTGGCCATCAGCCGGGCGACCTTCGCCTTGGCGTCCTGCGCCTTGAGCTCCTCCATCGCGTCGAAGATCCCGCGCGCCAGCGCCTCGACGATCTGCGGGTTGTCCTTCGCGAAGTCGGCGCGGGCGAACCAGATGTCGGCGATCAGCTTGTTCGCCGTCTGGGTGTTGACGAGCATGCGGTTCCCGCTCGCCTCCGCCAGGTTGTAGATGTCGGGCGCCCAGCTCACGACGCAGGCGGTCTTCTTGTCGGCGTTGAACGCCGCCGCCGCCTGGAAGGCGTCCTGGGTGAACTTGTACTCGACGTCCGCCGGCTGGAGCCCGCCGCTGATCAGCGTGTTGAGCAGGAAGAAGTGCGACGGCGAGTTCTGGGCGAGCACCACCGTCTTGCCGCGCATGTCGGCGACGCTCTTGACGCTGTTGCGGCAGACGATGCCGTCGCCGCCGTTGGACCAGTCGATCTGCTGGTAGATGCGCGGCATGGTGCGCGAGTCGCGCCGGAGCTGCTCGACGAACAGCGGCACCATGTCGAGCGTCCCCCAGCCGATGTGGATCTTGCCGGAGGCGTAGGCGTCGCGCATCGCGATCGGGTCGTCGATCAGCACCAGCTCGAGCTTGAACGTCTTCCCGCCCGGGGCGCGCCAGACTTTGGCGGCCTTGAAGCCGTCGTTGGCGTAGATCACCGGCGCCCACCCGGCCCAGACGTTGAGCGCCATGCGCACGGTGTTGTCCGCCATCGGCGTGTACGCCGCCGCGCCCTTCACCTCGGGGAGCTTCTGCCCGGGGACGTAGCTGTACTCCTTGACCGTCGTCAGGCTCGCGTCGTCGGGCGCCTCGACGCCGCCCTTCGCGTTCGCCAGCTCGTCCTTGCTGATCGCGCCCGCGCTGTCGCCGCGGCCGCCGATGCCCCCCAGCCCCGCCTTCCCGCCGAACCGCCGCACCCCGACGAACACGAGGCCGACGATGACGAGCAGAGCGATCAGGTAGAATGCCGGTTTCGGCTTGCCGTTACTCATGGCGTTCGAACTCCGTTAGGAGAGATTGGCTTCGTGATCGGGATGCGATCGGCGAATTGAACCGCAGAGGACACAGAGGACACAGAGGGAGCGCCCCTACCCCGGGCAGGCTCTGCTCTTGTTAGAAGCGCTCCCTCTGTGTCCTCTGTGTCCTCTGCGGTTCAATTCAAGCCTTTGTCGTATCGGTGGCCGGCCCGAGGCTCTTGGCCGTGTCGGCCACCGGCGCGGTCTCGGGCGACTTGAGGCCGAGCTGGACCTCGTACTTCGAGAGGATGTCCTCGGCCATCGCCTTCTCGGCGGCCTCCTCGGCCTTGATCTGCTCGACCCCCTTCGAGGACATGTCGGCGGCGACGCGGGCCCGGCCGCGGTTCGTGTCGATCTTGCGCTGGATCACGCTCTCGATCTGCCCGAAGTCGGTCGTCACGTTCATGTCGAACGACTCGGCGATCGACGCGATCTCGGCCTCGGCCGCGCTCATCTTCAGCTCGGCGTTGTAGCGCGTGATCTTCTCGCGGACCTTCACGATGTCCTTGTTCGCCTTCTGGATCTTGAGCAGGTTGTTCTGGTAGGACTGCTCGTGCGTCTGGAGCTGCTGCTCGTTCGACGCCAGGTCCTGCTGCGTGCGCTGGAGCTGCAGCGCGAGCTGCCCCGCCACCTCGCGGTTCCCCGCCTTGAGGTGCGCCTTGATCTGCGACTCCAGGCGCGAGGCGTTCGACTTCTCGGTCGCCACCTGGCGCGCCACGCTCTCGACGAGCCCGCGGTACATCTCGAGCCCCTTCCGCCCCTCCTTCAGCCGCTCGGTGGCCTGGTCCACCTCGAGCTGCATCACGGCGATCGGGTCCGCCTCCCAGAACAGGTTGGCGAGCTTGTTGAGCTGGGCGCGGATCGCGCCGAAGAACTTGCCAAGCATGGCGAGGGGGCTGGGAGTAAGAGGCCGGGAGTAAGAGTCAGCGATGAAAGAGGGACGGGGGATGGGGGAGGGGGGACGAACAGCGCCGGGACATCCCGAGCGGCTCTTCATCCCCCGTCCCCCATCCCCCGTCCCCCGTCCCTGCTGAATGTAGGCATCTGCTGAGGGAACATTACGGCTGAGATCGTCGCGTTGTGTCAACCGCCGGCCGCACCGAGTCCGCCGGCAGCCCCTCGCCGGCGTCGAGCGCCTCGGCGAGGATCTTTCCGCGGTAGATCCGGTCGAGCCCCTCGTGCAGCGCCGACGCGTCGGCGGCCGAGAGCACCTCGCCGCGCACCGTCCGCACGAAGTCGAAGTGCTTCGCGTCCACGTCGAACGCCACGAAGTACAGGCGCACGGAGTTCTCGCTGCGCTGCGCGATCTCGGTCGCCACGCGGCGCGGCGAGCGCCCGTCGGTGTTCTCGCCGTCGGTGACGACCAGGATCGACTTGCGGAAGGTGCCGGCGCGGTACAGGTCGGCGCGCGCCGCCTCCATCGCGTCGCCGATCGCGGTGCCGCCCTTCGGCTCGGGCATCGTCCCCAGCGCGTCCCACAGCTTGACCGGGTCGTAGCGGCCCACCGGCACCAGCGGCACCACGCGGCTCGAGAACGCGTACAGCCCCACGTTCACCGGGTAGTCGGGCCGCCGCGCGACGAGCGAGTCGGTGGCGGCCAGCATCTCCTTGATCGCCTCGCGCGCCACCAGGTACTTGGGGCGTGCATCGCCCCCGGCGCGCTTCGCCATCGACCCCGAGTTGTCGACCAGGATCGCGACCGAGATGCCGAGCCCCTCCTCCACTTCCGGGCGGTAGCGCGCGGTGGGCGAGAGGGTGGCCGCCGTGTCGCCGCCCCGGTCGGCCCTGCCTGACGACGACGACGACGACCGGTCGCACGCCACGGCGGCGAGCAGCACGGCGCCGAGCGCGCCGTACGCCAGCGGACGGGGGAAGGGGGGCATGGTCAGGAAGATAGAGGGTGGCGGCCCCGAGGGTGAGTGTTAGGCCCGCCACACCATCCGTACGCCCCGGAACGAAGAACGGAAGAGGCGAGCACTGCTCATCGCCTCTTCCGTCCCATGGCCCGGCGTCGCTCCCGCACAGCCACTATCGCACCAGCGCCTCGACCTCCGCCGCCTTGCACTTCGAGTCGTGCCCGGGGTAGGTGTGGTTGCAGTGGATGCAGTGCTCGCCGAAGCCGGTCCGCTTCCAGATCAGGTAGTAGACCGCCCGCTGGAGGTTCTTCACGCGCTCTTCGAGCCCCGCCGTCGTCTCCGTTCCGTCCGGTGCCATTGCGCCCCCGCTGCTGAGTGCCACTGAGTCCCGAGTTCGGCCGCCGATCGTGCCGCGGAATTTGAGATAATACGGGTACAGGGGCGGAGCGCAACTAGAGAGCGGTGCGAGGTGCGAGGTGCGAGGTGCGAGAGGGGCCCCGGGAAGCAGATCGACGCTTTCCGGGGCCCCTCTCGCAACTCGCACCTCGCACCTCGCAGCCGTCCTATCCGCCGACGTTGTCCTTGTTCGGCTTGCTCATCCCGCCGTGCTGGTCGCGGCCCGTGGCGCCGACCTGCGGGTCCTTCGAGCCGCGGGAGTCGCTGCTCGTGCGCGGGCTGCCGCCCTGGCCGCCGTAGCCACCCTGGTGCTCGTTGGTCCGCCCCTCGAGCGGCTCCGAGCCGGAACGGCCGGGGTTGCCGCTCGCCGAGCTCTCGCCGGAGGCGCCCATCGCGCCGCCGCGGGTGTTGCCGGTGGACTTGCCCGAGGCGCCCTGCCACTCGCGACCGCTCCCGGCGCCTCCCTGCTCCTGGGCCTCGTGCAGGCCCCGAACCGCCTCGCCGCCCGACTCGAGCCCCTCCTCGGTGCTGCCGCCCCCCGCGGCGTGGCGGCCCGACCGCCAGTCGCGCTCCGAGCCGCTCAGCGCCGAGCCCTCGATCCCACGCTCGTCGGCGGAGGAGTCGCTCAACCGCGCCATCTGCTTGTCCACCGAGCGCTCGTCGGTGCCGCCCGCGTCGGGGCGCCCGACCCGGGTCCCGGCGTCGTCGCCGTATCCCTCGCGCCCGCTCGACCCTGTATTCTGCTTCCGGTCTGCCATGGTGTCTCCTCCCCGCCAGCGTCCTGCGTTCGGTCTGCGTTGATGAAGCGAGCTAGGGAGGGGCAAGCGGGGTGCCAACCCGAAGGGCTTCTCGGCCCGCCCCATGCAGGACATCATTCTTCCGGTCTCACTCGGACTCCGGCTTCCACACGCATATGGTACTTCTGGCCTTCGTGGGCGGATTGATGGTCGGCGGCACGATCGGCGTCCTCGTGGCCGCGCTCTGCTTCGCCGCCTGGCGGAGCGACTCGGCGGCGGCCGCGACCGGCGAGCGGATGGGCGCCGCGAGAGCGGCGGGGCGCGTCGACGCCCCCGGGCCGTCCACGAGCGGGCTCTCCCCGGCGGTCGCCGCGCGGGCGGCGGCGATCAGCAGCGCGACGGCACCCGCGCCGCTCGCGGACCTGCCCGTGGCCGAGGGGCCGATGGCCGAGATGCCGATGGCCGCTGGATACGCGGGGCGGCGGAGTGGCGGGAGCAGCAGCAGCGGCGCCTAGCTGCCTGGCGGTCACCCGCCTGAGAAATGCCGACGGCCCCGGGGCGCGCATGCGCCCGGGGCCGTTCGCCATCCCGCCCCGCATGCGGCCGGCGGCGCTCGTAACCATCGCGCACGCCGGGTCGTCTTATCGATGTCTGGTAACGTGGTCCCATCCCCATTCGCTCCAACCACTTCCATCTGTGAGCCCCAGTGCCGCTCTCGGCGGCGAGGCGGCGACGCTCTCGCGGGAGCTCGCCGACTTTCTCGTCGAGCTCTCGATCGCGCTGCACAAGAACGCGATCTATCCGCCCGGACATCCGCTGCTGGAGGGCGCGGTGGCGGGGATCGAGCGGCGGCTGCGGGCGGTGCTCTCGGGCGCCGAGCGTGGCACGCTCTCGCTCGGCGTGGCGCGCCACCAGCTGGTGATCGAGGGCGTCGCCACCGACCCCGAACACCCGCTGCTGCGCGAGCTCGCGGCGCGGCTGCACCGGCACCAGCTCGGCGCCGTGCGCTTCGGCGCCGGCGTCACGCGCGGCGAGCTGGCGGACTTTCTCCGCACCGTGGCCGCGGAAGTCTCCCGCACCGGGCGCCCGCTCGGGCTCGAGGGGCCGGACGTGCTGCTGCAGTGGCCGCACGTGGCGCTCTACGCCCTCACCTACGAGCGGCTGGAGCTGCTCGACGAGTCGGCCGACCCGGCCCAGGCGGCGGAGCGCGACCGGGAGGCGGCGACGCGGGCGGCGCAGCTCTGGATCGGCCTGGCGCGCGCGGCACTGGCCTCCGAGGTGGTGGCACCTAACGAGCCGGCGGCCGGCGGCGGCGACCCCGAGGCGCACGACCCGATGGTGGTGGCGCGGGCGATCGACGAGCACGCGCGCGACCAGGCGTACGACCAGGTCGTCGTCGGCTACCTGCTCCAGATCGCCGACGAGCTGAAGGCGAAGCAGGGGCAGGAGGCGGCGGCGCTCCAGCGGCGCATCTCGCGGCTCGTCGCCGCGCTGCGGCCGGAGACGCTGCGGCGGCTGCTCGAGATGGGGGGCGACGACGCGCAGCGCCGCCGCTTCGTCCTCGACGCCGCGGAGGGGATGGCCGCCGACGCGGTGGTGGAGCTGGTGCAGGCGGCCGCCGACACGTCGCACCAGACGGTCTCGCACTCGATGCTGCGGCTGCTCTCCAAGTTCGCGGTGCACGCCGAGCGGGGCGCGCGGGCGGCGCGGCCGGAGTTCGACGTCGCGCTCCGGGACCAGGTGCGGCAGCTCCTGGCCGAGTGGCGGCTCGACGACCCGAACCCCGACGCCTATCGCGCCGCGCTGGAGGGGATGGCGCGCGCGGCCCCGGCGCGCGACGAGCCGGCGGCCGGCAGCTTCCCGCCCGAGCCCGAGCGCATGGTGCAGATGGCGCTCGAGGTGGGCTCCACCGGCGAGCCGCTCTGGCGCGCGGCGGACGCGCTGCTCGCGCGCGGTGCGCTGCCCCGGCTGCTCGACCTGCTCGACCGCGCGCCTGACGACGACGCCACGCGCGGCGCGCGCGAGCTGCTGTGGGCGCGCGTGGCGACGCAGGAGCGGCTGCGCGAGGCCGCCGCCGCGGAGCCGCTCGACGCGCCGCTGCTCGAGCGGCTGGTGCGGCGCCTGGGGCTCGCCGCCGCCGGCGCCCTCCTCGACGCGGCCGAGGCGGCGTCCGAGGCCGCGGCCGAGGGCGGCGCCGAGGCGCGGCGGCTGCGCGTCGTCTCCGACCTGCTCGTCTCGCTCGGCCCCGACGCGGGGCCGCTCGTGGCCGCGCGGACCCACGGCGCACGCTGGGGTGCGCTGCGCACGCTGCTCGGCGTGCTCGGCCGGCTCCCCGAGCTCCCGGCGGGGTGGATGCCGCGCACCTTCGTGCACCACCCGGACGCCGAGGTGCGGCGCGCGGCATTCCGCATCCTGCTGCGCGACGGCGCGAGCGCGGCACAGCGCGAGGCGGCGCTGGGCGCGGCGCTGGCCGACCCCGACGAGCGGATCGTGAGCGCGGCACTCTCGGCGGCGGTCTCCGGCGGCTGTCCGCGGGCGGCGGTGCCCGCGCTGGTGCGCAAGGCCGAGGACCTCGCGCTGGCGCCCGAGCTGCGCGCCCTCGCGCTGCGAGCGCTGGGCACCGTGCGCGACCCGGCGCTGCTCGGCTGGCTCTGGGCGCGCGTGGCGATGAAGAAGGGGCTGGCGAAGCGCACGCGCCTGCTCCCCAAGTCCCCCGAGATGCTCGCCACGCTCGCCGCCCTCTCCGCCGGCTGGCGCGGCTACGCGGCGGCCGACGAGCTGCTGGATCTCGCCCGCGCGAGCAGCGACCCGGAGATCCGCGCCGCGGCCGCCGTCAGGCAGCGGACGACGACGGAAACGAAGGCGATGCGAGAGTGAGGGTGCGTGTCGCGTGCTGCGCGGCTCGGGATGACACACCTGCATGACACACCTGCTGATACTGCCGATACACACGCTCCTCACCTGTCAACCACACGCAACACTGAGCACGCAACTCTTCATGGCCTCCCCCGACCCCGCCCGCTTCCTCACCTCCTTCGCCCAGGCGCTCTCGACGATGGTGCTGTACGGCGACGGCCACCCGGCGCGCGAGCGCGCGGTGGACGCGTCGTACGGGCAGCTGCGCGACCTCCAGGCGGCGTCGCCGTGGCCGCAGTTCTCCTTCCTCGGCGCCGAGGTGCTGTTCGGGCAGCGGGTGCTGCGCGAGCTGAAGGAGTGGGACTGGAGCGCGCGGCTGGCCCACGCCGGCGTGCAGCGGCTGGAGTTCGCCGACGACGTGACGCGCGAGGACTACGAGGCGTTCCTGGAGGAGGTGCTGGCGCGCCTGACGCTGAGCGCGATCGACACCAGTACCGCCCGCCCCGCGCGCCCGACCGGGATCAAGTTCGGCGCGATCGGCGTGCGCGGGATGACCGACGCGCTGGCGGCCGACGCCGGGGCGCTGCCGACGGCGACGATCTCCTACACGCTGCGCGAGGAGGCGGAGACCGTGCGCTGGGTGCACCGCGAGGTGCAGGAGCACGGGCAGATCCCGCTCCTCGAGGCGGAGAGTGTGGTGCGCTCGCTCTCGGTGGCGATGCACGCCGACAGCGAGATCGTGATCCCGCTGGTGCAGCTCAAGGAGTTCGACCAGTACACGACGACCCACTCGCTCAACGTCGCCGTGCTCTCGATGGCGCTGGCCGAGTTCATCGGGCTGGGACCCCGCGACGTGCGGGCGTTTGGAACGGCCGGGCTCCTGCACGACCTGGGGAAGGTGCGCATCCCGAAGGACATCCTGAACAAGCCGGGGAAGCTGAGCGACGCCGAGTGGCAGGTCATGCGCCGCCACCCGACCGACGGCGCGAAGCTCATCATCGAGAGCGACCGCAACCTCGACCTGGCGTCGGTGGTGGCCTACGAGCACCACATGATGCTGAACGGCGGCGGCTACCCCTGTCCCCACTTCCACCGCGACTGCCACCACGCGAGCAAGCTGGTGCACATCTGCGACGTGTACGACGCGCTGCGCACCAACCGTCCCTACCGCGACGCGTGGGAGGCCGAGCGGGTGATCGCGCACATCCAGGCCGGCGCCGGCCCCGACTTCGACCCCGAGCTGGTGAAGGCGTTCGCGACGATGATGCGGCAGTGGGAGCGGCGGCTGGCGGTGGTGGACGAGAAGACGGCGGTGGGGCAGGGCCTGGGCGAATGAGTAGACTGTGGCCGGTTCTCACGCTGTGGGGGCACGCGGTGTCGATCGGCCTCGTCTGCTTCGAGCGGGGCGAGATGGAGCGCTACCTCGGCGACGCCGGCTTCATGCTCACCGAGGTCGTCGAGCGGCCGCCGTACCCGGAGGAGGTGGCGGCGCCGCGCGTCTACATGCGGGCGCTGCAGGTCATTGGCGGTCGAAGATCTTGTTCACGATCACCCACCGCCCGTCGACCTTGAGCAGCGACATGAAGTCCACGACCACCCCGCCGTCGGGGCGGCGCTGCTCGAGCTTGGCGGTAGCGGCGGTCCCGAAGCGGTCGATCGCGACGACCCGCTTCTGCGGAGCCGTGCCGGGCGCGGCGGGCTTGCCCGAGCCGACGCGCGTGATGTACTCGCCGATCGGCACCGCCGTGAACTTGCCCTCGCGGACGTAGAGCATCTTTGCGTCCGGGTGGAACGCCTTCCGCAGCGTGTTCGAGTCGGCGTTCGTGCCGCCGTCGAAGTAGTACTGCACCGCCTGGCGGATGGCGATCTCGTCGGCGTCCTCGCCAGCGCGGGCGGCGCCGGTCAACAGCGCCGCGCCGGCGGCGAGCAGGAGGAGGAGGGCGGCGGCGAGCGACTTCGTGCGCTTCGTGTGCATGAATTTTCCCTGGCAGGTGACGGACGCCGGAAGGTGCCAGGGGCCAGCGCCGGTGGCGAGGCCGCGCCTGTCAGGAAGGCGTGAGGGACAAGTGAAGGAACGGCCCCGGGCAGCTTCTGCGGCCCGGGGCCGTTCGCGAATCGCGATTCGCGAATCGCCGTTATTGCACGCAGTTCCCTTCCGGGTCCGGCTTCGGCCTGTCCACCACCAGGCGGTGGTCGAGGTCGGCCACCGTGCGCAGCAGGTCGAGCACGTAGAGCGCGGTGTTCCGCATGTTGTTGTAGCGGATGTACTGCGGCTCGTCGGTGAGCTGGTGGTAGTCGCGATGCCCGCCCGCCGAGAAGAAGGCCACCGGGATGCCGTAGCGCGCATACATGTAGTGGTCGCTGCGGCAGTAGTACTGGTCGGGATGGCCGTTGGCGTCGTACGCGTAGTCGAACTGCATGCCGTGCCGGCCGTCGGTGTTCACGCGCTCGACCAGCCGCGCGTACTCGCTCGACAGGCGGCGCGGGCCGATGACCTGCAGGTAGCCGGGGCCGCCGTTCGGCGTGTCCTGCTTCGCCCCGCGCCCCACCATGTCGATGTTGATCTGCGCGACGATCGAGTCGCGCGGCACGGTGGGGTGCCGCGTGAAGTAGTCGGAGCCCCACAGCCCGCGCTCCGCGGCCACGTGCCACACGAACAGCACCGAGCGCTTCGGCGGCTGCTTGGCGAGCGCCTGCGCG
>DATFPD010000722.1:0-2565 GCA_035265005.1 Gemmatimonadaceae bacterium | reverse complement strand
CGCAGTGCGCGCTCCGCGGCGGCGCGCAGGCGCTCCAGCTCGGGGCGGCGGCGGCCTCCGTACGCGATGGCCGCCTGCGCCTCGGCGCGCGCCCGGGCGGGCTCGCCGAGCGCGAGGAGGCAGGCGGCGAGCCCGGCGCGCGCGTCCACGCGCGGCGGCGCGAGCGCGATGGCCGCGCGGTAGAGCGGCACGGCCGGGGCGCAGAGCCCGGCCTCGCGGTAGCGGTCGGCGAGGGCGGTCGGCAGGTTGGCGTCGTATGGCATCAATCTCATGGCGATCCGCATCTCGCGTTCCCCGGAGCCCGGTAAGCCTCGGAGAAAGGCGAGCGTCGCGGCGTTCTGGTGGGCCGTGTAGCTCAGCGGCGCGTCCTCCAGCGTCTGCCTGACGACGGAGTCGGTGTCGCGCCAGACGCGCTGCCGTTCGGCGCTCCTCACCACCCCGGCGCCCAGCAGGAGCGCCAGCCCCGCGACCGACGCGGCGCGCAGCGCCGGCGCTATGGAGTGCCAGCGGCCGGCGAGCCCCTGAACGGCCCCGCCGGCGGCGAGCGCGGCGCCGACGCTGGGAAGAAAGAGCGTGCGCTCGGCGAGCAGCACGCCCGTGGGGACGAGGAGGTTGCTGACGAGCAGCATCGTCGCCGCGGTCCAGGCGAGGCCGAAGGTCACCGCCGGGAGTCGCCGCCTGGCCGCGACGGCGGCGCCGACGGCGGCCGCGAGCAGCACCACGCCGGCGAGCAGCCGGGGCTCGAAGTGGGCGACGACGGGAGTCTGCTGCGGCGAGTAGTCCGCCGAGAGCCGCGCGGGCCAGAGCAGCAGCCGCGCCCACTCCGGGACCAGGCCGAGAATCGTGAGCGGCCGCGAGCCGCCGAGCTGGGGGGCGAAGGCGATGTTCACGTCGTCGTAGGTGACGCCGCCGGTGACCAGCTCGCGCGCGCCGAGGTAGAGCGCGGCGACGGCGCCGAGCGCGAGGTAGAGCGGCCGCAGCGCGGCGGCGCGCTCGCGCGGCGCTCGCGCGTCAGGCACGACGGTGAGCTCCGCCGCGAGGAGCAGCGCCGGGAGCACGATCGCGTGCTCCTTCGCCAGGCAGCCGGCGGCGTAGAGTCCGGACAGGGCGAGGACGTGCGCGGGGGTCGGGGCGGCCGCTTCGCGCACGCGCAGGTAGAGACCCACCGCCGCGACGACGGCGATCGCCGCCCACAGCTCGCTCTGCCCGACCACGTTCCCCACCGCCTCGACGTGCACCGGGTGCACCGCGAACAGCGCCGCCGCCGCCCACGCGGCCGCGGGCTCCAGCAGCGCCCTCGCGAGCCGGAGCACGAGCAGGCACGCGAGCGCGTAGAGCAGCACGCTCGCCGCGTGGAACACGGGCGGCGATCCTCCGCCGGCCGCCCACTGCGCGGCGAATCCCATCATCGTCAGCGGGCGGTAGAGCGTCGCGCCGTGCGACGGCGGCCAGTAGCTCTGCCCGAACAGCCGCCACCAGCCGCCGAGCGCGTGCACGCGGTCGTTGTACTGGACGATGTGGACGTCGTCGAAGGCGAAGGCGTTGGTGAGGCTCGGCGCCGAGGAGAGAATCGCCAGCAGCAGGATGGCTACGTAGCCCAGTCGACCAGCGGGATGGGGGACGGGGGATGGGGGATGAGCTGCTTCCGCCGACAGCCTGCCCTGAGCGCCAGCGAAGGGTTCATCCCCCGTCCCCGATCCCCCCTCCCGCTTCATCATCCGATCAGGTTGTACTTCACGATGTGCCAGAAGGCCGCGACGCCGTCCTTCCAGTTGATCTTCTTGCCCTCGGCGTAGGTGCGGCCGGCGTAGGAGATGGGGACCTCGTAGATGCGGGCGTTGGCTCGCGCCAGGCGCGCGGTGACCTCGGGCTCGAAGCCGAAGCGGTCGGCGGTGAGCTTGAGCGAGCGGGCGAGCTCGCCGCGCATCGCCTTGTAGCAGGTCTCCATGTCGGTGAGGTTGAGGTTGGTCAGCATGTTGCTGAGCATCGTCAGCCCCTTGTTCCCGACCGAGTGCCAGAAGTACAGCACGCGCCGCGGCGTGCCGGTGAAGCGCGAGCCGAAGACCGCGTCGGCTCGGCCGTCGATGATCGGCTCGAGCAAGTGGGTCCAGTCGTGCGGGTCGTACTCCAGGTCGGCGTCCTGGACGATCACGACGTTGCCGGTGCTGGCCGAGAGCGCCGTGCGGATGGCCGCGCCCTTCCCCATGTTGCGCGGCTGGTGGATCACGCGGTGGACCTTCCCGTCGGCGAGCAGGCGGTCGAGGATCTGCGCCGTGCCGTCGGTGGAGTAGTCGTTGACGCAGATGATCTCCTTGCGCACCGGGACGGCGTTGACCTGGTCGACGATCGTCTCGATGAAGTGGCGCTCGTTGTAGACCGGCATCAGCACGCTGAGCGTGAGCTCGTCGCGCAGGATCGGCGTGCGGGTGCGCAGGTGCGACGACGTGGCCAGACCGCCGCCGAGCAGCGAGTCGAGGCTGGATCCGGTGGCCGCGGGCGTGCCGGGCGGGTTGGGTATGCTGGTCATGACGAGAAGAGGGTCGATCCTCGGCCTAACGCTGGCCG
>DATFPD010000721.1:0-7807 GCA_035265005.1 Gemmatimonadaceae bacterium | reverse complement strand
CGCGACGGGCTCAAGGTCAACGGCACCGGCTACACCCCCATCTCGCGCCGCGCCTGGCTCCAGGTGGCCGGCAAGAGCCGCCTGCTGCTGGTGGACACCGGGTCGCTGCTGGTGGACCCCGACCAGCTCTGGGACGGGCTCGGCCGCCTGCACGCGCTCGTGCTGCATTACGCCGACCAGATGGCCGCCGGCGCGGCCGCCGCCGCCCGCGACCGCATGCGCCGCAAGGCCGCGGCCGACCGCGGCGCGCTGTCGGACGCCTTCGCCCACCTGGCCGGCGCCATGCGCCCGGACGCGCAGGGCGCCGCCGCGGCCGCCGCGGCCGGCGCGGCCGCCGCCGAGTCGAGCGCCGGTGGCCGGCGAGACGTGCTGCTCGAGGCCTGCGAGCTCGTGGGCCGGGCGATGGGCGTAGGCGTGAAGTCGTACCCCGCCGCCGAGGGCGCGCCGCCGCCGCGCGACCCGCTGGCCGCCATCGCGCGCGCGTCGCGGCTCCGCACGCGCAAGGTCGCCCTGCGCGAGGGGTGGTGGCGGCAGGACAACGGCCCGCTGCTCGGGATGGTCGGCGACCCGGAGCCCGCGAACGGCGCGAAGGGCGAGCCGCAGCAGCCGCAGCAGCCGCAGCGGCCGGTGGCCCTCATCCCGCGCCCGCGCGGCGGCGGCTATGTCCTCCACGACCCCACGCTCGGCGCCGCCACGCCAGTCACGCCGGAGCTGGCGTCGCTCGTCGCGCCCTTCGCGCAGACGTTCTACCGCCCGTTCCCCGACGCCGCGCTCACGGTGCGCGACGTGGTGACGTTCGGCCTCCGTGGATGCGGCGCCGACCTGGGGGTCGTGGTCGGCGTCGGCGTCGTCGGCGCGCTGCTCGGGATGGTGCCGTCGATGGCCACCGGCGTGCTGTTCAACACCGTCATCCCCGGCGCGCAGCGCTCGCAGCTCCTGCAGATGACGCTCGTGCTGCTGGTCGCGGCGATCGCCACGGCGATGTTCAACATCACGCGCGCCATCGCCATGCTGCGCATCGAGGGGCGCATGGGCGCGGCCATCCAGGCCGCGGTGTGGGACCGGCTCCTGAGCCTCCCGATGCCCTTCTTCCGCCCGTACACCGCCGGCGACCTGGCGGTGCGCGCGATGGGGATCGACGCGATCCGGCAGATGATCTCGGGCACGACGATCACCGCGATCCTGAGCGGCATCTTCTCCCTCTTCAACTTCGCGCTGATGTTCCACTACAGCGCGGCCATGGCCTGGCGTGCCTCGCTCCTGATCGCGATCGCGATCGCGGTCACCGCGCTCGGCAGCTGGCTCCAGCTCAGCCACCAGCGCGGCATCTCGGCGCTGGAGGCGAAGACCTCGGGCCTCGTGCTCCAGCTCCTCTCCGGGATCGCCAAGCTGCGGGTGGGCGGCGCCGAGGCGCGGGCGTTCGCGGTGTGGGCGCGCAACTTCAGCGAGCAGCGCCGGCTCCAGTTCAACGCGCGCCGCATCGGCAACGTCGTGGCCGCCTTCAACACCGCGTTCCCGGTCCTCGCCACGGGGGCGATCTTCTGGGGCGCCGTCCCGCTGATCCAGGCCGGCCAGACGCTGCGCACCGGGGACTTCCTCGCCTTCCTCTCGGCGTACGGCTCCTGCCAGGGCGCGCTGCTCGGCACCTGCATGGCGCTGCTCTCGACGCTCACCGCCGTCCCGCTCTGGGAGCAGGCGAAGCCGATCCTCGAGACGCGCCCCGAGGTGGACCTCGCGAAGTCGGACCCCGGCACGCTCTCGGGCGACATCGAGATCCAGCACGCCGTCTTCCGCTACCAGCCCGACGGCGCGGCCGTGCTGCGCGACCTGACGCTGCACGTGACGCCGGGCGAGTTCGTCGCCTTCGTCGGCCCCTCGGGCTCGGGGAAGTCCACCATCCTGCGCCTGCTGCTCGGCTTCGAGACGCTGGAGTCGGGGGCGATCCACTTCGACGGGCAGGAGCTGGGCGGGCTCGACATCCAGGCGGTGCGCCGGCAGATCGGCGTCGTGCTCCAGACGGGGCGCCTCATGTCGGGCGACATCTTCACGAACATCGTCGGCTCGGCGCCGCTCAGCATGGACGACGCGTGGGAGGCGGCGCGCATGGCCGGCTTCGACGAGGACGTGAAGGCGATGCCGATGGGGATGCACACGGTGATCAGCGACGGCGGCGGCACGCTCTCGGGCGGCCAGCGCCAGCGACTCCTGATCGCCCGTGCCATCGTCCACCGCCCCCGGATCCTCTTCTTCGACGAGGCCACGAGCGCGCTCGACAACCGCACGCAGGCGGTGGTGAGCGCGAGCCTCGAGAAGCTCCAGGCCACCCGCATTGTCGTCGCCCACCGCCTGAGCACGATCGTCAACGCCGACCGCATCGTCGTGATCGAGAAGGGGCGCGTGGTGCAGTCGGGCACCTACAAGGAGCTCATCGCGCGCGAGGGGCTGTTCGCCGAGCTGGCGAAGCGGCAGCTGACGTGACCGAAGGTCACGTCATCCTGAGCGCAGCGAAGGATGACACGCGCCCCTTCTGAATTCCTCTGAGATGGAGTGAGTCAATGCGCACGTTCTCGAAGTCGCACACCCTGCTCGCGATGCTGGTGGTGATCGCCGCGTGCGGGGGCTCGAAGGACCCGGCGAAGGCCCGCGCCGAGCGGGCGGCGAAGGGGAAGGGGGACGTCGTCGTCGCCGTGGCGTGGCCGTGGGAGGCGCGGACGGACATCCGCTACGGCGAGGGGCTCGACATGGCCGTGGACGAGGTCAACGCCGCGGGCGGCATCGGCGGGCGGAAGCTCAGGCTGGTGCGCGTGGACGACCACGAGTCGGTGGACGAGGGGCGGATCGTCGCCCAGCGGCTCGCCGCCGACCCGGACGTGGTGGCGGTGATCGGCCACCTGCAGTCGTACGTCGCGGTGCCGGCGGCCGCGATCTACGACCTGTCCGGGCTCGTGATGCTGTCCCCCACGGCGACCGACCCCGAGCTCACGTCGCAGGGCTACCGGCACGTCTTCCGCGCCACCTTCACCGACCGCGCGGTGGGGCGGCAGATGGCGGACTTCGCCGCCTCGCGCGGGCACCGCCGCGTGGCGATCTACTACATTCGCAACCGCTACGGTCGGGGGCTGGCGAACGCGTTCGAGGAGCGGGCGAACGAGCTGGGCGTGGCGGTGGCGGCGCGGCAGTCGTACGACCAGAGCGAGCAGGCGAACGAGCGCACCTTCGCGCCGACGCTGCGCGAGTGGAAGGCGACCGACCTCGACGCGATCT
This sequence comes from Gemmatimonadaceae bacterium, assembly GCA_035265005.1. Lineage (GTDB taxonomy): Bacteria > Gemmatimonadota > Gemmatimonadetes > Gemmatimonadales > Gemmatimonadaceae > DATFPD01. Next base: position 4,543 of record DATFPD010000721.1, on the reverse strand, counting down.
TCCTCGCCGGCGAGGTGCCGTCGGCGGCGCGCTTCGTGGCCGAGGCGCGGCGGCAGGGCGTGACGATGCCGATCTACGGCGGCGACGCGATGAGCTCGCCGGGGCTGATCGCCGTGGCCGGCGCGGCGGCCGAGGGGACGATCGTCGCCACGGTCTTCCACCCCGACGAGCCGCGCCCCGAGGTCCGCCGCTTCGCCGAGGCCTTCCGCCAGCGCTACGGCGCCGCCCCGGACGCGGGCTCCGCGCTCGGCTACGACGCCATACAGCTCCTCGCGCAGGCGATGCGCCGGGCGAAGTCCACGGTCCCGGAGGACGTCGCCCGCGCGCTGCACGCGACCCGCGGATGGAGCGGCATCACGGGCGCGTTCACGTTCGATGAGCACGGCGACCTGGTGGACAAGCCGATCGTGAAGATGGTCGTGCGCGGCGGGCGCTTCGACTACGTGCCCGAGCAGGCGCTCACGCAAGCGCTCACGCAAGCGCTTTCCGCGCGCTGACCATGACGCGCCTCGACCCCCACGGCGACGCGTCCGCCGACGCGGGCGACGTCTTCCGCGCCCACGGCGCCACCGAGCACGAGGCCGCCGAGCTCGCGGCGTACGCGCGGAACGCGTACGCGTTCGACCTCGCGGACGCGCCGCCGCCGTCCGCGTCCTCCGACGATCCGTGGCCCGACGAGCCGTTCGTGTCGGCGTGGGACGCGTACGCCGCCGACGCCGCGCGCGTGGGCGTGCTGGAGGCACTGCGGCGGCCGCTGGTGCAGCTCCGCTTCCCGGTGGCCGAGGGGATGAGCCGCGCCGAGGCGTACGTGGCGGCGACGCGCCGCGGCGTCGTGCCGGCGGCGGAATCGTTAGGTGATGGGCTCCGGCTGGCGCGCCCGGACGCGCTGCGGCTCTTCGTCCACCCCACCGCGGCCGGCCGCATCCCGGTGGTGGTCGCCGGGTCGCGGCACGACTTCGAGCTGCTGGTGCGGGCGCTCACGCGGCGCAACGAGCCCGAGCCGGTGCCGCCCTCGATGGGCGCGTGCATCGTCGGCGGCTACAACAACTGGGACCGCGTGGGGACGCTGCGCCGCGAGTACGAGTGTGCGGCCTTGATTCATCAAGGCCCGAGTTGGGATGCGCACTTCCGCGCCGAGGTCGTGCCGCGGAAGGAGCTGTACCAGGACCGCTTCATCCTGCTCAGCACCGGCCCGTACAGCGCCACGCCCGCGGCGGCCGTGGGGCTGGACGCCGAGGCGTGGGCGGCCACGTCGCTCACCATCCGGCTGGAGCACGAGTGCGCGCACTACTTCACGCGCCGCGTCTTCGGCTCGATGCGCAACTCGTTGCTCGACGAGCTGATCGCCGACTACGCGGGGATCGTGTCCGCGGCGGGGCGCTTTCGCGCCGACTGGCTGCTGCGCTTCATGGGCGTCGAGGACGCGGGGCGCTTCCGAGCCGGCGCGCGGCTGGAGAATTACCGGGGCTCCCCCGCACTTTCGGACGGCGCGTTCGTCGTGCTGCAGTCGCTCGTGCGCTCGGCGGCCGATGCACTCTCGCGCTTCGACGCGTGGCGCATTTCGTCAGGCGCGGCGCGCGAAGATTGGAATCCACTCACCGAGCGCGCGCGCGCGATCGGCGCGATCGCGCGCGCGGGGCTCGAGCGGCTCGCGTCGCCGGGCGGCGACCGCGCGCTGCGTGACGCGTATCACGCGCGTGCCGAATGCGTGACGGCCGCGTGCGAGGGTGTGACGGCGACACGATGACTCACCGTTGCGGGCGCGCCGCATCACCTGCGCGTCGCGCGGCGCGCGCCATCGCAAACGCTTGACGCGTTTCAGAGCCGCCCCTATTGTGGCCGGCCCGTCCCGCCACGCGCCGCGCGTGGACGGTTCCGAGTCGGTGCACGTCGTCATCTCTGTACTCGGTCAGGAGAGTGAGCCGCATGCCGTACGCGTTGTCTTTCACCGAGGGCGCGGGACTGGTCGACGTCGCGAAGCGCATCAACCGACTGTCGATCGAGCACTGGGGCGAGCGGAAGCCGACGATGATCGTCGGTCGGCACGAGACCGTCTGCAACGCGCTCGCGCACGCGGTGCGCTTCGCGCCCTGCGACTCGCCGGTGCTGCTCACCGGCGAGACGGGCACCGGGAAGGAGCTCTTCGCGCGCGCGCTCTACCTGCTGTCGGCGCGGAAGAACCGGCCGTTCCTGTCGGTGAATTGCGCGCAGTACCACGACGGGCAGCTCATCGCGAGTGAGCTCTTCGGGCACCGGCGCGGCAGCTTCACTGGCGCGGTCGCCGACCACCGCGGGCTGTTCGAGGAGGCCGACGGCGGCGTCGTCTTCCTGGACGAGGTAGGCGAGCTCTCGGTCCCCGCGCAGGCGATGCTGCTGCGCGCGCTGAGCGAGGGGGAGGTCGTCCCGGTCGGCTCCAGCCACGCGAAGAACGTGGACGTGCGCGTCATTGCCGCCACCGCCCGCGACCTCAAGCCGATGGTGGACGCGGGGCGCTTTCGCGCGGACCTCTACTACCGGCTCCGCTACCTGCACGTCCACGTGCCGGCGGTGCGCGAGCGCGGCGACGACTGGCAGCTCATCGCCGGCTACTACCTCAACCGCCTGAGCACACAGCGGGCGACGCGGAAGAGCTTTTCCCCGGACGCGCTCAAGGTGATGGAGGACTACCACTGGCCGGGCAACGTGCGCGAGCTGAAGAGCATCGTGGACATGGGCTTCCATCTCAGCTCGGGCGAGACGATCGACGCCTGCGACTTCGCGCACGAGCTGGAGGTGATCTCGCGCCAGGAGCAGATGCGCCGCGTCCCGCTCCTGCTCGACGCCTCGGTGCTCCGCCCGATGGTCGCCGCGGCCGACGCGCCCCCGCCCCCGCCCCCGCTGTCGTCCGCCGCCGGCGAGCCCGACCCGCTCGCCCGTATGGCCGCCGGCGAGAGCTTCTGGGAGGTGGTGCACCGCCCCTTCATGGACCGCGAGATGAGCCGCGTCGAGGCGCGCGCCGTCGTCACCCGCGGCCTGGACCGCACCCGCGGCAGCTACAAGAAGCTCCTCGACCTCTTCGGCGTCCCGCAGGACGACTACCTGAAGTTCATGGACTTCCTGCGGCATCAGAAGCTCAAGCCGGAATAGGGCAGGGACTGAGGGACTGAGATGAACTGATCCGGCAGAGCACTGGTGGGCCCTTGATGAATCAAGGGCCCACCACTGCCCAGGAGATCAGCTCTTCTCTCAGTGCCTCAGTCCCTCAGTCCCCGCCGTTCAGTCCCTGCATCACCGCCAGCGCGTCCGCCGTCGCGTAGCCTAACGCCGTGTTGTCGAAGACGCACCACGCCGGCGTGCCCCGCGCGGCGTGGGCGGCGAGCGCGGCCGCGGTCTCGCGCAGCCGCTCGGGCGCGTACGGCGAGTAGTAGACGCGCGGCGAGCCGTGCAGCCGGTAGTAGACGAGCCCCTCCCACCCGCCGGGGCGCGCGGCCTCCGCGGCGCCCGCCGGCGGGTGGGCGGCGACGCGGGCGACGCGGAAGTCCGCCAGCAGCCGCTCGGCGTCCGGCGCGAACCACGTCGCGTGCCGCGGCTCGCACGCCACCGGGCCCTCGTGCCGCTCGCGCAGCAGCGCGAAGAAGCCGCCCGCGTCGTCCGCGTCGAAGCGCAGGCTCGGCGGAAGCTGCACGAGCAGCACCCCGAGCTTCGGCCCCAGCGCGCCGCACTCGCCGAGGAACCGCTCCAGCGGCTCGGCCGGATCGCGCAGGCGCCTGGCGTGGGTGAGATCCTTCGGCACCTTCACCGCGAACGCGAAGTCGTCCGGCACCGACGCCGCCCACCGCGCGTACGTCGCCGCCCGGTGCGGGCGGTAGAACGACGAGTTGATCTCCACCGCCGGCAGCCGCGCCGCGTACCGCTGGAGGTGACTCCCCTCCGCCGGAAACTCCGCCGCGTGCTGCTTCGGGATGCTCCAGCCGGCGGTGCCGACGCGCGGCGCGTGTCCTTTCGGGAGCATGGGTCGGAGGATAGCATCTGTCGTTCCGCGGGACGGGGATGGGGGATGCGGGATGGGGGATGCGGCAGGCGCGGGGAGGGTGGAATGGTGCGATGCGGGCTACGTGGCCGGGACGTGGGGGGCGACGCGCGCGTCGCCCCTCCGGCATCCCGGTCGTGAACCGCCCCACCGCCGGCGCGACCCTCGCGTGCGCATCCCCCGTCCCCCGTCCCGCATCCCGCATCCCGCATCCCGCATCCCGCAAAGAGCCAACACATCGTGAAAGCCATTCGCATTCACACCCCCGGCGGGCGCGAAGTGATGCGGCTCGAGGGGGACGTGCCGACGCCGCGGCCGGCCGACGGGCAGGCGCTGGTGCGCATCGAGGCGGCCGGGGTCAACTTCATCGACGTCTACCATCGGACGGGCGAGTACAAGCTGCCGCTGCCGTTCACGCTCGGCCGCGAGGCCGGGGGCGTGGTCGAGGCGCTGGGGCCCGGGGCCGAGTCGGCGGGCGTGCGCGTGGGGGACCGCGTGGCGTACGAGGGATGGCCCGGCGCGTACGCCGAGTAC
>DATFPD010000720.1:0-2677 GCA_035265005.1 Gemmatimonadaceae bacterium | reverse complement strand
TCTTGGCGTCCATGAACGCGACGACGTCGGCCGCGAGGTCCCGCATCGCGTAGCCGGCGGCGGGGCGGTCCGACTCGCCGTGTCCGCGGAGGTCCAGCGCGTACACGTGATAGCGCTCCGGGAGGAGCGGCAGCACGCCGCTGTACGAGAACCAGGAGTCGCTGTAACCGTGGAGCAGGATGATGGGATGGCCCGACGGGTCGCCCTGCTCGGCGTAGCGCAGCCGCACGCCGGTCGGGAGCCGCACGTCGTCGAAGCGCGGCGGTGCGTGGTGATGCGACGCGGGGGTCGCACGAGACCCCGCGGTCGCGGTCAGCGCCCGGGTCGGCGCGAGTGCCGCGCCCGCGGCGGCCGCCACCAGTGCGATCGTGGCGAGTGGCACCGGAGAAAGAGATTTCATAGGATCTAGGCGTCGTTGATGGTTGGGACTGCTGGCCGTACGCCTGGAGATGCGTGTTCGGACGCCGGGCGCCGACAGGCTGCAGCGGTGGGAAACGCGGGCGACGCGAGCTCGGACTAACAGACTGGGGACTGCGCTCCATCCAATGACTACAGCCTTCGTCGCCGGCGCGACCGGCTACACCGGACGGGAGGTCGTGCGCCAGCTCGTCGAGCGGGGCGTGCGGGCGGTGGCGCACGTGCGCCCCGACTCGCCGCGGCTCGCCGAGTGGCGCGAGCGGTTCGCCGAGCTGGGCGCCGAGGTGGACGCGACGCCGTGGGAGGAGCCGGCGATGCGCGCGTCGCTCGCGCGCTGGCGGCCGGCGCAGCTGTTCGCGCTGCTCGGGACGACGCGCGAGCGCGGGCGGCGCACCGAGGAGTCGGGCGGCGGCGGCGGCGCGGTGCCCGACACGTACGAGAGCGTGGACTACGGCCTCACCAGCCTGCTGATCCGCGCCGCGTCGTCGTCAGGCGTCCGGCCGCGGTTCGTCTACCTCTCCGCGGCCGGCGTGCGCGACGGCGCCACGAACCCCTACCTCGCGGCGCGGGCGCGCGCCGAGCGGGAGCTGCGCGAGAGCGGCCTCCCGTTCATCATCGCCCGCCCCAGCTTCATCACCGGCCCCGACCGCGAGGAGCGGCGCCCGATGGAGCGCGCCGCCGCGGCGGCCGGCGACGCGCTGCTCGCCGTCGCCGGCGCGCTCGGCGCGAGCGGGCTGCGGGCGCGCTACCACTCGACGACCGCCTCGCAGCTCGCCGCCGCCCTGGTGCGCCTGGCGCTCGACCCGATGACGGAGGACACGGTGGTGGAGGGGGAGGGGCTGAGGTAGAGTGCTGCGTGCTGCGTGCTGCGTGCTGCGTGCTGCGTGCGGGTGCAGGCAGCGACGGCGCGACTTGCGCGAACTGTCATCCTGAGCCGCGGAGCGGCGAAGGATCCGCTCTCAGCCGCCGGACCCCGGGCTCATGCAGCGTGAGAGCAGATCCTTCGCCGCGCTGCGGCTCAGGATGACCGTTCGCGCGCAGCGAGCGCCGGATTGCCTGGTACCCGCACGCAGCACGCAGCACGCAGCACGCAGCACTCTACCTCAGCCCCATCCTCATGACAGTCACCCTGCTCGGTCTCCCCTACGACGCCAGCTCGTCGTTCCAGCGCGGCGCGGCGGCGGCGCCGGTGGTCATCCGGCGGGCGCTCGCCAGCGACTCGTCGAACCTGTGGACCGAGGCGCTGGTGGACCTCGGGGCGCCGGGCGTGCTGGCGGACGCCGGCGACGTGGACGCGGGGGGTGGGGAGGACGGCGCCGCGGCCCGCGCGGCGATCGAGGCCGGGGTGGCGGCGGTGCTGGCCGGCGGCGGGGGGCGTCCGCTCTCGTTAGGTGGGGACCACTCGGTCACCTACCCGGCGCTCAGGGCGATGCGGCGCGCCCACCCCCGCGGGCTGGCGGTGGTGCAGCTCGACGCGCACCCGGACCTCTACGACGCGTTCGACGGCGACCGCTTCTCGCACGCCTGCCCGTTCGCGCGCGCGATGGAGGAGGGGCTCGCCGACCGCCTGGTGCAGCTCGGGATCCGGACGATGAACGGCCACCAGCGCGCCCAGGCCGACCGCTTCGGCGTCGAGGTGGTCGAGATGCGCGCCTGGGGCGACGGCTCGGCGGCGCGCGCGCGCCTGGCGTTCGACGTCCCGGTCTACGTCACCGTGGACCTCGACGCCCTCGACCCCGCCTTCGCCCCGGGCATCTCCCACCGCGAGCCCGGCGGCCTCACCGTGCGCCAGGCGCTCGACGCCATCCACGCCATCAGGGCCCCGGCGATCGTCGGCGCCGACGTCGTCGAGTTCAACCCCGCGAACGACGTCGGCGGCGTGACGGCGATGGTGTGCGCGAAGCTGGTGAAGGAGCTGGCGGGGAGGATGCTCGGGTGAGGGACGCATCATGCCCCGTCACCCCGTCGTCCCACCCTAATCCCGCTCGGCACGCGCCGGTTGTCCGGTGCGACGCTCGGGCGTAGTCTGGTAGCATGCCGTCGTCTTCCCGCGATCCGCGTCCGGGGCGCCTCTTCTGGGGGGTGATGGCCGCCATCTTCGCGGCCGACTGCCTGCTCCGGTTCCTCTACCTGTACCTCGACGACGTCACGCGCGACGTGTCGGGGACGCTCGTCAGACGGCTGCTGGAGGAGGCCACGGGGTCGGTGTGGGCGTTCGTGCTGTTCGTCGGCGTCGTGGCGCTCGAGCGACGCTTTCCGC
>DATFPD010000719.1:0-16806 GCA_035265005.1 Gemmatimonadaceae bacterium | reverse complement strand
GCCCCTCGAACATCGGGTCGGCGCCGCGCGGCAGGGCGAGTCGCTCTCGCAGGCGGTACACCGGCTCGGGCCACTTCGCCGAGACGGCGCGCGCGATTCGCACGAGCGCCGGCGCCACCCACCCCCCGAGCCGCTCGGCGCGCTTCATCCACGGCGCGGGCGCGAAGACGGAGAGATCGAAGCGCGAGAAGAACGACATCGGCGCGAGCACCGTCGAGACCCAGGGGATGCCGGTCTGCGCCGCGATGATGGGCGCGGCGAACGTCACCGGGTGGCTCACTATCAGCTCCGCGCCGCGCAGCGCCGCGCTCAGCTCGGCGTGGCTCTCTTCGATCTTCGGGTACAGGATCTCGCGCAGGAGGATCTGGCTGCCGCGCCGGGCGTCCATGATCCGCTGGACCGTCCGCGCGTCGCTCGGGTCGACGTTCGGGCCCACCGGGCGGAAGCCGATCCCCTCCGCCTCCACGGCGCTGCGGTAGTACTCCGGCGTCGCGAGCACCGGCTCGTGCCCGCGCGCCGCGAGCCCGCGCGCGAGGCCGATGTACGGGTTCACGTCGCCGTGCGAGCCCCAGGACGTGATGAGGATGCGGGCCATGAACGCGGTCAGGGAGGAGAGGCAGGCGCCGTCCTGCGCTGCCTGACGTCGAGCGTGAGCGTGTCGGCGAAACTGGCGAAGCTCGCGATCAGCCGCAGGCGCCCGGGCGCCGTCGGGACGAACCGGACCGGACCGGCGGCGGTCCAGAAGCGGTTCATCGAGCCGCCGGTGACGAGCAGCCCGGCCGGCGCGCCTTCGATCGGCCGGCCCGCCCGGTCGGTCACGCGCACACGCACGTCGACCGTGTCGCCGACGTACACGCTGTCGGGAAGCGGGGCGATCCGCACACGACCCACCGGCGGCGTGACCACCACACGCCGCCTCAGCTCGCGCGGCACCGGCGTGCGGCTCGGCATGGTGTCGGCGGGACTGTGCAGGCCGCGCACGCGGAGCTCGGTCCGACCCGGGCGCAGCGCCACCGCGGCGGCGACGGGCGCCGGTGCGGAGGAGCCCGTGCCGGAGCGTCCGAGACGCGGCGGCTCCGGCGGATTCCGGAGCGCGACGACGGTGCTGTCGGTCACGCTCCACCCGGAATCGAGGACCGACGCCGAGGGGTGAACGCCGCAGGCGTCGAAGCTGCAGTGGGCTTCGCTCACGTACAGCAGCGCCGTGTCGCCGACGGCGAGCCACAGCTCTGACACGACGCCGCCCGCGAGGTCCGCCCTGCCCGCGCTGATGTGCCGCGTGATCTCGTTGACGCGCGCCTCGTAGCGCCTGCGCCGGGGCGCCGCCTCGGCGCGCATGGCGGCGTCAGGCGCCGGGAGCTGGGGCGCGACGTACTCCACGCGCACGCTGTCGACGTCGCCGCGGCTCTCCGCGTCGGGCCGCGCGTGCCAGAGTCGAACGAACGGCGGGCGCATGCCGAACAGCCGGCGGATTGTGGCCGAGTCGCGCATGGTGAGCACCACGCGTCCCGCTTCGACGCGCGCCGCGACGACGTCGCGCGCGCAGTCGCCCGACATGCCGGCGCCCGCTGCGCAGTGCAGCGTCCAGCCCGCCGCCACCAGGCTGTCGAGCGACGGGAAGTCGCGGGCGCCGCCGCCGTACCCGCGGCCGGCCTGAAGGGAGATGGACTCGGGGCCGTCGAGTCCGTCCACGACGACGTGCCACACGTACCCGGCGCTGACCGACGGATCGTCCCGCTCGGACCAGCCCCACGCGCGGGCCGTGTCGCGCGGAAAGATGATGCGCACCTCGCGCGCGCTGGCGAGCACGCGCCCCCGCAGCTCCGGCGCGCCGGCGATCGCGGACGACGCTCTCGGCGCCGCGAGCCGCGGCAGCCCGACGACTCGCGTCGGCGTGGGCTGGCATCGCACGTCCTTCCACTGCGGGCTGCGGTTCTGACAGAGGACGAAGCGCGCGCCCCGGCCGAGCGCCGCGCTGTCGGTCCCGCCCCAGCAGTAGACGCCGCCGTCGTCCTCGGCGAGCGCGCAGGCGTGGCTCGTCCCCACCGCGAGCGCCGCCCAGCGCCGCCCCTGGGACACTTCCACGGGCACGGGCGAGCACCGGCCGCCCAGAAAGCACGGGTCGCCGTAGGCGCTCGACTGCGCACCGTTGTCGGTCGTGTCGCGGTAGTTGGGCGGCAGCCCGTCCGCGCCGGCGTTCACGGACACCAGGGAGCCGAGCTGGCCTTCCGTGTTGTCGCCCCAGCAGAAGACGCGCGCGTCGGCCGTGCGCGCGCAGGCGTGGTAGTAGCCCGCGCGCACGTCGACGGCGCGGCCGGGGAGCTGGACGCGATGCGCGCGCGGCGAGTCCGGCACGCCGCAGCGGCCGAGCGCGCAGCGGTAGTTGTTGCCCCAGCAGTACGCCGCGCCGTCGGCGGCCGCGGCGCAGGCGAGGCGCATCCCGGCGTGCACGCGGACGAAGCGCACGTCGCCGGGCGCGCGGTCGCCCGGCAGGCTCTCGGGCCTGACGAGCGCGGGCGTGGCGCGGCTGCACGTGCGGTTCGCGTACGGGAGATCGCCGGCGCAGTACGTGGCGGTGGCGGAGTCGCCGGTCTGGCCGCTCTGCGCGTAGCCCCAGCACCAGACCCGCCCGCCGACCTGGGTGAGGCCACAGGTGAGGTCCTCGCCCGCGCTCAGCTGCGCGAACCGCAGCCCGCCGGTCACCGCGACGGGCGCGCGCACGATCTCCCCCGCCGAGCCCGTGGAGTCGGGCGCCCACGATCCGTTGCCGAGCTGCCCCATGTGGTTCCGCCCCCAGCAGAACGCGGCGCCGTTCGCCGCGAGCGCGCAGGCGTGCAGGGGGCCGGCCGCGACCGTGCGCAGCGGCTGCGCGGGAAGTGCGCCTCGCATCGGCAGCCGGGTCACGCAGGCACCGCGGACGCACGGGGCGGCGAGGGTGAGATCGGCGCCGGCGGAGTCGATCCAGCCGCCGGTGATCGAGGGCTCGCACCAGGCCTCGCCGTCGTGCGTGAGGGCGCAGATGCTGCCGCCCCAGGCGGCGACGGACTGCGCGCGCACCGGGCGGCCGTCGAGCCCGACCACCCGGTGGATGGTGCCCCGCCCGTCCCCGATCGCGCCCCAGCAGTAGGCGGCGCCGGCGGTCGTCGTCACGCACGTCGTGCCGCCACCGGCCTCGAGGGACCGCAGCGTGTCGGCGTGCGTCACCCCCTGCGCGGCGGCCGGCCGCGCGGGCGCCAGCGTCAGGAGCAGGGCGAGCGTAGATGTATGGCGCCAGAGCATGTGCTCATCCTCCCTGGGATCCGGGGGGATCAGCCGGGAAGGTATCCCCGCGTGCGGCGCGCCGGGAGCGGGAACGCGGCGCGGGCGCGCCGTTGCCCGCCGGTGCGCGCGGCCCTAGCTTCGCGCCCCACCACCCCCGTCACGAGGAGCGTCATGAAGCATCGCACGTTCGCGCTCGCCACGATGTTGGCGTCCGTCCTCCTGTCCGCGTCCGACGCCCGCGCGCAGCGCAACGGCGCGTCGCCCGGGCCGCGCGCGCCGTCCGCGGGCGCGCAGCGCGAGGACGAGCTGGCCTTCGCCAAGCCCGGGCGCGACCCCAACCAGCCGATCGACGAGGAGTACACGCGGAAGATCCGCGAGTACACGACCGAGCCGTTCTTCCTCTCGCCGCTGGTGGACTACCTCCCGGCGTCGAAGACCGTGCCGACGCCGAAGGCGGTGCTCGGCGACATCGCGGGCGCGCGCAACAACCTGCCGTACTCGAAGGACGTGTACGCGTACATGCGGCTGCTGGCGAAGTCGAGCCCGCGGGTGCGCGTGTACACCATCGGCACCACCGAGGAGGGGCGCGAGATGCTCGCGGTCGCCGTCGCCTCGGAGTCGCTGCTGGCGAACCTGGACGCGAACCGGGCCAAGCTGGCGCAGCTCGCCGACCCGCGCACGCTGAAGCTGGACGACGCGCGCGCCGAGCCGATCATCGCCAGCGCGACGCCGGTCTACTACATCACCGGCACCATCCACTCGCCGGAGTCCGGCGCGCCCACCGCGCTGATGGAGCTGGCCTACCGCCTGGCGGTGGACGAGAGCCCGTACATCCGGAACATCCGCGAGAAGCTGATCACGCTCATCACGCCGATCGTCGAGGTGGACGGGCGCGACCGGCTGGTGGACGTCTTCCGCTGGCACATGGCGCACCCCGGCGAGACCTACCCCAACCTGCTGTACTGGGGGAAGTACGTCGCGCACGACAACAACCGCGACGCGATGGGGATGACGCTCAAGCTGACGCAGAACGTGCTGAACACGTTCGTGGACTGGAAGGCGCAGGTGCTGCACGACCTGCACGAGTCCGGGTCGTACCTCTACGACAACACCGTCGGCGACGGCCCGTACAACGCCTGGCTCGACCCGCTGCTCACGAACGAGTGGCAGATGCTCGGCTGGCACAACGTGCAGGAGATGACGCGGATGGGGATGCCGGGCGTCTACACGCACGGCAACTTCGACACGTGGTCGCCGGGCTACCTCATGTTCATCGCGGCGACGCACAACGGCGTCAGCCGGCTGTACGAGACCTTCGGCAACGGCGGCACGGCGGAGACGGTGGAGCGCACCCTCTCGCCGAACGAGACCGCGCGCACCTGGTACCGGCAGAACCCGCCGCTGCCGCGCGTGATGTGGTCGCTGCGGAACAACAACAACTACGAGCAGACGGGGCTCCTCGTCTCGCTGAGCTACTTCGCCAACAACCGGCGGCAGTTCCTCCAGAACTTCTGGGAGAAGAGCAAGCGCTCGATCCAGAAGCCGCGCACCGAGGGGCCGGCGGCGTACGTGCTGCCGGCGAACGACCCGCGCCCCGGCGCGCAGGCCGAGCTGCTGCGCGTGCTCCAGAAGCAGCGCGTGGAGATCTCGCGGGCGACGCGCGAGTTCAGCGTAAGGGCGGGAAGGGGGATGGGGGACGGGGGACAACAGCCCCACGGCGTCGGCGGCGCGAGGGACACCGCACGCACGCGGAGGGATACATCCCCCATCCCCCTTCCCCCTTCCCGTTCCTTCCCGGCGGGCAGCTACATCATCCGCATGGACCAGCCGTACTCGCGCATCGCGGACGCGCTGCTGGACTACCAGTACTGGAGCCCGAACGAGCCGCAGAAGAACCCGTACGACGACACCGGCTGGACCTTCCCCGAGGGCTTCGGCGTGCAGGCGGTGCGGGTGACCGACCCGGCGGTGCTGGAGGTCGCGATGGCGCGGGTGGAGGGCGAGATCCGGGCGCCCGGCGGCGTGACGGGCTCGGGGGGCGTGTACGCGATCAATCACAACGGCGACAACGCGCTCGCCACGCTGCGCTACCGGCTGAGGGACGCCGACTTCCAGGCCGCCGAGGAGCCGTTCGAGGCGGCGGGGCAGAAGTTCGCGCGCGGGTCGTTCATCGTGCGCAACGTGCCGGCGGCGGCGCTCCAGCAGGCGGCGTCGGAGCTGGGCGTGCGGGCCTACGCGCTCGCGTCCGCGCCGCAGGTGAAGACGCACCCGGCGCGCGCGGCCCGGGTCGCGATCATGCACACCTGGATCAGCACCCAGACCGAAGGGTGGTGGCGTCAGGCGTTCGACGCGCTGTCGATCCCGTTCGACTACATCAGCGTGCAGGAGCTCGCGAAGACCGACGACCTGAACGCGAAGTACGACGTGATCCTCTTCCCGCCCGCCGGCGGCACGGTGCAGCAGATCGTGCAGGGGCTGCCGATGTACCGCAACCCGATGCCGTGGAAGACCACGCCCGAGACGCCGAACATCGGCACGCTGGCGCAGACGGACGACATCCGCCCCGGGATGGGGTGGCAGGGGGTGGCGAACCTCGAGCGATTCGTGTCGAAGGGGGGCGTGCTGGTGGGGGTGTCGAACACGGCCGAGTTCGCGGTGACCTTCGGCCTGGCCGGCGGCGTGTCGGTCAACCAGCCGCCGCGGCTCCGCGTGGTGGGGAGCCTGCTGCGCTCGCGGGTGGTGGACAACGCGAGCCCGCTCACCTACGGGATCAAGGACAGCCTCGCGCTCTACAGCGAGGACGGCGAGAGCTTCAGCGTCAGCAGCACCCGCGGCGGCGGGCGCTTCGGCCGCTTCGGCGATGCGTTAGGCGGCAGCCGCCCGACCGGCCGCGGCACCGCCGACGACCCGGACGTGCCGCAGGGGCGCCCGGCGCTCGACCCCAAGTACGAGGCGCCGGCGCGCGTGTCGGTCCAGCCCTGGCAGACGCCGCCGGTGACCGACGACATGCTCCGCAACCCGCTCAACATCATCCCGCCCGACCAGCGCCCGCGCGTCGCGCTCCGCTGGAGCGACCAGCGCGACCTGCTCGTCTCCGGCCTGCTCGACGGCGGCAGCGACGTCGCCCAGCGCCCGGTCGTCGTCGACGTCCCGTTCGACAAGGGGCACGTGGTGCTGTTCGCCAACAACCCGATCTACCGCGGGTCGACGGTCGGGAGCTACTTCCTGGTGTTCAACGCGATGCTGAACTGGGATTCGCTGAACGCGGGGAGGAAGCTGGATCCGAAGTGACCGCGGCGGCAACGGCAACGGCATTTTGACAGGATGAACAGGATGAACAGGATGAACAGGATGGTGAACAGGATGCAGTGCGTCGGGAGGCCTCCCGAGCGGCCGTCATCCTGTTCACATCCTGTTCATCCTGTCAAAATGCCGTTGCCGTTGCCGTCGTAGCTCACTCCGACCTGAGCGCCAGCAGCGGGTCCATGCGCGCCGCGCGCATCGCCGGCAGCCATGCCGCGGCCGCGGCGCTGGCGCCGAGGACGAGCAGGGCGACGGCGATCGCGATCGGGTCCGTCGTGCCGACGCCGTGGAGCTGGTTGCGGAGGAGGCGCGCGGCGGCCAGGGCGAGCGGGACGCCGACGAGAGCGCCGAGCGCGACCAGCTCGAAGGCGTCGCCCAGAATCATCGCGATCACGTTGCGGCGCTGGGCGCCGAGGGCGACGCGGAGGCCGATCTCGTTCGTGCGGCGGGTGATCGCGTAGGTCATGACGCCGTAGAGCCCCACCGCCGCCAGCAGCAGCGCCAGCGCGCCGAAGCCCGTCGCCAGGCGGGCGAGGAGGCGCTCCTCGCGGATCGACTGGCGCATCAGCAGGGACAGTGGGTTGATGTCGTAGATCGCCAGCGCCGGGTCCTGCGCCCGGATCTCGCGCCGCACGCTCGACACCAGCGCCGCCGGGTCGCCCGCCGTCCGCACCTCGAAGTTCAGCGTCCCCGGGTCGCCCTGCGGGCGCTGCTGGTACGCCAGGTACATCCGCCGCACCGGCGGGACCGTGAGGTCGTGGTCCTTGGTGTCCGCCAGCACGCCGACGATCTGGGACGTGACCGAGTCGTCGATCGTCACGGTGCGGCCGAGGGCGGAGCCGTCCGGGAAGTAGAACCGCGCCATGGTCTCGTTCACCAGGGCCACCCACTCCGTGCCCGCGCGGTCCTGCGTCGTGAAGTCGCGCCCCTGCACCAGCCGGCCGCCGATGGCGTGAGCGTAGCCCGGGCCGACCTGGTCGTAGTAGGCGATCGTGTCCTCCGCCGCGCGGGGCGTGAAGCCGGAGACCTGGAGGGTGGTGTTGGACTCGGTGCCGCTGAAGATGCCGTTCTCGGAGAAGCTGACGGCGACGACGCCGGGGATCCGCGCCAGGCGCTCGCTCAGCTGCTGGGTGAGCGTCGTCAGGCGCTCGCCCCGGTAGCCGGAGGCCGGCGCGTCCACGCCGACGATCAGGAGATGGTCGCGGTCGAGTCCGACGTCGGCGTCCTGCACGCTGCGGAGGCTTCGCACCAGCAGCGCCGCGCCCACCAGCAGCACGAGCGACAGCGCCACCTGCGCCGGGATGAGCACGCGCCCGCCCGAGCTGCCGCCGGCGCGGGTGCCGAACGACCGGTCGCCGACCGCGCGGGAGTTGGCGCGGATGGTGGACGCCAGGTCGACCGACGAGGCGCGGAGCGCGGGCACGAGGCCGAACAGCGCCACGGCGAGCACCGACAGCAGCGCGGTGAACGACACCACGGGCAGGTCGAGCGCGAGGTCGAGCGGGATCGTCCCGGCGCCGTCGGCGGCCAGGGTGAGCAGCAGGCGGCTCCCCCACCACGCGACGGCCAGCCCGGTGCCGGCCCCCAGCAGCGCGAGCACGAGGCTCTCGGTCAGCAGCTGCCGCACCAGGCGCCCGCGGCCGGCGCCGATCGCCAGGCGGATGCCGATCTCGCGCGAGCGCGCCACGGCGCGCGCCAGCATCAGGTTGGCGACGTTGGCGCAGATGATCAGGAGCAGGATGCCGACGCCGACCATCAGCGTGAACAGCGGCGCGGCGTAGGTGCTGCGGACCCGGGAGAAGCCGCGGGCGCCTGACGACACGTAGACGTCCTCGCGACGCGCGGCCTCGCGGGCCGCGGGCTGGTTGGCCGGCGCGTTCTCCTCGAGGATCCGGCGGACGAGCACGCCGAACCCCTCGGTGGCCTGCGGCAGGGTGACGCCCGGGGCCATCCGGCCGAGCAGCAGCAGGAACGAGGTGCCGCGGTCCTGGAGCGCTCGGCGATGGGGCGCGAGGACCTCCTGCATCGTGACCGGGATCCAGATCTCGGTGCGCTGCCCGACGATCTCCCCGTCGAAGCCCGGCCGCGCGACGCCGATGATCGTGAAGCCGGCGCCGTTGAGGGTGATCGTCCGGCCGATCACGCGCGGGTCGCGGCCGAAGCGTCGCGTCCAGTAGCCGTCGCTGATCACGACGACCGGCGACGCGCCGACGGCGGCGTCCTCGCTGCCGTCGAAGGTCCGCCCGACCTGCGCCGGCACGCCGAGCACGCTGAAGTAGTTGCCCGACACCAGGCGCCCGCGTGGATGCTCGGCCTCGCCCGCGCCGCCCGCCGGAGCGGCGGCGGCGGAGTCGCGCGCCGCGCGCATGTCCAGCTGGCCGGTGCGGCCCGAGGCCAGGAGCCCGGTGACGAGCGCCGTGCCGCGCTCGCGCAGGTCGCGGTACATCGGGTACGAGATCAGGTCGGTGCGCGGCGAGCCCTGCGACAGCGAGCTGACGTGCGACGGGTTCCCGATGGCGACCAGCCGGCCGGGCTCGCGCACGTCCAGCGGGCGCAGGATGACGGCGTTGACCAGGGTGAAGATCGCCGAGTTGGCGCCGATGCCGAGGCCTAACGTGAGGGCGACGACGGCGGTGAAGCCGGCGTTCCGGCGGAGGGTGCGCAGCGCGTAGGCGACGTCCTGGCGCAGCTCGGCGAGCAGGTTGGTGCGGGCCATGGCTCGTTCTCGTTCCTCGTCCAGGGTGACGCAGGACTCGCGCACGGCGTCGACGTCGCCGAACTGGCGCAGCGCCTCGGCGCGCGCGAGCTCGGGGGGCATGCCGGCGGCGATCAGCCGCTGCGCGCGCAGCTCGAGGTGGAAGCGCAGCTCGTCGTCCACCTCGCGGGCGACGTGCGTGCGGCCGGTGCCGACGCGGAAGACGCGGCGCATGGGCGGGGGCCGCTCAGGCGGGGAGCGGGTCGGCGGCGGCGAGCGCCTTGGTGACGGCGCGGGCGTATCGCTCCCAGCTCGACATCTCGCTGCGGAGCTGCTGCCGCCCGGGCCGGCTCAGGGCGTAGTACTTGGCCTTGCGGTTGTTCTCGGAGAACCCCCACTCGGCGGTGAGGAGCCCCTGCTTCTCGAGCCGGTGGAGCGCGGTGTAGAGCGGCCCCTCCTCGACGAGGATGTCCTGGTCGGTGATGGTCTTGATCCATTCGGCGACGGCGTAGCCGTGGCGCGGGCCCCAGGAGAGGGCCTTGAGGATGAGGACGTCCAGGGTGCCGCGCAGGAGCCCGCCGTCGGGATGGAGCATGGGATTCCCCTCTGTGTTAGAGGGGAAGATTGCGGCGGGGGCGGCGGAATGCAATAGGGTGCGCCGATGGCGGATGGTCGCGGGTCGCCGATCGCCCAACGTGCACCCCGCCCGCCAGGGGCGACGCCTGCGTCGCCCCCGCCGTCGCCGTTGCTGCATTGCCGCGGTTGCCACAGCTGCCCGGGCCGCACCCGGCCCACGTCATCGGCGGTGGTGCTCGGACCATCGCGCGGGATTCAGCTCGATGTATCGGCGTACGGCGCGCAGCATCCGTTCGTCGCGGATGATCCACGCGTGGTAATTCCGCTGCCACAACGGGCCGGCTCCGCTGACGCCCGCCGCGCGTACGGTGCGCGTAACGGACGCCTTGTACGATCCCACGATCGCACCCAACCCGCCACGCACGGGACCACGTGGGACCAACCGCCGTCGCCGGCCGGCGACTGGCGTGACGTACGGATGCGCGCTCGACGGCGGCCCGCTGGACCGCGGGGACGGCGACGGCGGCGACGGCGGCGACGGCGGCGACGGCGGGGACGGCGACGGCGGGGGCGACGCAGGCGTCGCCCCTGTGACGTTCGGACTACACGTGGCCGATTCGCCGATCACCACGATCGCGTGCACGTGATCGGGCATCACGACGAACGCATCCGCCCACACGCCGGGGTGATGCGCCGGCAACGCGCGCCACGCGGCATCGGCAACGCGTCCCGCCGCGCTGGGCCGCACCTTACCGCGCACGACCTCGCCGAACACATGCACGCGGCCGTGCGTGCAAATCGTCACGAAATACGCGCCTGGACGCGCGTAATCGTAACCCTCCACCCGGATCGACCGGCGGTGGTGTCGTTCTGGGTCGAACCGGTTCGAACGCATCGCGGTGGGGTTGCCGCCGTGGGGTGCGCCGCCAATCCGGCGGCCTCACACTGCACGGCATCGTCGCCGCCACGATACGCCCCCCCGTCACCGCCCCGTCAACGGCACCCCCACCACGGCCGTCGCCGGCCGGGCCACCTTGCCGGCGCCTGCCGCCGCCGCCGCGCCGAGGAACACGTCCGTCCGGGCGCTCGCCTGCCCCACGCGGTCGATCGCCCGGACCACCACCAGGTCGGGCGTCGCCGCGCCGTCGGGGAGCACCAGCTGGCGCGTCGTCGCCGGGATCACCGACGTCGTCCACCGGCCGTCGACCGCGCCGCGCGTCTGCACCACCCACCAGGCGAGCGGCGTGCTGTCGCGGACGCCGAGCAGCAGGAGCGGCGGGGCGCCGCTGTCGGCGGCGGCGGCGAGCTGCGCGACCGGCGGGGCGGGCGCGGCGCCGCCTAACCACGGCGCCTCCGGGACCAGCGCGGTCGCGCGGTAGTCCTCGGCCACCAGGCGCTCGCCCAGCGCGGCGGCCAGCGGGTCGCGGCCGGCGGCGAGCGAGGCGATGCGGAAGTGGATGTGGCCGTTGGCCTCCACGGTCCCCTCGCGCCCGCCGCGGAGCACGGCGATCTGGCGCGGGATCTCGTCAGGCGCCCACGCCGCGCGACCCGCCGAGCCCATCGTGAGGAGGCCCGGCCAGAGGTGGCGGCCGTGCGGGTTCTGCGCGCGCCACCAGGCGTCGAGCGCGCGGAAGCGGTTCTGCGGGCCGTCGAGCTCCCAGTAGAGCTGCGGCGCCATGTAGTCCACCCACCCCTCGCGCAGCCACTTCCGCGAGTCGGCGTAGATCTCGCGATAGGAGTCCAGCCCCTGGATGCCGGCCGGCGTGCCGGGGCGCCAGATGCCGAACGGGCTCACCCCCACCAGCAGCCACGGCTTCGCCCCGTGGACGCGGCGGTAGAGCGTCTCGATGAAGTCGTCGATGTTGTGGCGGCGCCAGTCGTCGCGGCTCTTCCACTTCCCGCTCAGCCCGTGGCGGCGCCAGGAGGCGGCGTCCGGGAAGTCCAGCTCGCGCGTCACGCTCACCGTGTGGCGGCGCTTCCCCTTCCCCACCCGGTGCGTGAACGTCTTCGTCTCGCGGTACGGGTAGAAGTAGTCGTCCAGGTGGACGCCGTCGATGTCGTAGCGCTGCACGACCTCGAGCACCGACGCGACCACGGCCTCCCGCGCCGCGGGGATGCCGGGGTCGATCCACTGCTGCGGCCCGTAGCGCACGACCCACGCCGGGTGCGCACGCGTGACGTGGTTGGGCGCCGCCTTGATGCCGCCGTCGAGCGAGGCGCGGAAGGGGTTGAACCAGGCGTGCACCTGCAGCCCGCGCGCGTGCGCCTCGCGCACCACCAGCGCCAGCGGGTCGTAGCCGGGCGCGACGCCCTGCGTCCCGGCGAGCTTCTGCGACCACGGCGCGAGCGACGTGGGGTACAGCGCGTCGCCGCTCAGCCGCACGTGGAAGATCACCGCGTTCAGCCCGATCGCCCGCGCCCGCTCGATGAGCGCCACGAGCTCCGCCTGCTGCCGCTCGGCCGAGAGCCCGGGGCGCGACGGCCAGTCCCCGCCGTCCGCCGGCGAGATCCACACGCCGCGGAACTCGCGCGGCACCATCGGCGGGATCAGCGTCGTGTCGAGCGCGACCACGCGCGAGGCGTCCGGCTGCGCGCCCGCGGGCGCGGCGCGCGCCGGCTGCTGCTGCGCGCCGGCGACGTGCGCCGACGCCGCGACCGACGCGACGAGCAGCGCGCCCCTCGTCCACTCCTGGATACCGCGCGGCGAGCGATGGTTCGATGGCATGCGGCGGTGCAGACGGCGAGACTGGATGAAATGGTGTCGCGGGTCACGAAGCAACTGTCGCCCCGTGCCCGCTCTCTCCAATCTGACGATTGTCCCCGCCCCGGGGTCAGCCCCGTGAGCCAGATTTCGGACGAAACGACCGATCGCTCTGGCGCCCCGCCGCCCTCCTCCCCACTTTGGGCACTCCGCCGTACTCGTCCGCATGCCGCCCATGCCGTCGCCGCCGCCGCCCCGCCGCAGTACCGCGCGCTCGCTGCTCCTGCTGCCGCGCGAACCGGTCGACATCGCCCTGCTGCCGACGACGCGTCTGACGCCGGCAGACATCGGTGCGATCTGGGGGCTCTATTCGCGGTACTTCGAGGCTCGGGCCGAGGGCTTCGAGCAGCGCGTCCGGCAATTGCCCGAGGTGGCGCTCTTTCGCACCAGGGAGGGCACCCTCGTCGGCCTGGCCGGCGTCGACGTCCAGCGGGTGCGCCACGACGGCCGCTCGACGACCGTCATGTACACGGGGCCGCTGCTGGTGGACGAGCGGTACCGGCGGCAGAACCTCCCGCTCGTGCTCGGCGTCCGGCTCTTCCTCCGCGCCAAGCTGCGCCGCCCATTCGAGCGCGTGGACTGGCTCTTCGGCGCCGCCAGCTACAAGAGCTACGCGCTGCTGCCGCGCAACCTGGCCGAGTTCTGGCCGCGGCGGGACCAGCCCACGCCGCCCGCCACCGCCGCGTACATGGACTTCCTCGGCCGCGCGCGGTTCGGCGAGGACTGGCAGCCGGCGCGGGGCGTCGTCGGCGTGAGCACCCCGCTCAGGCCCGAGACCGCGCCGATCGACGAGCGGCGCCGGGCCGACCCGGACATCGCGTTCTTCGAGAGCGCGAACGCCGGCCACCGCAAGGGCGAGATGCTCCTCTGCCTCTGCCCGATGACGCTCGCGAACTGGACGCACGTGGCGAAGAACTTCGTCCGCCGCCGCCGCGACGTGCGCGCCCGCGGGCGGAGCATGCGCCGGCACGGCGCCGCGATCCGGCCGAGCCTGACGACGCACACGCCCGCGTGATGCCATCCAACCCGCGGGCCCCGCGCCGCAGCACCGCGCGGACGATCCTGATGCTGCCGAAGGAGCCGGTGCGCATCGAGGTGCTGCCGTCGGCCGCGCTGACGCCGGCGCAGCTCGACGGCGTCTGGTCGGTCACCACGCGCTACGTCGACACCGCGCGGCCGGACTTCGAGCGCAAGCTGGGCGAGCTCCCGGAAATCGCCCTCTTCCGCACCGCGGGCGGCGAGGTGGTCGGCGTGACCAGCTTCGACGTCTACCGGGTGCGGCGCGCCGGCCGACCGCGCACGGTGATCTTCACGTCCAGCGTCGTGGTGGACGAACGCTACCGCCGCCAGAACCTGCCGCTGCGGTTAGGCGTCCGCCTCTTCATCCGGACGAAGCTCCGGCGCCCGCTCGAGCCCGTGGACTGGCTGTTCGACACCTTCAGCTACAGGAGCTACGTCCTCCTGCCGCGCAACTTCGCCGAGTACTGGCCGCGCCGCGACCGGGCGACGCCGGCGGGCGCGGCCGCGTACATGGATCAGCTGGCGCGGGACCGGTACGGCGACGCCTGGCGGCCGGCGCTCGGGGTCGTCGGGCGGTCCGGCGGAAAGCGCCTGCGGCCGGAGACCGCGCCGGTGGACGACCGGCTCCTGGCGGCCGACGCCGACGTGCGCTTCTTCGACACGGTCAACGCCGGGCACCGCGAGGGCGACATGCTCGTCTGCCTCTGCCCGCTGACCGTCCAGAACTGGGCGCACGCGCTGGGGAGCGTCGCCCGCCGCCAGCGCGACGTGCGCGCGCGGGGGCGGAGCATCCGCCGCCACAGCGCGTCCGTCCGCCGGCCGAGCCTGACGACGAATCGGCCCGCCTGACGACGAGGCCCGTGCCAATGCCGCCCACCACGCATCCCCCGCGCCGCAGCACCGCGCGCGCCCTGCTGCTCCTGCCGCGCGAGCCCGTCGACATCCAGCTCCTCCCGTCGGCGGCGCTGACGCCGGCGCAGCGCGACGACATCTGGGCCCTCTACACGCGCTACTACGACTACCCGCGCGCGCAGCTGGAGGAGCGGGTCAGCTCGCTCCCCGAGATCGCGCTCTACCGCGCCGGCGGCGGGGCGCTCGTGGGGATGACCGGCGTCGACGTGTACCGCGTGCGCCACGAGGGCCGATCGTCCACGGTCATGTACACCGGGCTGGTGGTGGTCGACGAGCGCTACCGGCGGCAGAACCTGCCGCTCGCGCTGGGCGTCCGCCTTTTCCTCCGGGCGAAGCTGCGCCGCCCGCACGAGCGGGTGGACTGGCTGTTCGGCGCCCTGAGCTACAAGAGCTACGCGCTGCTCTCCCGGAACCTCGGGGTGTTCTGGCCGCGGCGGGACCAGCCCACCCCGGCCGACACGGCCGCCTACATCGACTTTCTCGCGCGCCGGCGATTCGGCGACGCCTGGCAGCCGGCGCGGGGCGTGGTGGCGCGCCCCGGCGCCATGCGCCTGCGACCCGGGACGGCGCCGATCGATGAGCGGCGGCGCGCCGACGCGGACGTCCGCTTCTTCGAGACGGCGAACGCCGGCCACCTCGACGGCGAGCTGCTGGTCTGCCTCTGCCCGCTGACGCTCGAGAACTGGGCGTTCGTGGCGAGGAACTTCCTCCGCCGCCGCCGCGACGTGCGCGCGCGCGGCCGGAGCATCCGCCGACACAGCACGGCCGTCCCGCGGCCGAGCCTGACGACGCACTGATTCATCGACTCACCGACCTCACGATGCACCCACGACTCGGCGACTCCGAGCCGACCCTCACCGGCCGCACGGCCGAGCTCCACAAGGCGGCCCCCGCCGGCTTCCTCAGCCAGCTGCTGTCAGGCGTGTTCGACCGCGAGACGGGTCGCCCGGTCGCGATCCCGAGCGCCCTCGAGCACGACCTCGAGTGGCGCGAGCTGGGCGTGCACGAGTGGCTGTTCGACGCCGGCGACCCCGGGGACAGCATGTACGTCCTGGTGAGCGGGCGCCTGGAGGCGGTCGTCCGCGACCCGCGCGGGCGCGAGACCGTCGTCGGGCAGGTGATGCCGGGGGAGAGCGTGGGCGAGCTGGCGCTGCTCACGGGCGAGCCGCGCACCGCCGCCGTGCGGGCCGCCCGCGATTCGGTGCTGGTGCGCATCTCCGCCTCGGCGTTCCGCGCGCTGAGCCGCTCGGACCCGGCGCTGCTGGCGTCGCTGCTCCGCGTGCTCGCGCAGCGCCTGCACCAGTCGTACGACCGGCGGCCGCGCCGCCCCGGCAGCCGCACCATGGCGCTCATCCCGGTCGCCGAGGGACTCCCGGACACCCGCCTCGCCGAGCGGCTGGCCGAGCACCTGACGGCGTGCGGTCGCGTGGTGCTCGCCGACGCGGCGTCGCTCGCGCCGGCGCACAAGAACGCCGGCGGCGCGGGCGCGAACGGCGACGGCGGCGCCGCGGTCGAGCGGCTGGAGCGCATGGAGCGCGACCACGACGTGGTGCTGCTGAGCTGCCCGTTCGGCGACGCCCGCGCCGCGGAGTGGGCGGTGCGCCACGCCGACAAGGTGATCCTCTGCGCCAACGCGAGCGACGCGCCGGAGCCGGGCCCGTTCGAGCTGGCGGCGCTCGCCGGCGTGCGCCCGGCGTCGATGGACATCACGCTCCTGCTGGTCCACCGCCGCGGGGCGCCGCCGCCGCGCAACACGCGCCGGTGGCTCCGGGCGCGAGAGGTGCGCCAGCACCTGCACGTGCGCGCCGGCGACCCGCGCGACTTCGCCCGCGTGGCGCGGATGCTCACCGGGAACGCGCTGGCGCTGGTGCTGGCCGGCGGCGGCGCGCGCGGCAACGCCTACATCGGCGTGCTGAAGGTGCTGGAGGAGCTCGGCGTGACGTTCGACGTGGCGTGCGGCACCAGCGTCGGCGCGCTGATCGCGGTCGGCGTGTCGATGGAGCTGCCGGCCGAGGAGATGTACGCGCGCGGCGTGGTGATCAACGCCGGCAACCCGTTCGGCGACTTCACGCTCCCGCTGCTGTCGGTGCTCCGGGGCGACCGCCTGGCGCGGCTGATCGAGGGCGCGGTGGGCCAGGGCGGGATCGAGGACCTGTGGAAGGGCTACTTCTGCGTCTCGGCGAGCCTGACGCGGTCGGAGGCGCACGTGCACCGCCGCGGGCCGCTCTGGCGCGCCGTGCGCGCGTCGATGGGGCTGCCGGGGATCATGCCGCCGATG
>DATFPD010000718.1:0-4190 GCA_035265005.1 Gemmatimonadaceae bacterium | reverse complement strand
GAACAGGATGCGGGCCCCGGGAGAGCTCGCCTCCCGGGGCCCGCATCCTGTTCACCATCCTGTCCATCCTGTCAAAATGCCGTTGCCGTTGCCGTTGCCGTTGCCGTTGCCGTCGCCGTTGCCGTCGCGGCGCCTGCCCTCGAACTGACCCACCACCCTGCGGACGACCGGCAGCGGGTGTGTAAGCGCCCGTCATTCCCGCGCGCGCGGGAATGACGGGCTGGTCGATCATCCCTTCATCCCTCCATCCTCCTCTCTCCCCACCAGGTGGCGTAAGTACCGCTCCGGCTCGTTCAGAAACGCCCGCGTCAGGTTCACGCTCTCCAGCTCCTCGTACGCCACCTCCCGCACGGGCGGGTCGTCGAAGGTGTAGATCCGCGCGCCGGGAAAGGCGAGCAGGATCGGCGAGTGGGTCGCGACGATGAACTGGGCGTCCTCGCGCAGCATGTCGTCCATCATCGCCATGAGGCCGAGCTGGCTCTGCGGGGAGAGCGGCGCCTCGGGCTCGTCCAGCAGGTAGAGGCCGCCCGGGACGAAGCGGTTGCGGAAGAGGTGCAGGAAGCTCTCGCCGTGCGAGTTCGCGTCGAGGTTCACGCCGTAGCGCCGCTCCATGTCGCGCAGCGACCCGGCCACCGGGCCGGCGGCGAGTCCGCGCGCGTGCGCCGAGCGGTCGGCGTACTCGACGTCGATTTCCTCGAGCCGCTGGAGCAGCTCGGCGCGCAGCTTCGACAGGTACTTGGCGAAGCCGAAGAAGTCCTCGGCGCGGAGGAAGAAGCCGCGGTGGGTGGGGCGCCGCCACGCCAGCTTGAGCTTCCGCGCGAGCGCGCGCTGCGCGCCGAGCGTCGCGTCGGCGTCCACGCTCTCGCTCCCCACCACCGGCAGGCCGGCGGCGGCCGCGATCGCCTCCAGCAGCGTGGACTTCCCGGAGCCGTTCTCCCCGACGAAGAACGTCACCCGCGCCGAGCAGTCGAGACGCTCGAGGGTGGCCACCGCGGGGACGGAGAAGGGGAACTCCTCGCCCGCCAGCGACGACTTCGGGGCGACGCTCGCGAGGAAGCTCATCGCGTGCCGCGCGCCGTCCCGCTCAGCGGGCGGCCGCCGACGACGGGCAGATGTCGCTCAGCGGGCAGTCGGCGCACTTCGGCTTGCGGGCGTCGCAGACGCGGCGGCCGTGGAAGATCAGGAGGTGCGCCAGCATCGTCCAGCGGTCGCGCGGGAAGAGCGCCATCAGCGCCTGCTCGACCTTGACCGGGTCGGTCTCCCGCGTTAGGCCCAGCCGGCCGGCGAGGCGGCCGACGTGGGTGTCGACGACCACGCCCTCGTTGGCGCCGAACGCGTTGCCGAGGATGACGTTGGCCGTCTTGCGGCCGACCCCCGGGAGGCGCAGCAGCTCCTCCATCGTGCGCGGCACCTCGCCGCCGTGCCCCGCCTCGAGCGCGGCGGCCATCCCCATGATGCTCTTCGCCTTGTTCCGGAAGAAGCCGGTGCTCTTGACGAGCTCCTCCACGCGCGCCGGCGCCGCGGCCGCGAGCGCGCGCGCGGTGGGGAACTCGGCGAACAGCGCGGGTGTGACCATGTTCACGCGCTTGTCGGTGCACTGCGCGCTGAGGATCGTCGCGACGAGGAGCTGGAGCGGCGTCTGGTAGTCGAGCTCGCAGTGCGCGTCGGGATGGGTGCGGCTCAGCCGCTCGTACAGCTCGGCGGCCCGCTCGGGAGTGGGCTTCGAGGCGCGCCGGGGCGCGCGCTTCGGGGCGGCGCTGGGGCGGACGCGGGCGGCGGACTGACGAGGCCGGGGCATGCGATGAGAGTACTGGAACCGGAATCGTATGTGGCACGCACTCTCCGCCCGAGGGCGCGCGGCGCTACGCGCCGCGCGCCCTCGGGCGGACAGGCTCACCGCATCAGCGGCTTGTAGATCGAGAACGTCGCGCCGAGCGGGTCCGCGCAGACGGAGAAGCGTCCGACGTTCGGGATGTCGGCCGGGGCCACGTACAGCGTGCCGCCGAGCTCCTGCACCCGCGCCGCCGACGCGTCGACGTCGGCGACGTGGACGTAGGGCACCCACTGCGACGGTCCGGCCGCGTCCTCGGGCATCTTCATCATCCCGGCGAGATCCTTCCCCTCGCGGGCGAACAGGTAGTACGTGCCGAACGGCCCCATGTCCTCGGCGCGGTGCGTCCAGCCGAAGATTTCTTCGTAGAAGCGCGAGGCGCTCTCCGGGTCCTTCGTCAGGAGCTCGTACCAGATGAACGAGCCCACCGGGCGGCTCTCGCTCTCCGGCGACTCCTTGCCGGGGAGGCTCTTGAAGGGTGAGATCCGCGCCCCGCTCTGGTCGACGATGACGGCGAAGCGGCCGACCTCGGGGATGTCGGTCGCGGGGTACGGCGCGGACCCGCCGAGCGCGACGGCGCTCTCGACCGCCGCGTCGACGCTCCGCACGGTCACGTAGCACTGCCAGTGCGACGGCGCGGCCTGCCCGGCATCGATCGGCCCGACCCCGCCGATCGCCTCCGCGCCGTTGTGGAGCATCGTGTACATCCCGGCCGGCCCCATGTCCCACTCGGCGGTCGTCCACCCGAAGAGTCCGGTGTAGAACGCGATGGTTTGGGCGGCGTCGGTCGTCATGATGTCGTGCCAGACGAAGCGACCCGGCGCGGGCGCACCGGGAATGCTCACGTTCGCGTCGAATGCAATCGTCTGCGCCGTCGGGTCGACGGGGGGCTGGAGCTGCGGCTGCGTCATGAGTACTGCCTCCGCGAGGGTGGGGTGGGTACGGCCGGGCGGGGGGGCGGCCGCGAAGCTACGGGAGACTTTCGGGGCGGGCAAGAGACAGAGTTACTGCGCGAGGTCGGGCGTCGTGCGCAGAGACGGGATGGCGGGGCGCGGGGCGCGTCCCGCTACGCCCGCGATCGGCGCAGCGCGGCGCGTCCCAGCACCTCGTCCACGTCCATCGCGTTCAACACGTTCCCGCGCTCCAGCCAGCCCTTGCGCGCGATGCCGACGCCGATCGCGACGTTGTCGAGGCCGTGGGTAGAGTGGGCGTCGGGGCCGATCTCGACCAGCACGCCGCGCTCCTTCGCCCGGCGGCAGAGGCGCCAGTCGAGGTCGAGGCGGTGCGGGTCGGCGTTGAGCTCGATCGCCACCCCCGTCTCGCCGGCGCGCTCGATCACCGCCTCCATGTCGATCGCGTACGGCTCGCGCGTCAGCAGCAGCCGCCCGGTGGGGTGGCCGAGGATCGTTAGGTGCGGGTCGTCGAGCGCGCGCAGCACCCGCGCCGTCATCTCCGCCTCCCCCATCCCGAAGCGGGAGTGGATCGAGCCGATCACGTAGTCGAAGCGGCCGAGCAGCCCGTCGTCGTAGTCGACGCGGCCGTCGGGGAGGATGTCGGCCTCGATCCCCTTCAGCACCCGGAAGTCGGGCCCCAGCTCGGCGTTCACCTCGTCGATCTCGTCGTGCTGGCGCAGCACGTCGTCGCGCTTGAGGCCGCCGGCGTAGAACGCGCTCTCGGAGTGGTCCGAGATCCCGAGGTAGCCCCACCCCCGCGCCTGCGCGGCGCGCGCCATCTCGGCCACCGACGCCGCGCCGTCGGAGTACTGCGAGTGGCAGTGCAGCACGCCGCGGATATCGTCGAGCGCCACCAGCGGCGGGATCTCCCCGCGGCCGGCGGCCTCCACCTCGCCGCGCGCCTCGCGCAGCTCCGGGGGGACGTACTGGAGGCCTAACGCCTCGAAGAACGCCTCCTCGTTGCGCGTCGGGAGCGCGGCGCCGGTCGCGACGTCCCGCAGCTCGTCGTCCACCACCGCCAGCCCGCGCGTGGCGGCGTGCGCCAGCACCTCGGTCACGTGCTCGGCGCTCCCGGTGGCCCGCCAGAGGGCCACCGCGAACTGCTCCGGGCGGACGCAGTGCAGGTCGAGCAGCGTGCCGTCCACATAACGAATGGTGAGCGTGCGCCCGCCGCCCCCCACGACCTCCTTCACCCCGGGCACGCGCGCGATCGACGCCGCCACCCGCGTCGGCGAGGCGCGGCAGGCGGCGACCAGGTCGATGTCGCGGATCACCTCGCGCCGGCGCCGCACCGAGCCGGCCACCTCGGCGGCCAGCACGTCCGGGTGCTTCCGGACGCTCGCCACCAGCCGCCCCGCCTCGGCGAGCGCGTGGGGAAAAAGCACCAGCGCGCCGGTCTCGCGCAG
>DATFPD010000717.1:0-4885 GCA_035265005.1 Gemmatimonadaceae bacterium | reverse complement strand
GCGGCGCCACGCCGCGCACGATGCCGTGCCAGCGGACGCGGTCGGCGATGCCGCGCTCGGCGGCCAGCTGCCGGAGCGCCGCGCGCTCGGCGCCGTCGCCGACGACCGACACGGTGAGCGGGAGGTCCCGCAGCCTCGCGGCCGCGTCCACCAGCACGTCGGCGCCCTTCTCGGGACTCAGGCGCCCGACCCAACCCAGCACGAACCCCTCGTCAGGCAGGCCGAGCGCGCGGCGCGCCTCGCGGCGGCCGAGCGGCGCGGCCGCCGACGCGTCGTACGCGTTCGGCAGGAAGTGCACGCGCTCGCGCCGCACCCCCACCGCCCGCGAGAGCACGCCTACCAGCGCCGGCGAGACCGCGATCACCGCGTCGTGGCGGCGGAGCGCGGCGCGGTGCAGCGCGTCGTAGACGATCCGCCGGTAGCCCTCGCCGGAGAAGCCGTGCGCCGTGGTGACGGTCGGGATGCCGAGCCGCCTGACGACGCCGGCGTCGATCACGTCCGGGCGCTCGCCGTGCATGTGCACCACGTCCGGGCGCAGGCGCCGGCACAGCTCGGCCACCGCCGCGCGCTCGCGCAGGTACGCGCGCGCGGGGAGCGCGAGCCGGACGACCTCGACCCCGGCCGCCTCGAGCGCCGCGGCGAACGGGTGGTCTGGGCGCGCCGGCGCGTCCTCGAGCGTGAGGACGCGCACCATGTGCCCGCGGCCGTGGAGTCCGCCCGCGAGCATGCGCACCACGCTCTCCATGCCGCCGGCGTCGCTCGGCGCGACGACGTGCAGCACCGAGAGCGGCCTGGCCTCGGAGCCGGCGGCGGCCGGACCGGAGTGGCGCGCCTCGCCCGGGGGGCTCACGAGGAGCTGCGTCATCGGCGGCGTCCTCAGCGCGCCGCCACGGCGGCCGCGGACGCGGGCGCGCTGCGGCGGCGGGCCGGGACCGGCGGCCAGGTGGTGACGCCGACCTCGGCGAACGCCTGGATCGTGGGCTTCGGGCGCCGCTCGCCGAGCACGTGTCGGTAGAGCCAGCCGCCGACCAGCGCGCCGCCGGCGCACAGCATCCGCAGCGTGTGCAGCGGCGCCAGGCGCATCGCGTGACCCGCGCCGCGCCGCCGCGCGACGTGCGCGTAGAACGCGCCGTTCACCACGTCCACCGCCGCGAGCAGTGCCAGCACGCCCACTACGGCGGCCGGCAGGTGCGCGGCGGCGGCGAGGACGGCCAGCGCCACGGCGCCGCCCATCAGCGCCGCGCTCCACCACTCCGCGCGCTGCATGCGTCCGGCGAACTGGGCCCCGGCGCCCTGCACCGGCGATTCGGCCGCGGTCGACGGCGTGCCGTCGTCGCGCAGCGTCTCGCCGAGCAGCCGGCCGAGCGTCTGCCCGCGGATCGGGCGGACGCAGACGTCGGTGCGGAGCACGATCCGACCGCCGACCGCGCGAAGCCGGCGCCCCATCTCGGCGGCGGCCGTCCGCGGGCGGCCGACGCACCACTCGTCGAACATCCCCGCCTGCGCGAACGCGGTTGCGCGCACCGCGCTGCAGGCCGGCCACAGCGTGTCGGTATCGCCAGCGCTCCGATGGCGCACGTACGACTCGTACAGGCCGTCGTACGACGCCACGAGGCTCGCCGGTTCCGGGGTGTCGCAGTCGAAGGTGCCGCACACGGCCACCACGTCCGACTCCGACGCGAGCGACGCGACGAGGCGGCGCAGCGTATCCGGCACGACGCAGACGCCGGCGCTCAGGAACGCGACCAGTTCGCCGCGCGCCACGTCGAAGCCGCGGTTGAGCGCGTACGCGGTGCCGCGCGGCTCGCCCGGGAGGCGAACCACCACGTCCGCCTGCGTCGCGGCGACCGCCGCCGAGTCGTCGGAGCTGGCGTCGTCGACGACGATCAGCTCCCAGCACTCGCGCGGCAGGTCGCTGGCGCGCAGCGCCTCGAGCGACCTGGCGATGACGTCCGCCGACTGGCGGGTGGGCACGACGACGGAGAGAAACGGCGACTGCATCACCACGGTCTATTCCAGGGCGGCTTGAGGTAGATCAGAGCGAGAACGAGGAGAAGCTGGCGCCGGCCGACGGAAGGACGCCGCCGACGGTCGTGTCCGACGCGCTCGCCTGCGGATCCTCGCCGAGGTACGCCCGGATCGCCTCGGCGCGCTCGGCATTCAACGCGCGCGACACGCCGCCGGGCGCGCCCGACGCGATGGCGCGCAGTCGGGCGGGAAGGGTCGCGTCGCTGGCGTCTTCGTCCACGAAGATCACCACGTCGCCGGCCGCGGCGCTCGCGCCGAGCGCGCGCAGCTCCGCCAGGCTCGTATCGGGCGCCGCGGGAACGAACTTCACGTTCGCCGCCGACTTCCGCGCGACGATCGCCGGCGGCACGGCTCCGCCCCGCACCACCACCAGCTCGGCGCCGGAGCCGCTGCACTGCTGCACGAGCGCGCTCAGAGAGCGATCGAGCGCCGCCCGCGGCTGCTGCGATGCGACGACGACCGAGACCGTAGGGCCTCGGGACCCACGCGCGCTCCGGTTCTGACCTGAATGCTTCGCTTCTGAACGCACTGGCGCGACTCCCTGTCTGTATTCACGTGCGGGCCCGGGGTCGGCCAGCGGAAGAGCCAGTGGCCACCCCGGAGCGACGAACTCCGCGCCGCCGGACTGCCACGTCCGGCGCGCGGCACCCCGGTAGGCAAGAAGCAGGCACGATTGCCCCTGTGGACCATGTCCATGTTTTACAAAGAGTTACGACACAGAACGCGCTCTGGGGCAGTCGAATATCCTCGCGTTCTGTGGCGCTCTCTCCACATCATGTCGCACGCGACAGGCGATCATGCCGCGCGAACGCCACGTCCAGTCCCGGATGGGAGGCGCGGACTGGCGTTCGGCGCTGGGCCGGACCCAATCTCGGAAGCGTCGGCGCGCTGGTAGCCCCTCGGTCGACATGCGCCGCACCCTTGTCAGCGGTGTCCACCCCTTCGAACTGTCGCGACCGGGCAACACTGTCGGCATACCGCCACAAGCACCGGACGGATGGCCGCTTCCCGGCGGAGCGCACAACTCGTTGCGCCGCTGTACGTTTCGCGATGCGGCACGACCACGTGGGAGGACGCTCGGCTCTTGCATTCCCCCGGACGACCGGAAAGCCGCCACGCTCGCGATACCCCATCGAGCCGCGCCCCGCCCTCGCTTCTTTGAAATGACCAGACTTCGACTCCTGCAGGTTACGGAAGACCTCGGCATGGGCGGCCTCGAGCAGGTCGTCGCCACGATCTGCCGCAACGTGGACCGGGAGCGGTTCGAGCCGGCGGTGGTCTGCCTCCGCAACAAGGGACCGCTCGCCGACCAGCTCGAGGACGAGGGCGTCCGGGTGTTCCTGCTCGACTCGCCGCCGGGGAAGCCGGACTACTTCGCCTTCCGTCGCGTCGCCCGCCTGATCCGCGAGCGGGGCTTCGACGTCGTGCACACGCACAACACGCAGGCGTTCATGGATGGCGGCCTGGGCGCGAAGCTGGCCGGCGTTCCGACGCTCGTGCACACCGACCACGCGCGGATCTTCCCCGACAAGCGGCGCTACATGTTCGCCGAGCACGTGCTCTCGCACCTCGCGTATCGCGTGGTCGGCGTCTCCGAGGACACGTCTGCCAACCTGGTGCGGTACGAGAAGATCTCCCGGGAGAAGCTGCTCACCATCCCGAACGGGATCGACGGCCGCCGCTACAACGTGACCGTGGACGCGGCGGCGAAGCGCCGCGAGCTCGGGCTCCCCGCCGAGGGCCCGGTCATCGGGCTCGGCGCTCGCCTGACGCCGCAGAAGGGACTCATCCACCTGCTGCGCGCCATGGCGGTGCTCCAGCAGCGCGTCCCGAACCTCTCCTGCGTCATCGCCGGCGAGGGTGAGCTGGACGCCGAGCTGAAGTCCGCCGCGCGAGAGCTGGGCGTGGACGACCGCGTGCGCTTCGTGGGGATGCGACTCGACCTGCCGCAGCTCCTCAAGGTCTTCGATCTCTACGTGCTGCCGTCCGAGTGGGAAGGTCTGCCGATGGCGATCCTCGAGGCGATGGGATCCGGCTGCCCGATCGTCGCCACCGACGTGGGCGGACTGCGCACGGCGATCGAATCCGACGTCAACGGCCGCCTCGTTCCGCCTCGCGACCCGCAGGCGCTCGCCGACGCGATCGCGGGGCTGCTCGCCTCACCCGAGACGCGTCGGCGCTACGCGGCCGAGGCCAAGGGCACCTTCCACGAGCGGTTCAGCGCCGAGGCGATGACACGCCGCTACGAGAAGCTCTACCTGCGCCAGGCGGAGCGCGTGACCCGCACGTCCATGCAGACCGCGCTCAGGGCGGCGTACTGACCTCGCGCGGCACCCGCGTCCGACCGAACCCGCCGATCGACTGGGCGAGCCGGCGCGCGGCCGCGCCCACGAGCAGCCCGAGCAGCGCGCCCGCATACTCTGCGGGACCGGTGGCGCGGAGCTGCGCGAGCGGTGGCAACAGGGCGAAGGCCGCCGCCAGCACCGCGAGCGCCAGCGCGAACTCCCAGCGCCGGCGCGCCCACAGCCCGGGGAGCAGGCACAGCGCGGCCATCCATCCGGCGTCGAGCGTCCGGGTGAGCCAGGGCGGAAAGCTGTAGACGTACATCAGGAGCCCCCACGCGCGCCCCGCGGTGTACCCGTAGTCGCACGACGATCGGGCGCCGACGGCGATGCAGTGCCTGGCCCCCAGCCGCCGGAAGCCCACGTCGATCGGCGAATTGGGGGCAATGCCATGCAGCGCTCCCGTCGCGCGCAGCGCGGGCTGATCGAGCCGTGCGTCCGCGGCGCGGAGTCGGTAGCGCGCCACCAGGTCGTCGCCGCGCGGGGCGATGAGCACCACTTCTCGGTGGTCGCCG